>NZ_JALLGL010000170.1 GCF_023072675.1 Streptomyces sp. XM83C
CCCCCGGGCGCCCGCCCCCCGCTCAGAACCCATCGCCGTCCGCGGCTGCGCTCAGGTACGGCATCAGCTGCTCGGCCAGTTCGTCGCGGGAGGCCGGGTCCAGGCCCGCGACGCCGGTCAGGTAGAGCGCGTTCAGCAGTTGGTCGGTGGCGAGTTCGCCGGTCGAGGCGCGGGTCAGGAAGCGGTCGATGAGGGGTTCGGCGCCTTCGGCGGCCGGGCCGAGGTGGGCGCGGACGATGTCGGTGAGCTGGTCCCGCTGGGGGCGGCGCAGCCGCAGCCGGACGCAGCGGCGCAGGAACGCCGGCGGGAACTCGCGTTCCCCGTTGCTGGTGAGCACCACGAACGGGAACGCCCGGCAGCGCACCCGGCCCCGTGTGACGGTCACCGGGGTGTCGGTGCCGTCGGCGAGGACCTGTGCCGTGTCGGCGGAGCGGCGGGCGGCGCGGACCAGTTCGGGGATCTCGTACTGGCCTTCCTCCAGCACGTTCAGCAGGTCGTTCGGCAGGTCGAGATCGCTCTTGTCGATCTCGTCGACGAGGAGGACCCGCGGCCGTGCGTAGGGGAGCAGGGCGGTGCCGAGCGGGCCGAGCCGCAGATGGTCCTCCACGTCGGCGCCCGGGCCGGGCCCGCCGGTGTCGCCGCCCGCCGCGGTGGCCTGCCGGGCCGCGTACAGCCGGGACAGCGGGTCGTACTGGTAGAGGCCGTCGGCGAGGGTGCTGCGGCTGGTGATGTTCCACCGCAGCACGGGCCCGAGGCGCAGTTCGCGGGCGACGGCATAGGCGAGGGACGACTTGCCGGTGCCGGGCGGGCCGGTCACCAGCAGCGGGCGGCGCAGCACGAGCGCGGCGTTGACCAGCCGGACGCTCTCCGGCGTCGCCACATAGGTCTTCGCCCGGTGCACCCGGTCGGGGGAGACGGCGGCCTCGTCGTCCCCGTCGTGCGGCGGGGGCAGGACGGGACTGCCGTCGAAGGCACGCCACGGCGGGGGCGGCGGCAGCTCGTCGATACCGTCGTGCGGGGCGCTGTTGCCGGTGTACACGGACCAGTGCGGCATGGGGTGGGTCAACTCTCCGTTCTGCGGCGCCGGTCAGCCGACCGGTGTCCGGGCGGGGGCGGCGCCGCCGTGCGGGTCGGTGAAGATCCGGGGGTCGTCCCAGACCAGCTGGATGTCCCGCGCCCAGTGGCCGTCCTCGGCGTCGGCCTCCTCCCGCAGGTCGAGGATGCGGCGGGGAAGTTCGGCGGGCGGCACACCGGCGACGGCGGCGTCCAGTTCGTCGAGGAAGGCCTTGCCGGTGCAGCCGTCGCCGCCCGCGCACTCGTCGCCGTCGCAGCCGTGCCGCGACCACACCAGGGCGGGCGCGGGCGCGGTGAGCGAGGTGTCGAAGTGCCGCCGGGTGCGGGGCGCGCGGGGCACGGAGGCGAACGCGGCGAGCCCGGCCTCGCCGCGGCGCAGCCGCATCCGCAGCCGGGCGGGGTCCTCCGCGCCGCCGCAGTCCACGCGGGCGGCCGGGGCGGTGGGCCGGCTGTCGAGACGTCTCCACACGCGGGTGAGCAGATGGCGGGTGCTGGCCTTGCGGCGGCTGTGGTCGGTGACGACGAGGGGGTGCGCACAGCCGAGCGGTGTGGTGTCGTCGGGGGCCTTCTCCCACCGGTCCACGGGCCAGTCCAGCCAGTCGCGGGGCAGGGAGAACGCGATCAGCTCGTCGGCGCCGGGGGTGAGGTAGCGGAACGCGGCCTCGATGCCGTCCTGGACGCGGGTGCGCAGCCGGGACTGCGGCACGGTGTCCGAGTCGACGGGGTGGCGGCGGCCCTCGCTGTACGCGGACACCTCCATGCGGATCATGTCGTCGCCGGCGCCGCTGTGGCCCAGTTCCACCAGGATCGGCGCCCAGTCCGGGGCGTCCGGGCCGGGGGCCGGGGGGCGGTGCAGCAGCTGATGCAGGCGGTCGGTGAAGCGGGCCACGGTCTGCGCGGCGCCGGGTCCGTCGAGTTCGCACAGCACGAACAGGGCCGCCGACAGCAGCGAGTCGAAACCCTCGTCGGGCGGCGGCGGGTCGAACGGTCCGGCGGCGGCCGTGTAGAGGCGTACGGGGTCGCAGTCGAGGCCCGCGCGGGCGGCCTGTTCGACGAGTGCGCGCAGCCGGGTGCGGACGTCGGCGGTGTGCCCGGCCGCCGGCACGAGGCCTTCCAGGTCGGGCCAGTACCGGGCCATGACGTGCGTGGGCATCATGCGCCCGTTGCGTACGCCCCGGGTCCCGGACGCGGTGACCATGCCGACGACCTCGCCGGTGTCGGCGAGGGTGACGGCGGCGCCCGAGAAGCCCCGTTCGAGGGGCTGCCCGTCGGGATGCCAGGCCTCCACTTGCAGCCACTCCCGCATGATCAGCTGGGCGGCGGTGACCCGGTACTCGGCGAGGGTGCCCTCGTCGTAGCCGTCCGGGTAGCCGTACACGACGAGTTTGCGCGGCGGGTCCCCGTACGCGGCGGAGGCGGGCGCGAGCGCGGCCGGCGTGAACGGGACCGGCTGGGCGAGCCGCAGCACGGCGAGATCGCCGGGGTCGGTGGCGCCGCCCGCCCAGCCGCCGTGCGCGACGATCCGCGCCGGCACGGTGGGCCGGCCGACGCCCTCGGTGAAGGTCACTTCCAGCGGCTCCCGCCCCAGCGCCACATGGGCGCAGGTCAGAACGGTGTCCGGGGTGACGAGGAAGCCGGCGCCCGCGATCCGGCCGCCGGACTCGACACGGGCGTGCCACTCGGCGCCGGTCGGCGGGGCGCCTGCGCGGGCGTGGTTCATGACGTGGCGCCGGCCTCCCCGGCCGGCGGCGACCAGGTCAGTCTCACCACGAGATGCCCTTCCGCGGTGCCCTTGGCGATGATCGCGCCGGTCTCCGCGGACAGCTTCACCCCGAACTCGATCTCCACGCCGTCCGGCCGCAGAGTGCCGTCACGGAAGACGCGCAGCGCGGACTCGGCCGCCGCGCGCACCCCGTCCAGCGCGCCCTCGAAGGTGCGGGAGGCCTGCACGGCCCCGTCGCCTCGCGCCACCAGCCGGGAGCCGCCCGCTTCCGCGGCCGGTTCGACGGCGATCACCGCGCCGTCCTCGGTCTTGAACTCCACCAGGCCTTCCACAGTGCCCCCGTCGTCTCTCGCCCTGTGCATCTCCATTGTTACGGAAGGTACTTGAAGTTGTCGCGCGTCCGCCCGCTTCCTGCGCACACCGGTGGCGGGAACCCGCCAGGGCGCGTTTCCGCCGCTGCTCGTCAACTCCCTTGTCACACAGGTCCCCTGAGACTCGTCGGACACGCGACGAAGAGAGGCCTGTATGCGCAGTGCACTTGTCAGACGCGGGGCGACCCTCCTGTCGGCGGGGCTGATGCTGGCCCTGCTGCCGGCCGCGACCTCGGCCGCCGCACCCCCGGGGCCGTCCGGCGCCTCGCCCGCCGAGACCCCGGCGCAGACCCGGACCCCGGCGGGAGCGCCCGGTGCGAGCCGTACCGTCACCCTGGTCACCGGCGACAAGGTGACCGTGACCGAACTGGGCGGCGGGAAGCGGACGGTGTCCGTGGACCGCCCGAGGGGCGCCACCGGCGCCGTGCGCACGCGGTCGGCGGACGGCGAGATCACTGTCGTACCGGACGAGGCACTGCCGTATCTGCGGTCCGGGCGGCTCGACCGGCGGCTGTTCGACGTCAGCGCGCTGATACGGCAGGGGCTGACCGACGACCGCACCGACGAGCTGCCGCTGATCGTCACCTACGGCAAGGGCGCCCGCGCCGCCCTCCCCGCCGCGGCCGAGGCCACGCGCTCCCTGCCCAGCGTGCGCGGCACGGCCGTCGAGGCGGACAAGGGGCGTGCGTTCTGGCGGTCCGTCACCCGGCAGGCCGGAGTGGCGAAGGTGTGGCTGGACGCCCGGGTCACCGCGGACATGGCGCAGAGCAACGCCCAGATCGGCACCGAGGCCGCCTGGAACGCGGGCCTGACCGGCAAGGGCGTCACCGTCGCCGTCCTCGACACCGGCGCCGACCTCACCCACCCCGACCTCGCGGGCCGGGTCGCCGTCTCCCGCAGCTTCGTCGAGGGGCAGGAGGTCGCCGACCGCAACGGCCACGGCACCCACGTCGCCTCCACCGTCGGCGGCAGCGGTGCCGCGTCCGACGGCGCCGAGAAGGGCGTGGCGCCGGGCGCGACGCTCGCCGTCGGCAAGGTCCTCAGCGACCAGGGCTCCGGCAGCGAGTCGCAGATCATCGCCGGGATGGAGTGGGCGGCCCGCGACGTCCACGCCAAGGTGATCTCGATGAGCCTCGGCTCGACGGAGCCCAGCGACGGCACCGACCCGATGGCCGAGTCCGTGAACACCCTGTCCGCGGAGACCGGCGCCCTGTTCGTGATCGCCGCCGGCAACACCGGCACCCCGCAGTCGATCGGCTCGCCCGGCTCCGCCGACGCCGCGCTGACCGTCGGCGCCGTCGACTCCGCCGACCGGGCCGCCTGGTTCACCAGCGGCGGCCCCCGCTACGGCGACAACGCCCTCAAGCCCGATCTGTCCGCGCCCGGCGTCGGCATCCTCGCCGCCCGCTCCGCGCTCACGCCGGGCAGCGGGCCGTACACCTCCATGGACGGCACGTCGATGGCGACCCCGCATGTCGCGGGCGTGGCCGCGCTCCTCGCCGAGCAGCATCCCGACTGGACCGGCGCCCAGCTGAAGGATGCCCTGATGTCCACCTCCGAGCGGCTCGACGCGCCCGCCTACCAGCTGGGCGCGGGCCGGGTCAGCGTCCCCGACGCCGTCGGCGCCCGTGTCACCGCCACCGGCAGCGCCGACCTCGGCTTCCACAGCTGGCCCTACGAGGCGAACAAGCCCGTCACCCGCACCGTCACCTACACCAACCACACCGACACGCCCGTCGAGCTGACGCTGTCCCTCACCGGCCTCCCCGACGGCGTCGCGACCCTCGCCGACTCCGCGCTGACCGTCCCCGCGCACGGCACCGCAACCACCACCGTCACCGGCGACGGCGACCACGCCCCCGTCGGGCAGAGCAGCGGGCAGATCGTCGCCGCCGACCCCTCCGGCACGGTCCTCGCGCACACCGCGGTCGGCCTGGTGAAGGAGGAGGAGCGCTACACCCTCACCGTCCACGTCACCGACCGCGACGGCGCGCCCGCCGACGCCGGTGTCGTCGTGCAGCGGCTCGCGGAGGGCGTCGACCCGTTCCCCGCGCAGGTCGGCGACTCCGGCACGCTGAAGCTGCGGCTGGTGCCCGGCACCTACAGTCTCACCTCGTTCCTCGACGTGCGCGGCAGCCACGGCGCCGACTCCCTCGGCCTCGGTTTTCTCGCCGCGCCGGAGGTCGTCCTCGACCGGGACCGCGAGGTCACCCTCGACGGGCGGCGGCTGCGCGAGGTGCGGGCCGCGGTCGACCGGCGCTCGGAGGTCCGGCAGCTCGTCATGGAGTACGACCGTGCCGCGAACGGCGCCGACCTGTTCGACGCCGTGCAGGTGCCACTGACGTACGACAGCGTCTTCGCCGCGCCCACCGGCGAGGTCACCCAGGGCACCTTCGAGTACCGCACGGTGTGGCGGCTGGGCAAGCCGCTGCTGGACGCCGAAGGCGTCACCGAGGCCACCGTGCAGTCCGGCGGCACCCTCACCGGGGGCCGGCTGCGGCTGCCGCTCGTCGACGCCGGCGACGGCGGCTTCCCCGCCGGCGCGCGCGGCAAAGCCGCCCTCGTACGGCTCACCGACGGCACCGAACCGGCCGCGCTGGCCCGCGCCGCGCAGGACGCCGGCGTGGCCGCACTGTTCGTCACCGACGACCGGCCCGGCCGGCTCATGGCCTGGTGGGGCGAGGACGACGGCAGCGACCGGCCGTTCCCGATCGCCACGGTGAACACCGCCGACGCCGCCCGGCTGCGCGCCGCGGGCCGCGTGGACGCCCAGGTCACCGTGGACACGCCGTACGTGTACGACCTGTCGCAGGGCCACCGGGGCCGCATCCCCGACGCCGACCTCACCTACGCCCCGCACGGGCGGGAACTGCGCACGGTGGACGTGAAGTTCCACGCCGCCCGGGCGGCCGACGGCGGCGAGTTCCGCTACTCCCTCACCGACACCTTCGGCATCGGCCTCGGCTTCCGCGAGCGTGTCTCGTACCCGGCCGAACGCACCGACTACGTCTCCACCGGCCCCGGCCAGCTGTGGCACGAGTCGGTGACCACCGCCGACGGCGCGCTGGAGGAACGCAGCGGCCTCGTCGACTACCACGGCACCGGCCGCACCCAGCGCGACTGGTTCCGGCCCGTGTGGCACCCGTGGCTCGGCACCGGCCTCGGCTGGGGCCAGCAGCGCACCGGGAACCAGTTGCAGTTCAACACGCCCGGCTGGGGCGACTCCGGCCCCGACCACACCGGCTTCGGCGACGTGTGGAGCGAGGACAGCGGCATGCGCCAGACCACCTCGGTGTACGTCGACGGGCAACTCGCCGACCGGGGCAGCGGCTCCGCCGCGTACGTGTGGGACGCGCCCGCCGACGAGCACACCTACACCGTGGTCACCGAGACCGGCCTGGACGCCGCCCGCTGGGGCCTGGCCACCGAGGGCCGCGCCGAGTGGACGTTCCGCTCCGCCGCGCCGGCCGGGAACCGCGCCGTGCACCTGCCGTTGATCAACCTGGCCTTCGACGTGCCGACCGACCTCGCCGGCACCGTCCGCGCCGGGCACCGCCTGAAGGTCGGGCTGAGCGCCTCCTACGTGGCGGGCGCCACCGGCACGGGCACACTCGGCGGGGGACGCCTGGAGGCGTCGTACGACGACGGCAGGACCTGGCGGGCGGTGCCGCTGAGCGGCGACGGCGCGTCCTGGCACGGCACGCTCACCGTCCCGCGCGGCGCCTCCTCCGTCTCCCTGCGGGCCTCCGCGTCCGACGACCGCGGCGGCAAGGCCGTACAGGAGATCGTGCGGGCCGTGGGTGTGAAGTAGCCCCCGGCGGATACACGGACGGCGGCGCCGCCTCCCTGGGACGGGGAGACGGCGCCGCTGCGCCTCGGGCCGGTTCAGCGGCCCGCGAACCTCAGACCAGCCAGCCGATGATGTGCATCAGCCCGGCGAGGATGTCGGTGAGCAGGTTCATGAGGGGACAACTCCTTGCGGTGTCACGTCGGTCGGGACCAGTGCGGAAGTCACGGTCTGCAGCCCGTCACGCGCACACCGTGAGTATTCGTCAGCGCCACGCGCCCCGTAGCCCCCTCGGGTGACGATCACCTGACCCGGGGAGGGGGTGATCCCCTGTTCGACGCTCACCCGTTCGTATCGATTCCCGCCAGGCGTACGAGACCCAGCTCCGCCAAGTCCTGCGGACGCAACCGCAGTTGGTCCGCCGTACGGCCCGTCTCCTCCGCCGGACGCTTCAGGATCGCCGCCGCGAGCTCGGGCGCGATCACCGAGAAGTAGCTGTCCGGCGTTGCCCAGGTGCGGCCCGGCGCGGCCAGCGCCAGCGCACCCCCCGACCCTCCCTCGCCGATCACCAGCGTCGTCACCGGCGTCCGCGCCGACGCCACCGCCCCGAACAGGTCCGCGAGCGCCGGGCCGACGCCCTGCCGCTCCGCCTCCGCGTCGTTCGCGGCGCCCGGCGTGTCCACCAGCGTCAGCACCGGAATGCCGAGCCGGTCCGCCAGCCGCACCAGCCGCGCCGCCGTCCGGTACCCGGCGGGCCGGGTCGCCGTCCCTGTCTGCGCGGCGTACGCGACCGTACGCCCGTCACGCTCCCCGAACCCGCACAGCATCCCGGCGTCGGTGCCGCCGCACCGGTCCCCGCCGATCGCCACCCGCCCGGTGAAGTACGCGTCCAGATAGGCCTCCGCGCGCGGCCGGTGCGGGGACCGCGCCCGCGCCACCGCCTCCCGCCCCGACACCGGCAGATCCCGCACGCCCAGCGGCTCCGGCACCGGCGCCGGCTCCCGCGACGGCCGCGTCAGCAGCCGCAGCCACCGCCCCAGCACCGCCCGCAGCTCCCCGGACGGCACCACCGCGTCCACCGCGCCCGACGCGAGCTGTGCCTCCGCCGTGTAGGCCGCAGGGTCGGCGTCCGCCGGCCGCACCCGCGACCCCGCGAAGCCGACCTGCGCGCCCGGCAGCGCCAGCACCACGTCGGCGCCCGCACCCAGCGTCGCCCAGCCGCCGCCGGTCGTCGGGTCCCGCACGACCGCGATCTGCGGCAGCCCCGCCTCCCGGGTCAGCGCCGACTCCCGCGCCACGCGTTGCAGCTGGACCAGCGCCACCATGCCCTCCTGCATCCGGCTGCCGCCCGTCGCGACCAGCGGCACCACCGGCAGCCGCTGCTCACGCGCATACCGGTACGCCGCCTCCAGCCGGTCCCCGGTGCGCCGGCCCAGCGAGCCGCCGAGGAACCCGAACTCGAACGACACCAGCACCGCGCGCGTGCCCTGGACGCTGCCCGTGCCGCAGACCACCGACTCCGGCTCGCCGGTCCGCCCGGCGGCCCGCGCCCGCGAGGCGTCGTAGCCCTCCCAGCCGAGCGGCCCGTCCGGGCCGTACTCCCGCTCCGGGTACGGCAGTTCGGTGAAGTCGTCGGTGACCAGGGCGAGCGCCGCCCGCGCCGTCAGCCGCTCAGCCACGGGTGTCCTCCACCGCCAGCGCCCGCTTCATGATCTTGCCCATGTCGTTGCGGGGCAGCGCGTCCAGATACCGCACCGCGCGGGGCTTCTTGTGCGGGGCCAGCCGCGCGGCCACATGGTCCGCCAACTCCCGCTCACCGGGCGGCGACTGCGGATCGGCGGGCACGATCCACGCGACGATCCGCTCACCCAGGTCCGCGTCCGGCTCCCCGGTGACGGCGGCCTCCCGCACCCCCGGATGCTCCAGCAGCGCGTTCTCGATCTCCCCGGCGCCGATCTTGAACCCGCCGCTCTTGATCAGGTCGGTGGCCTTGCGGCCGACGATCCGCACATACCCGTCGGGCTCCCGCACCGCCATGTCCCCGGTGCGGAACCAGCCGTCGTCCGTGAACGCGGAGGCCGTCGCGTCGGGCCGGTTCAGATACTCCGAGAACAGGTTCGGGCCGCGCACCTGGATCTCCCCGACCGTCTCCCCGTCCCACGCCCTGACGGGCGTGCCGTCCTCCTCCACCAGCCGCAGCTCCACCCCCGGCAGCGGCACACCGACCGTGCCCGCACGCGGCTCGCCGTCGGCGCGGACGCTGGTGTTCATCAGCGTCTCCGTCATGCCGTACCGCTCGATCACCCGCCGCCCGGTCGCGGCCGCGATCCGCTCGTGGTCGTGCACCGGCAGCGCCGCCGACCCCGACACCAGCAGCCGCGCCCCCGCCAGCGCCTTCACCAGCGCCGGATCGCCGGGCAGGGCCTCCGCGATGCGGTGGTACATCGTCGGCACCCCGAACAGCATCGTCGCCCCCGACGCCAGCTCCCGCGCCACGCCCTCCGTGGAGAACCGGCCCAGGTGCCGCACCGAGCCGCCGCGCCGCAGCGGGCCCAGCACACCCAGCACCAGACCGTGCACATGGAACAGCGGCAGCCCCTGCACCAGCACGTCCGCGCCCGTCCACTGCCACGCGTCCGCCAGCGCGTCCAGCGTCGCGGCGATCGCCCGGCGCGGGATCACCGCCCCCTTGGGCGGGCCGGTCGTCCCGGAGGTGTAGACGACGAGCGCGGCATCGCCCTCGCCGCACTCCCCGTCGTCGGGCCGGGGACCCACGGCCGCCACGTCCACGTCCTCGCGGGGCAGACCCCGCAGCGGCTCCGGCAGCTCGTCGCCCGGCGCGGCCAGCACCAGCGCGGGGTCGCTGTCCCGCAGGATGTGCTCCAGCTCCGCCGCACCCGACTTCGGGTTCAGCGGTACGGCCGCCACCCCGGCGAGCAGCACACCGACGACCCCGACGGCCGTCTCCAGCGAGGGCGTCGCCCACACGGCGACCCTGCGCCGGCCGCGCACCCGCTCGCCCACCGCGCCGGCCGCCCCAGCGAGCCGCGCGTACGACAGGGACCGGTCGCCGAACCGCAGGGCGACCTCGTCGCCGGGATCACGGGTGAGGGCGGGGAACAAGGACGACACGCGGCACTCCTCGGAACCGACGGCACGGACAGCCTCCGTCCTACCCCACCACGGGCCCGATGCGCCGCCGCAGGTTCGACACTCGTCACGCGCTCGCCGATCCCGCCGCCCACCGACGGGCCGGGCACGCGGTCAGCGCGGCCGGCGCCGCGTGCCCACGAGCGCCGCCAGATCGTCCGCGAGCCGCAACTCCACCGTGTCCAGGGCCGGATGCTCCAGCCAGTGCAGCCGCGCCGTGTCCACCCGGCCCTCGTGCAGCGGCGGCCGGCCGGCGGCCGGGGTGAAGTCGTCCACGACGACCGTGCCGCCCGGCACCAGCAGCCCGTCGACGTCCGCCGCCGGGTCGTGCGGCGACTTGCCCTGCCCGCCACCGTCCAGCACCAGCAGGTCGTACGGTCCCTGCTCGGCGATCCGTGTCCAGTCGCCCACCAGGACGCTCACGCGCGGGTCGCCGGCGAACACCTCGGCGGCGACGCGGGCCCGCTCCGGGTCCCGCTCCACGCTGACCAGCCGTGTGCCCCGCGGCGCGCCCGACGCCAGCCACGCCAGCCCCACCCCGCAGCCGGTGCCGGTCTCCCCGATCAGTGACGGCGCCCCGCCGGCGAGGACCCGCAGCAGGCGGCCCTGCTCGGGGCGGCAGGAGTACGGGAAGCCGTGCGCGCGGGCCGCCTCGACGGCACGGGCGACCAGGGGCGGCAGATCGGACAGGCGGGCGTGGGCGTCGGTACCGGACAGCGACATGCGCCCGATCCTGCCGTACCGGTACGGCAGGACCGGGCGGCGGTCCCCGCCCTGTCGCTCAGGCCGCCCTCTCCGTCAGGTCCGCGACGACACAGCCGATGTTGTCCGGGCCGCCCTCGGCGCGGGCGGCGTCGACCAGCCCCGTCACAGCCGCCTCCGGATCGGCGGCGTCGGCGAGCAGCGTGCGCAGCAGGTCCTCGGCGACGACGCCGTACAGCCCGTCCGAGCACAGCAGATACCGATCGCCGGCGCGGGCCTCGTGCAGCCGCAGATCGGCGGCGGGCGGGGGTGTCGTGCCGAGCGCCCGCAGCAGCAGCGAACGCTGCGGATGGCTCGCCGCCTCCTCCGGCGTCAGCCGGCCCTCGTCGACCATCGACTGCACCAGCGTGTGGTCGTGGGTGATGCGGAACAGCTCCCCGTCACGCAGCACGTACGCCCGCGAGTCACCGATGTGCACCAGCGCGAGATGCCCCTCCCCGGTCCACAGCAGCGCCGTCAGTGTCGTACCCGCCTCCTCGGGCCCGGTCGCGTCGCGCACGGCCTGCGTCGCGCCGTGCAGGGCGTCCTCCAGCAGGTTCAGCACACCGCCCGCGGGCGGTTCGGCGGTGTCCAGGAAGCGCAGTGCTTCCACGGCCGCGCCGCTCGCGGAGGCACCCGCCGGCCCGTAGCCGTCGGCGACGGCCAGCAGCCGGCGCCCGGCGTAGGCGGTGTCCTGGTCGGCGGTCCTGACCAGGCCCCGGTCGGAGCGGGCGGCGTAGTGGAGCTCCAGCATGGTGTGTCCCTTCCTCGGGGCGCCGTCCGGCGCCCGCAACCCCTCGACGAGGAACGCGGCGAGGTCCCGCCGTACGGCCGTCTCCGCCTCGACGCGCGCCCAGTAGGCGCGGATCTCGCGGGCGGCGGCGTCCGGCGGCAGTCCGACGACCCGGCGGATCTCCGCCAGCGGCATCGCGAGGCGCCGCAGCCACGCCACCAGCCGCGCCTGCTCCAGCTGGCCGGCCGTGTAGTAGCGGTAGCCGGTGTGCGGGTCCACCCGGGCGGGCCGCAGCAGCTCCAGTTCGTCGTAGAGCCGCAGTGCCTTCGGAGACAGCCGGCAGGCCCGGGCGAACGCGCCGATGGTGAGCATGCCCTGCTCGTGCGTGTGTTCCATGACCACCTTCGACGTCGTGGGCCTGCGCCGGACCGGCCGGCCTCGCCGTTCGTTCCCGTCATCGATGCTGGGGCTTCCCCTTCGGGGAAGGTCAAACGGCCTGTGCCGGTTCCCGGAGCCCCGGCTAGCCTGCCGGTGTCCGAAGAACTGTTCGAGGAGGACCGTCGTGCCCGAGCCCCGCATCGCCCTCGCCACCTACGACCCCCGTGGCGGGCTCCACGAGGACCGCGATCTGCCGGTGCTGGTGGACGCCCTGCGGGAGGCCGGCGCGGACGCCGTGGCGGCGCCCTGGGACGACACCTGTGTCGACTGGGCCGGCTTCGACCTGGTGGTGATCCGCTCCACCTGGGACTACAGCTGGCGCGCGGGGGAGTTCCTGCGGTGGACCCGCGAGGTGGGCGCGGTGACCCGGCTCGCCAACCCGCCCGAGGTGATCCGCTGGAACACCGACAAGCGGTACCTCGGCGACCTGGCGGCGGCGGGCGTCCCGGTGGTCCCGACCCGCTGTGCCGCGCCCGGCGAGCCGTACGAGCTGCCCGAGGACACCGAGTACGTCGTGAAGCCGACGTCGGGCGCGGGCGCCCGCTACGCCGCCCGCTACACGCCGGACCGGCGGGAGACGGCGGAGCGGCATGTGGCCCGCCTCCACGCGGAGGGGCTGACGGCGATGATCCAGCCGTATCTGAGCCGTATCGACACCACCGGCGAGCGCGCCTTGCAGTTCTTCGGCGGCCGGCTGCTGCACGCCAGCCGCAAGCGGGCGGTGCTGGCACCGGACACGGCGTTCGACGCGGAGAAGACCGCCCATCCGGGGCTGGAGCGGCGGCAGCCCACCGAGGCCGAACTCGACGTCGCCGAGCGGGCGCTGGCGGCCGTGCCGGGCGATCCTGAACTGCTGTACGCGCGCGTGGACCTCGCCGACGACGAGGACGGCCGGCCCTGCGTGATGGAGCTGGAGCTGGTCGAGCCGAACCTGTTCCTTTTCCTGCACCCCGAGTCGGTGCCGAGGGTGGTGGAGGCGATCCTCAAGGCCGTGTGAGCGGCGGGAGCGCCACGGAACGGCCGGAGGGCGGCCTCCCCTGCGGGAGACCGCCCTCCGGTGCGGTGCGGTGCGAGCGGGCGCCAAGGCCTGCCCGTGCGGCTGTACGGCCTAGTAGTACGGGTTGCCGTCCCACTTGGACACGTCGCAGCCGAGGGCCTTGTCGCCCTCGAAGACGCAGACCTGGATGCGCAGGGACCAGATGCCCCGGGTGTCCTTGAGCTCGGTGACCCACTGGCCCACCGTCTCGTAGCCGGTGGTGACCTTGCGCCAGGCGTAGCTGGTCAGGACGCGGTCGCGGGTCTGCGACTGCACCCGCAGACGGACGTGGTGGCCGTCGGGGGCGCGGTCCTGGAGCGTGAGGTAGATCCGGTCGGCGTAGGTCTTGCTGGAGTAGTAGAAGTCGGCGGCGCCGTACGCGCCGGAGATGGTCCGGGAGACACCGCCGGCCGCCGCCGGGGAGGCGGAGAAGGCGATGGCGCCCAGGGTGGCGGCGCCCACGGCCAGAAGGCGGGCGAGCTTCTTGTTCAAGGTTCCCCCTGATTCGGGATCCCGGGCGGGATCCGGTGTGCGGGTTGCCGTGCATCCTCTGCACAAGCTGTGCATGGACGTGTCAACCGGGGTCTGCGCGGCGGCCGTTCAGGGGGCGAGCGCGGTGCGTTGCAGCAGGCCCCAGGTGAACTCGGCGACCACGTCGTGCCGTTCGCCGTGTACGTCGGGCGCGGTGAACGCCAGGCCCCAGCGGGTGGGTGCGGTGCCCTCCAGGGGGCGGGCGGGGGGGAAGGCGCGGGCCGCCTCGTCCAC
>NZ_JALLGL010000171.1 GCF_023072675.1 Streptomyces sp. XM83C
CCTTCGGCCTCGGCTCCTTCACCGAGCTGCCGTCCAGCAATCCGGCCGTCCTGGCCTTCCTGCGCGAGTACGAGGACGACCTCGTGCTGTGCGTGAACAACTTCTCCCGCTTCGCCCAGCCCACCGAACTGGACCTGCGGGCGTTCACCGGCCGCCACCCGGTCGAACTCTTCGGCGGCGTGCGCTTCCCCGCCATCGGAGAGCTGCCCTACCTGCTCACCCTCGCAGGCCACGGCTTCTACTGGTTCCGGCTCGCACGAGTCGCATCCCGCATCGGCCGCCGACTGTAAGCGCGCCGAGGAAAGGACGCGTCACCATGCCGAAGACCGCATCCCTCCAGCCGAGCAGCACCGGTGGCACTCTGCATCTGGACTCGCTCGCGGGTCTGCTGCGCGAGTGGCTGCCCACGCAGCGCTGGTTCGCCGGCAAGGACCGGCCGGTCACGGATCTGCGTCTGCTGTCGACGACAGAGCTGTTCCCCGGCTGTCTTCATGTGCTGATCCACGCCGCTCACGAGGGTGCGCACGCACAGCACACGGGCGTGCCCGCGCCCGGCGGGAACCCCCCGGCCGGCGGCGACTGCTACCAGCTGCTCCTCGGTTTCCAGCAGCATCTCTCGCCCCGGCTGGGCCGGGCCCTGATCGGGCGCGCCGAGACCGGCCCGATGGCCGGGCTCACCGTCTACGACGCCTTGCAGGACCCGCGCTCGGCGCATCTGCTGCTGGAGCGCATGCGGCACTCCGGCACGCTGGGGCCGCTGCTGTTCGACTCGGACCACTCGGTGCCCATCCCGTCGGGGCTCGCACCCCGGCTGCTGGACGCCGAACAGTCCAACACCTCCCTGGTGTACGGGGATTCGTACATCCTGAAGGTGTTCCGCAGGATCCAGCCCGGCATCAACCCGGACCTGGAGGTGCCGGTGGCGCTGGCCCAGCAGGGCTGCCGCCGGGTGCCCGCGCCGGTCGCGTGGTTCCGGACGATGCGCCCGCAGGAGGCCACCCTCGGTGTGCTCCAGCCGTTCCTGCCGGACGCGGCGGACGGCTGGACGCTGGCGCTGCGGGCACTCGCCCGCGGCGAGGACTTCGCCGCCGAGGCGCACGCCCTGGGCGAGGCCACCGCCGATGTGCATCTGGCGCTGGCCGCTGCCTTCCCGGCGGGCGAACACGCGGAGAA
The DNA here is from genome assembly GCF_023072675.1 of Streptomyces sp. XM83C. Lineage (GTDB taxonomy): Bacteria > Actinomycetota > Actinomycetes > Streptomycetales > Streptomycetaceae > Streptomyces > Streptomyces thermocoprophilus. Next base: position 1,174 of record NZ_JALLGL010000171.1, read on the forward strand.
CGCCCTCATGGCCGACGCGATGACCGAGCGGCTGGACGCCGCCGCCGCCCAGGTGAAGGCGCTGCGGCCGTATGTACCTGGGCTGCGGGCGGCGTTCGGCGTGCTCGTCGGCTGCGACCCGGGCCCGCCCGCCCAGCGCATCCACGGCGATCTGCACCTGGGGCAGGTCCTGCACGCGGGGCGGGAGTGGTTCGTCATCGACTTCGAGGGCGAGCCGTCCCGCCCGCTCGCCGAACGGCGCAGCACACACTCCCCGGTGCGGGACATCGCCGGCATGCTGCGCTCCTTCGACTACGCCGCCCGGCAGCGCAGGCCGTGGCGGCCCGAGTGGGCGCGGCGCTGCCGTGAGGCCTACTGCGCCGGCTATGCCGGCCGTGCGGGCTGGGACCCGCGCAAGAAGCACGCCCTGCTGCGCGCGTACGAGACCGACAGGGCGGTCTACGAAGTGCTCTACGAGGCCAGGCACCGCCCGGCCTGGCTTCCCGTACCGATGGCGGCGATCGAGCGTCTCGCCGTGAGAGGAGACTGAGACTCCGTGGCCCTGCGAGACCCCAAGCGGCCCGAGGCGGCCGGCCCGACGGCCGTGACAGTGCCCCCCCTGGACCCGGTGGACCGGGGGCGTCTGCTGGCGGGCGCCCACCATGATCCGCACGCCCTGCTCGGTGCCCGTCCGGTGCCGGGCGGGGTGCTGTTCCGGGTGTTGCGGCCGTTCGCGCGGGAGGTGAGCGTGGTGACGGGCCGCACGGCGCACCCGCTCGTCTCCGAGGGCGACGGACTGTTCGCCGCCGTACTGCCGCTGAAGAAGGTGCCGGCGTACCGGCTGCGGGTGGTGTACGACGACGCCGAGTACGAGGTGGAGGACCCGTACCGGTTCCTGCCGTCGCTCGGTGAGTTCGATCTGCATCTGATCCGTGAGGGGCGGCACGAGCAGCTGTGGAAGGCGCTGGGTGCCGAGCCGATGACGCATCAGGGCGTCACCGGCACCCGGTTCACGGTGTGGGCGCCCGACGCGCAAGGGGTGCGGCTGGCGGGGGACTTCGATTTCTGGGACGGCACGCAGTACCCGATGCGTTCGCTGGGCGCGTCGGGGGTGTGGGAGTTGTTCCTGCCCGGGATCGGCGAGGGCACCCGCTACAAGTTCGAGATCCATTCACGGTACGGGCAGCGCTTCCTGAAGGCCGACCCGATGGCGCGGCGCAGCGAGGTGCCGCCGGACACGGCGTCGATCGTGACGGCGTCGCACTACGAGTGGGGCGACGCCGAGTGGATGGCGCACCGCGGTGACGTGCCGGTGCACGAGGCGCCCTTCAGCGTGTACGAAGTTCATCTGCCGTCCTGGCGGCCGGGGCTCGGCTACCGCGAGCTGGCGGAGGAACTCCCGGCGTACGTCAAGGACCTGGGCTTCACGCACGTGGAGCTGATGCCGGTGGCACAGCACCCGTTCAGCGGGTCGTGGGGCTACCAGGTGACGGGGTTCTACGCGCCGATGGCGCGGCTGGGCAGCCCGGACGACTTCCGGTACTTCGTGGACTCCTGCCACCGGGCGGGCATCGGCGTGATCATGGACTGGGTGCCGGCGCACTTCCCGAAGGACGACTGGGCGCTGGGCCGCTTCGACGGGGATCCGCTGTACGAGCCCGGGGACCCGCAGCGGGCGGAGCACCCGGACTGGGGAACGTACGAGTTCGACTACGGCCGCACCGAGGTGCGGAACTTCCTCGTCGCCAACGCCGTGTACTGGCTGGAGGAGTTCCACATCGACGGGCTGCGGGTGGACGCCGTCGCCTCCATGCTCTACCTCGACTACTCGCGGGACTCCGGCCAGTGGACACCGAACGTGTTCGGGGGCAACGAGGACCTGGACGCCAAGGCCTTCCTGCAGGAGATGAACGCGACCGTGTACCGCAGGGTGCCGGGCATCGTGACCATCGCGGAGGAGTCCACCGCCTGGGACGGGGTGACGCGCCCCACCGATCAGGGCGGGCTCGGGTTCGGGCTGAAGTGGAACATGGGCTGGATGCACGACTCCCTCCAGTACATGGCGAAGGAGCCGGTGCACCGCAAGTACCACCACAACGAGATGACGTTCTCGATGGTGTACGCCTACAGCGAGAACTACGTCCTGCCGATCAGCCACGACGAGGTCGTGCACGGCAAACGGTCCCTGGTGTCGAAGATGCCCGGCGACTGGTGGCAGCGGCGCGCGAACCACCGGGCGTATCTCGGGTTCATGTGGGCGCACCCCGGCAAGCAACTGCTGTTCATGGGGCAGGAGTTCGCGCAGGGCGCGGAATGGTCGGAGCAGCACGGGCCGGAGTGGTGGCTGCTGGATCCGGGGTACTGCGCCGCGGGCGACCACCGGGGTGTGCGGGACCTGGTGCGGGACCTGAACACCGTGTACGGGCGGACCCCGGCGCTGTGGCAGCGGGACACCACACCGGACGGGTTCCGCTGGGTGATCGGGGACGCGGCCGAGGACAACGTGTTCGCGTTCCTGCGGTTCGACGCCGAGGGCCGTCCGCTGCTCGCGGTGTCGAACTTCTCGCCCGTCGTACGGCACGACTACCGGCTGGCGGTGCCGGACGAGGTGCCGGCCTGGTTCGAGGTGATCAACACGGACGCGGCCCGCTACGGCGGCAGCGACGTCGTGCACCCCGATCCGCTGAAGCCGCAGGACGGCGCGATCCGGATGACGCTGCCGCCGCTGGCGACGGTCTGGCTGGCGCCCTGACCGGCCCGGGCGCACCGGTGCGGCGTGCGCGGTGTCCCGCCGGGGTACCCGGAGCGGGTCATCGTCACGACAGAAGGGTGCCTTCAGGTGCGCACCGTCGGAGTGGAGGAGGAACTCCTCCTGGTCGACCCGGACTCGGGTGAGCCCAAGGCGCTGGCCGCCGCGGCGCTCGCCCGGGCCGAGCAGGACGACACCAGCGTCGAGGTGTTCGAGAAAGAGCTGTACGACCAGATGCTGGAGTTCGCCACCCGCCCGCAGTCCGGCATGGCCGAGCTGCGGGCGGAGATCGGGCGGTGCCGGCGGGAGGCGGCCCGGCACGCCCGGGACACCGGGTGCGCGGTCGCCGCGCTGGCGACGTCGCCGCTGCCGGTCGGTCCGTCGTTCGCGGTGGGCCGCCGCTACCGGTGGATGGCGGAGCAGTACGGCGTCTCCACCCGTCTGGTGTGCGGCTGCCACGTCCATGTGTCGGTCGACGGTGACGAGGAGGGCGTGGCCGTCGTCGACCGGGTGCGGCCGTGGCTGCCGGTGCTGACGGCGCTCAGCGCCAACTCGCCGTTCTGGCAGGGCCGGGACACCGCGTACAACAGCTACCGCAGCCAGGTGTGGTCGCGGTGGCCGTCGGCCGGTCCGGTCGAGGTGTTCGGGTCCGTGGAGGCGTACCGGCGGCAGGTGGCGGACATGGTCGCCACCGGGACCGTCCTCGACGAGGCGATGGTCTACTACGACGTCCGGCTGTCGGCGCGCTATCCGACCGTGGAGTTCCGCGTCGCGGACGTGTGTCTCGACGCGGACGGCGCGGTCCTGCTGGCGATGCTGGCGCGGGCCCTGGTGGAGACCGCGGCGCGGGAGTGGCGGGAGGGCCGGGGGCCCGCCCCGCACACGGTGAGTCTGCTGCGGCTGGCGTCGTGGCGGGCGGCCCGCTCGGGTCTGACGGGGGAGCTGCTGCATCCGGTGACCCTGCGTCCGGTGCCGGCGCGGGACGCCGTGGAGGCGCTGCTGGAACACGTGGGGGCGGCGCTCGCCGACAGCGGGGATCTGGAGACGGCCCGGGCGTCGAGCGCGTCGCTGCTGCGGGAGGGCAACGGGGCGCAGGTGCAGCGCCGGCTGTACGGGGAGACGGACAGCCTGCGCGAGGTCGTCGCCGAGTGCGTGCGGCGGACGCTGGTGTGAGCGGGACGTCACAGGCGGGTTCACCGCATGTTTCGGACCTGCCGCCCAAAATCGATCAAGGACCGGTACCAGTTCCGCGCATCACGCTTCCGTCCGGTCGTTCCTGGGCTACATTCGACAGCCGTCGACCACGGAGCCCGACGGCACCGTCACAGCCCGTACTCACCAGGAGCAGCGCATGCGCGACTTCGCCCTCGCTCCCCCGGCCGTCTCCCCCCTGACCGGCGGGCTTGCCGACCACATCTTCGAAGCCGCGGACCAGGACCCGACGCTGCCCATGCTGGCCCGCCGCGACCCGGTGACCGGCGCCTGGCAGGAGGTGACGGCCGTCGAGGTCCGCGACCAGGTGTCCGATCTGGCGAAAGGGCTGGTCTCGGCCGGTGTGTCACCGGGTCACCGGGTGGCGCTGATGGCGCGCACCCGGTACGAGTGGACCGTGCTGTGCCACGCCCTGTGGGCGGTCGGCGCGGAGGTGGTGCCGATCCATCCGACGTCCTCCCGTGAGCAGGTCGCGCACATCCTGCGGGACTCCGGGTGCGTCGGGGTGGCCGTCGAGGACGAGCAGAGCGTGATGACCGTCGGCTCGGTGTGCGCGTCGCTGCCGCGGCTGCGGCACGTGTGGCAGCTCGACGCGGGGGCGTTGCAGGACCTGGTGGAGCGGGGTGCGTCGATCCCGCTGACCACGGTGGACTCGCTGCGGCGGATCGTCCTGCCGGACTCCACCGCGGTCGTCGCCTACACCTCGGGCACCGGAGGCCGCCCGCTGGGCTGCGCGCTGAGCCATCGGGGGCTGGCGAGCAACTGCGACACGCTGCTGGCGGGCTGGCGGCACACGGTGGTGCCGCCCGGCGGGCAGGGCTCGGTGCTGGCGTTCCTGCCGTTCTCCCATGTGTACGGGCTGATGGTGCAGAACCTGTGCATACGCGGCGGGCTGCTCCTCGGCCATCAGCCCGACCCGTCCGCGGAGCCGCTGGCGGAGGCGCTGCGCAGCTTCCGGCCCACGTACGTGTGTGCCGTGCCGTCGTTCTTCGAGAAGCTGTACAAGCGGTTCCTGCGCACGGCCCAGGAGTCGGGGCGCGGCCCCCTGTTCGAGCGGGCGGCGCGCACGGCACGGGAGTTCGCCCTGGCGACGGAGCGGCAGCGGCTGGGCCGCGGCGCGGGGCCGGGACTGGAGCTGCGGGTGCAGCACGCGCTGTACGAGCGGACGGTGTACCGGCAGATGCGCGCGGAGCTGGGCGGCCGGGTGATGCGGGGGACGTCCGGCGGCTCCCCGCTCGGCCGTGACCTCGCCCTGTTCTTCGAGGGCATCGGCCTGTACGTCAACGACGGCTACGGGCTGACGGAGTCCAGCGGCGGCATCACCGCGCAGCCGCCGGGCCGGGAGAAGTCCGGCACGGTCGGGCGCCCGCTGCCGGGCGTGGAGGTCCGGGTCGCGGAGGACGGGGAGATCCTGGTGAGCGGCCCGACGGTGTTCCAGGGGTACGTCGGCCAGGAGGCGGCGACCCGGGCCGTGCTGCACGGCGGGTGGCTGGCCACGGGCGATCTGGGGCGGCTGGACACCGAGGGCTATCTGTCGATCACCGGACGCAAGAAGGACGTGATCGTCACCAGCGCCGGCAACAGTGTGGCGCCGGCGCCGCTGGAGCAGCGCCTGCGGATGCATCCGCTGATCCATGAGGCGGTGGTGGTCGGTGACGACCGGCCGTGCGTGGGCGCGCTGATCACGCTGGACCCGGAGTTCCTGGCGTTCTGGCGGGGCGGACTGGGGCTGCAAGGGGACGCGCCGATGCGGGAGGACCGGGAGGAGATCGCGCTGCGGGACGAGATCGCGCGGGCCGTCGCCGCCGTCAACAGCACGGTGTCGCGGGCGGAGTCGATCCGCGTCTTCCGGATACTGCCGCACACCTTCGACCATGTGCACGAGCTGCTGACGCCTTCGCTGAAGGTGCGCCGCGACGCGGTCGTGCAGCACTACGCGGCCGACATCGACGCCATGTACGAGGCCCGGACACGGTCCACGCCGACGTTCCCGCAGGCGGAGATCCTCGCCTGGGACGACGCCGACGACGTCTTCCGCTGACGCCCGCCGGCGGGGCGCGGGCGACGAGGAGGGGCGGACACGCGTAGGTCGGCCGGGGGTGGGAACTCTTCCGACCGAACGACCTGGGTCGTGTCCGCCGTACGACTCCGCACCCGCCCCGAGCCGGAAAGACACCATGCCTGAAGAGCCGCGTGGGGACGAATCACTGACGTCCCAGGAGGTCCCGGATCTCGTCACCTCCTTCGCGGGCGTGCCCCACGACGTGACGGGGGCCCGGCTCGCCGCCGAGCGGTTCCTGCGCGACCTCACACAGGTCACCCCGCCCCGGGCGACCGAGTGCTACCACGACATCCTGCTGATCGTCGCCGAACTCGCCGCGAACGCCGTGCAGTACGCTCCCGGGCCCTTCGAGCTGCGGATGCGGCGCACCTTCGACGGGGTGCATGTGACGGTGCACGACACCAGCACGAACCGGCCCGTGCCGCGGCCCTTCAGCCCGAGCGGGGGCGGCGGGGGCATCGGCTGGTACCTGATAGAGACGCTGTGCACACAGGTCAGCGTGATCCCCGAGGGCGGCGGCAAGGACGTCCATGTCTTCCTGCCGTGGTGAGCGTGCGCGTGCATGCGCCAGCCGTCCGGGGGTAGACGCGGCTGCGCGACGACAGCAACCCACGCCGCCCCGCGGAGGTCCCCGTGTCTTCAGTCCCCGACTCGCTGTCCGTGGCGGTCACCCTGCCCCGTGAGGGCGTCGCCGTCCTCACGGTCGAGGGACCGCTCGATCTGGACACCGCCCCGGTGTTCCACCGTCACCTCGCCGGCCGGCTGCACGACGGCCGGCGTCATCTCCTGCTCGACATGGCCGCCGTGCCGTTCATGGACTCGTCCGGCTTGAACACGATCCTGCGGGTACACCAGGAGGCACGCGGCCTGGCGGGAAGCGTGCATGTGATCGCCCCCGCGCCGGCCGTGCGCCGGGTGCTGGACCTGACCGGCGTCAGCCTCACCCTGCCCGTGTCGGACAGCGTCGCCGACGCCCTGGCCCGGGTCCCGGACACCGGCACAGCGCCCTGACCGCCGGTCACGACTGCACCCGTCGGCGCACTGGGCAGGACGGACGGCGCGGCAGCGGGCAGACTGAGGCTGCGTACCGGCGGGTGGGCGCCCGGGCCTCGTACCGGACCGCCTGGAGCCGCAGAAGGGAAGAACATCGTGACACGACCCAGGATCCTGGTGGTGGGCGCCGGCTTCGCGGGAGTGGAATGCGTGCGTCGCCTGGAGCGCAGGGTCTCCCCCGGCGAAGCCGACCTCACTCTCGTGACCCCGTTTTCCTACCAGCTCTATCTGCCCCTGCTGCCCCAGGTGGCCTCCGGCGTGCTGACGCCCCAGTCGATCGCCCTGTCGCTGCGCCGCAGCAAGCGGTACCGCACCCGGATCATCCCGGGCGGCGCGATCGGCGTGGACCTCGCCTCCAAGGTGTGCGTGGTGCGCACCATCACCGACGAGACCGTCAACGAGCGGTACGACTATCTCGTGCTCGCCCCGGGCAGCGTCACCCGCACCTTCGACATCCCCGGTCTCGTCGACAACGCCTTCGGCATGAAGACCCTCGCGGAGGCCGCGTACATCCGCGACCACGTCATCTCCCAGCTCGACCTCGCGGACGCCAGCCAGGACCCCGCCGAGCGGTCCGCCCGGCTGCAGTTCGTGGTGGTCGGCGGCGGCTACGCGGGCACCGAGACCGCCGCCTGCCTGCAGCGGCTCACCCACGCGGCCGTCAAGCGGTACCCGCGCCTGGACCCCGCCCTGATCAAATGGCATCTGATCGACATCGCGCCGAAGCTGATGCCGGAACTCGGCGACAAGCTGGGCCGCAGCGCGCAGGAGATCCTCCGCCGGCGCGGCATCGAGATCTCCCTCGGCGTCTCCATCGACAAGGCCGGCCCGACCGAGGTCACCTTCACCGACGGCCGGGTGGTGCCGACCCGCACCCTGATCTGGACGGCCGGTGTGGTGGCGAGCCCGCTGATCGCGACGCTGGGTGCGGAGACGGCCCGGGGGCGGCTCGTGGTCGCCCCCGAGATGACCGTGCCCGGCCACGACGGGGTGTTCGCGCTCGGCGACTCCGCCGCCGTGCCCGACCTCGCCAAGGGCGGCGACGCGGTGTGTCCGCCGACGGCACAGCACGCCATGCGGCAGGGCAAGGTCGTCGCCGACAACGTCATCGCGGCGCTGCGCGGCGAGCCGATGCGGCCGTACGAGCACAAGGACCTGGGCCTGGTCGTCGACCTGGGCGGCAAGGACGCCGTGTCGAAGCCGCTCGGTCTCGAACTGCACGGGCTGCCCGCGCAGGTCGTGGCCCGCGGCTACCACTGGTCGGCGCTGCGCACCGGTGTCGCCAAGACGCGGGTGCTGACGAACTGGGCGCTGAACGCGTTCGCGGGCGACGATTTCGTCCGCACCGGGTTCCAGGCGCGCCGGCCGGCCAAGCTGAAGGACTTCGAGTACACCGACGCGTATCTGACCTCGGAACAGGTGCGGGCGCAGGTGGAGGCGGCCGGGCCGGAAGGGTGAGCCGGCGGCGCGGCCGGGACGGGCGCCCTCGCCCGCCGGCCGCGCGTCCATGACGGGAACAGGAGTGACAGGGCGGCGTGAGGGCAGCTCAGCGATCGGGCCGCGCCCGGCTGCAGGACTTTCTGGCGGCGACCGACCCCGGGCTGCTGCGGCTGACCGCCGGGCTGCGCACGTCGGGCGCCATCGCGCTGACGCTCGCCGTGCTCTCCCCGCTGGGCGTGCCGGTGCCCCGTCTGGTGGCCGGGGCGATCGCGTCGATGGTGGCGACGTTCGCCGTACGGGAGAAACAGCTCGCGCAGCAGGCGGTGACGCTCGCGCTGGCGCTGCCGGTGGGGCTCGTGTCGCTGTGCCTGGGCACGGTCCTCAACGAGCGGGTCGTGCTCGGTGACGCCTTCTTCGTCGTGCTGATCTTCGCCGCGGTCTACAGCCGCCGCTTCGGCGACCGGGGGACCGCGCTCGGGCTGATCGGGTTCCAGATCTACTTCCTGTCCCTGTTCGTCGGGGCGGACACCGACGACCTCGCCCAGTTGTGCGGAGTGGTGGCGACCGCGTTCGCGTGCAGCGCGCTGATGCGGTTCGCGGTCGTGCCGGCGACCCCGGCGAGCGTCCTGGACCGGCTGCGGCGGGCGTACCGGGCCAGGCTGGGGCGGCTGCTGACCGCGCATGTGGCGCTGCTCGACGCGGGGCCGGAGGACGCGGACAAGGCGCTGGCGGACGTCCGAGAGGGCACCGCCCGGTTGCACGACACGGCACTGATGATCCAGGCGCGGCTCGCGGAGGGCACCTCCGACGAGGCCACGGCACGGCTGCTGCAACGACGCGTCGCGGACGCCGAGATCGCGGCGGAGCGGCTGGGACTGCTGCTGCTCACCGCGCGCAGCGCCGAACGCGCCGACACCCTCGCCCTGCATCTGCCGGGCGCGCCCGTGCCGTCGGCGGCGCGGACACCCGTGCGGGACGAGTCGACGGGCGCGCTGCGCCGCGATCTGCTGGCGCTGCGGACGCTGGTGCTGCAACCGGCCGCCGCGAGCCGCGGCACCGCCCTCGCGCATGTCCGCAACCGTCTCCTCGGCTACCGCGACGAGGACAATCTGCCGCAGGCCGCGCCGGCCGTGCAGGACGTCTTCCGGGGCATCGGCGAGACGGCACGGGCCGTGATGGGTCTGCGGACGGCGCTGGACGGGCCGCAGGACGAGTCCGACGACTCCCCCGCCACGGCCCGCTCCCGGGAGGAACTGGACGCGGAGGACGCGGCGATCGGCGGGGCCGAGGACGCCGAACAGGACGACGAGGACCGTCTCACCGGCCTGGAGCGGCCCACCACCCGGGCCGCGGCACAGGTGGCGGTCGGTTCCGCCCTCGCGATCGTCGGCGGGGAGTTCCTGTCCAGCCACCGCTGGTACTGGGCGGTGCTGACCTGCTGGATCGTGTTCATCAACACCTCCTCCACCGGGGAGATCCTGGTGAAGGGCTACCGGCGGCTGGTGGGCACCGTCCTCGGCGTGGCCGCGGGCATCGGGCTGGCGACGCTCGTCGGGCACCACACCTGGCCGGCGTTCGCGCTGGTGCTGCTGCTGGTGTTCGCGATGTTCTACACGGCGCCGCTGTCGTACACGCTGATGTCGTTCTTCGTCACCGCCGCCTTGGGGCTGCTGTACACACTGCTGCACACCTACAGCCCTTCGGTGCTGCTGCTGCGGGTGGAGGAGACGGCCCTCGGCGTGGCGTGCGGGGTGATCGCGGCGGCGCTGGTGCTGCCCGTGCACACGGGCCGGCGCACCGACGATCTCCTCGTGACGACTCTGGAACGGCTCGCGGAGGTCACGGAGACGGCGGTGGAGCAGCTGAGCGGCGGGCCCGCCGTGAGTCTGCTGGACCGGTCACGGGAGCTGGACCAGGCCCTCGCCGACCTGCGGGGTGCGGTGCAGCCGCTGACCCACCCGGTGACACCGCTGCGCACACGGCGTACGACCGCTCAGCACGTGGTGGCGCTGCTGGAGACCTGCGCCTATCACGCGCGGACCCTCGCGGCGATGGCGGAACAGTTGCCGGCGCATCCGTCGATCGCGGCGGACCCGCGGCTGCGGCGGGCCGGGCGGCGCATCGTGGACAACGTGCGGGCGATCTCCGCGCATGTGTCGGACGAGCGCAGCGAGACCCGGGTGGTGACCGGGCCGTCGGTGGCGGCGCTGCTCCAGCCGGGCGACCCCGGGACGCCGCGCTACGGCCGGGTCACCGACCGCGTCCTGCGGCATCTGCAACGCCTGGACGAGGCCGTGGTCGGTCTGGCGCGCCCGCTGGACGTGCCCCGCCGCAGCCCCGGGGACGAGTGACACCCCGGGGCTGGTTCAGAAGTCGGTGGGCAGTCCGCTCGCCTCGGCGATACCGCGCAGCTCCTCGGTGTCGTGGCGCCGTCTGCGCAGATGCTCGGCGATCCGGTCGAGGCTCGCCGGGTCGGCGGCGGTCACCGAGTCCGTGACCACACGCACGTCCGCGCCGTCCACGTCGATCTCCACGAGCTGGTTGTCGAGACGGCCGGTGACGGCGGTGGCGATGACGAGGGCGGCCTCGTCCCGGATCTCCTGCGGGAGATCCTCAGGGGCGCCGCTCTCCAGCACGAGGTCGAGGCCGGCGAGGCGCTGCTGGTCGATCGCCCGCAGAACGGGCCGCACGATGTCGAGCAGCAGCCGGTAGTCCTCGCTGTCCATGCGCAGGCGAAGCAGACCCAGGTAGACGTCGACGGGACGTTCCTCCGGCGGGAGCTCTGATTCGTCCATGGTTGCCGTGTTCCCTTCTCGCGTGGGCTCAGACCCGCCGCCGGCGGGCCAGGAGGAAGGAGAAGACACCGAACAGCACGAGCCCCGTGGCGACCGCGGCCAGCAGCCACGGTCCGAGCGGGGTGCCGGCGAAGGAGCGCAGGGTGCCGTCGACGCCCCTGGCCTCGCCGGGGCGGTACACGACGGCCGCGCGCACCGCGAAGGCTCCGATCCCGGCGAACAGCACGCCGCGGGCCACACCGCCCGCCACACCGGTGACGTCCGTCAGTGCACGGGCCCCCCGCGACATGCCGGCGAGGCGGAGCTGCTCGCGGTAGGTGCGCCGCACCGCCTGCACACCCATCCACACGCCGGCCACCACGATGCCCGCGCCCGCCGCGCCGACCAGCACCTGCCCGGCGGGCAGGTCGAGGACGCGGGAGGTGAGGTCATGGGACTGCCGGTCGCTGGAACGGCTGCCGTGGGAGCGGGAACCGGCGGCGAACGCCAGCACGGAGAAGGCCGACGCCGCGTAGAACACGCAGCGGGCGGCGGACGTCAGGCGTGCCCTGGCGGTACGGCCGTCCGGGCCTGCGGCGCCGAACAGCGCCTCCGACAGCTGCCATACGGCCATGCCGGCCAGGCCGGCGCCGAGCGCCCACAGCAGAGCCTCGCCGAACGGCTTGCCGGCCAGCTCGGCGACGGCGCCGGAGCTGTCGGCCTCGCGGTGGCCGTCGCCGAAGGCGATCTGCAGGGCGAGGGCGCCGACGATCAGATGGATCACGCCTCGGGCGGTGAGTCCGGCGCGGGCCGCGGGGCCGACGATGCCGTTGCGGGCCGTCCGGCCGGCCCGGTCCCAGTGCGCTTGCGCCGCGGGTGCGTTCATTCGGCCTCCCTGTGCTGTCCCTGCCCGTCTGCCCCGAGCCGGGGCGCGCATACGCCCGTCCCCCGACGGTCCCTTTCCACCGGCGGCCCGGCGAGGCCCTCGCGCGTTCCCCGCGCCCCTTTTCACCGGCGTGCCGGTGACGCCCTTGTGCGCAGTTCCCCGCGCCCCTTCGTCTGGCGGGGCCATCACTTCCACCTGCGCGCCGGTGGGGGGGCTTTCGCGCAGTTCCCCGCGCCCCTTCGTCTGGCGGGGCCATCCTTTCCACCTGCGGGCCGGTGAGGGCGATCGCGCAGTTCCCCGCGCCCCTGATGCCTGCGGCGGCCCGCTGGTATGGGTGCGTGGCTGGTGTAGCGCCACCTGTCCGGTGGGTGGGACGGGGGCGCGCCGGGGGGTGTCCGTCCTCGGTGCGACGCCCTGTCTCGTAAATCCGCACCCGGGGTTTGCGCCGCACGCTGCGGGCGGGCACCCCCCCGGCACGTCCCCTTCCCG
>NZ_JALLGL010000172.1 GCF_023072675.1 Streptomyces sp. XM83C
GGGCACCCGGCCGCACCCGCCGCCCGCCCCGCAGACGCCGACACCCCGCCCGGCCGGGGCACGACGGGCACACCGGCCGAGCCGGACACCGCGCCCGGTACCGGCACACAGCACCACGGCACGGCGGACGCCGACCATCTCGACGACCTCGACCGCGTCGCGGAGATCATGTCCCTGCTGCCCCGGCCCTCCGAGCACTGCCACATCCTGATCGGGGCCCGCGCCCCCCGCTCCTCCGCCGGAGCCGTCGAGGTGCCGGCGTTCACCCGCGACGAGAGCGTCGCCCTGCTCACCGGCCTCGTCCGCGGCCTCACCCCGACAGCCGCACAGGACGTCGCCCGGCGCGTCGGGCCGCTGCCGCTCGCCCTGCGGCTGGCCGCCTGCTGGCTGCGCGTCGCCACCCACCGGGCCGAGGCCCGCAACCAGTTCGGCCAGGAAGCACTCGCCGAGGCCGTCAGGGACTTCCGGAAGAAGTACGACGCCCGCAGACAGGACCACGCCACGGCAGCGCTGTCCGGCGTCGAGACCCTGCTCCACCTGACCCGCGAGTCCCTGCTGCGCGGTTCCGCCGCCGTGGCCTGGGCCCGCGAGGAGGCCGGCAGCGCCGCCCTGGAATGGCTGCTCGAGGCATGCGCGCTGCTCACGCCCGCCGGCATCGACCTGGCGCTGCTGCGCTCCCGGCCGTTCGGTCTCGCCCTGGCCCGCGCCGACCAGGAGCACACCGTGGTCGACCGGCCCGCCGACGGCGTCCTCGTCGACACCTCCCTGTGGGCGCTGAGCCGGCACGGCCTGCTCGACTTCGACTTCGCCCGGCCCCGCCAGCCCGTCCGCCAGCACCGCGTCCTGCGCGACCTCATTCGCGACCGGATGGACCCGCAGACCCTAACCCGCCGCCGCTCCCAGCTGCGCACCGTGATCGCCGCCGCCCGCACCGAGACCGACGAGCAGAGCCTGCCCGCTCCGAGCCCGCAGACGCTGCTGCGCCGCGGTCGGCAGATCGACGCGCTGCGCATGTGGCAGGACGACCGCCCCGAGGTGCAGCGCGCCCTCCTCGGCCATGTCGCCGACCTCATCATCAGCCAGGAGGAACAGGCACTGGACGAGGCGCTGCGGCTGGCCCGCAAGGCCCAGGAGCACTGGGAGACCGACTCCTTCGAGGAACTGCGGCTGGAGACGATGATGTCCCAGACGCTGCGCCTGATGCAGCAGTACGGGGAATCGGCCCGGCTCGCCCGCCGCGTCCTGCGGACCTACCGGACCCAGTTCGGCGTCGGCCACCCCCGTACCCTGCTGATGGGCGACGCCTACGCCGCCAACCTGGGCGCCGCCGGCTACTACCGGGACGCCCTCGACGAGGGCGTGCACGTGGCCCGCGGCATCCGTCGGCTCCTCGGCCCCCGGCACTGGGCGAGCGTGCAGACCCGGCGCAACCTCGCCTGGCGGCACGCGATGGCCGGCAACCCCACCGAGGGCCTGCGCGTCCTGCGCGAGGTGTACGAGCAGCAGCGCGCCCTGCACGGCGACGACGCCGCCGAGGTGCAGGGCATGGTGCCGGACCTGGCGCAGATGCACCGGCTGCTCGGCCAGAACACGGAGTCGTACCAGCTGCTGAAGAGCACCCGCATCCTGCGCCACCCCGTCGAACCGCGCATCACCGGCGTACCGCTGGAGGTCAAGGCGGAGAACGGGCTCGCGGTCAGCGAACGCCGGCTGGGGAGGCTGGAGAAGGCACGCGAACGCGACACCCGCACGGTGGGACTGGCCTCCGCCGTGCTGGGGCGGCGCAGCTTCGCCACCCTGCGCTGCCGTTTCAGCCTCGCCATCGACCACCACCTCGTCGGCGACCACGCGAACGCCGTACGGGAGGTCGCGGAGTGTCTGGACGTGCTGCGGTCCACCCTCGGCAACGATCACCCGAGCACCCATCTGTGCCGGCTCCGGCTGGGCGTGCACCAGCGGGGCGACGGCCGGACGGCGGAGGCCGCCGAGACCGGCCGGGAGGCCCTGGAGGGCCTGGAGCGCCGGCTCGGCGCCCAGCACCCCTGGGTGCTGGCGGCACGCGTCGGCCTGGCCAACACCCTGGTGGCCCGCGGCGACCTGGCGGAGGCCGAGACGCTGGAGGAGGACACCGTCAGCGGCTACGACGGCACCGGGCTCGGACGGCACCCCGACCGGGCCGTCGTGGCGGACAATCTCGCCATGACCCGGGCCGAGATCAGCGGCACCCTGCACGCCGGGGAAGTACCCCGGGTCCGCCGGGACATCGACGTCGAACTGCTGTGAACCGGGCCGTGACGCACCGGTCCGTCGCGGGCCGAAAGGAGCGTGCAAGCAGATGAAGCGGGACGCCGGCGTGACGGGGGGCGGTCTGAAGACCCTGCTCGCGCCGCACGCCGAACATGGCTACGAGGACCTGATCGAGGCGTGCCGGGACATCGCCACGGGCTGCCCCGGCATCCGGTCCTTGACCCATCTCACGCTCAACTCCGTCGACTTCGCCGTCCGTGACGCGGAGGCTGAGCCGTTCCCCGCCACACGGTCCTGGGACGACGAGGTCGAGACCGAGGGGCTGCCCGCACAGCGGCTGGTGCGCTGGGTCCTCGAAACGGACAGCGTCATGCGGCCCTTGCTGACGGGGGAGCTGATGCGGGTGCTGATCGTGACCCGCTCCGGCGGTATGCAGTACTCCCGGGTGCGTGACGGCCAGTACCTCGTCGGCATGGCCACGGACTCCGACGCGTGCAGGGCCATGGACGACCGTATGAACCCCAAGGTCACCGAAGTGCGCCGCCTCCTGTACGACCAGGGTGACGAGATGCCCGGCGGGTCGGTCGACGTGGCCAAGCAGCCGCTCACCGACCAGGTGCCGCTGGCGATGCAGGTCAGCACCGACGACCGGGACGAGGAGAACCGGCTGCGCGGCATCTGGCTGCGCCACCTCAACCCCGATGACCTGAACCACGCGGCATACTACCGCGCGGGCCGGTCGGTGTGCGCGGGGGACTGTTTCGAGCACAGCAAGCCCGACAAGGTCCTGCGGGGGGTGGCACCGCAGCGGCGCAGGGCCATGTACCGCGAACTCGTCACCCGGATGCTGAACTCACGGACCGAGCTGGGGGAGATCCTCGCCCCGCTCACCGGCGACCCGATCGAACGGCTTGTCCTGGACGTGCAGATGGGGGCGTTCTTCATGCACTGGCTGGATCACGCTGCCGGTGATTTCGCCGTGGGCGTCACGGCGTTCCAGGAGCAGGTGAAGGTCGCCGAGGAGCGACTCGGCGACCTCATCCACGATCTGGGCCGGCGCTGATCTCCGCGCGGAGCAGCCCCAGCACCTCGTCGGCGAGTTCGGTCAGCAGGGCCTCCACGCGTGCGCCCGCCGGGGCGCCCCGTCCCTGACCGAGGAACGCGTCCTCCTCCACGATCCGGATCCTGGGCAGCACCTCCACGGAGATCTCGAAGCTGCGGCAGATGGCGAACAGTTCGTCCCCCGGACGCCGGCCGGGCCCGGTGCCGCTCTCCCACCACAGGGCGACGGCTTCCCGGAACGCGTCCAGCAGCCGTCGTGCGTGCACCAGCGCGCCCATCGACTGCAGTTCCTCCGGGTGGGTGCCGGCACGGCGTGGCCGCAGCGGCCCCTGCCCGTCCCCGTCGTCGGCGGCGCCGAGCCGAGGCCTTGGCCCCACCCCGGACTCCAGCAGCCGGTCGAGGACCTCCTGGGCGCGGCGGAAGGGCTCCCGCACGGGCTGCGGCACCCGCCGCAGAGTCTCGTCGGGCTGCGGCAGGGGTGTGGGCAGCCGCGGGTACTCGACCGCGCGCGCCAGCGTCCTCAGCCGGTCCAGCACGGTTTCCTGCTGCGTGGTGAGGCCGTCCAGCCGGTTCCAGATCTGCGTCAGGACCCCGTCGCGCCGACCGGCGCGCAACCGGTCCATGAGGCTGTCGACGCTGTCCTGCAACATCGTTCTGAACCGCGGATCGTCGAAGACCAGCGGCACCACCTTCGTCGCCTCGGCGATCTCGTTGCGGCGTTCGTGGCAGATGTGGCCGTTGACGATGACCAGCACCTCGCAGTGGTCCGCGCCGAGGGAGTCGCGTACCTCCGTGGTGAACCTCTCGACCGCGTGGACATCGGCGTGGGTGAGCACCGACGGCACGGGAAGGACCGTGATCCATTCGTCGCGGGCCACCTGGATCCAGCGGGGTTCGCCCGCGCCGGGCGGCCGGGACGGTTCGAGGTGGCGGGCGGGCGCCATGTGGTGCAGCCACTGCCGCCTGGTCAGCGTCTCCTCCAGGGCGCGCAGCACTTCCGGCATCGGCCGTTTGCCGTGGGTGGAGCGCAACGCATGGTGCACCGCGTCCACATCGATCCGCGCGGGCCGTCCGCCGCCCTCGGCCGCCGCGTCCCAGGCGCCCGAACAGAGCCGCAGGATCCGCCGCGGCACCCCGTCGGACTGGAGCACGATCTCGTCCAGGGCCGCGTCGGTGAACGGCGCGCACGGGTCCCCGTCCGGCGGCGGGTCCGCGTCCCGGTGGACATGGCGGGAGATCAGTTTCCGTGTCTGCGCGCGGTCCCAGCTGTCCAGCCACAGCGGCCGTACCCGCTCGTGCAGGGACAGCGGCAGCGACCCCCACAGCTGCGGGCGCACACAGAACACCATGAGGCCGCCGTGGTTGATGTACGTCTCCACGAGCGCCTCGAACGCGTCCAGGAACTGGGAGCGTTCCGGGCCCGGCCAGCTCTCGGTCTTGTCGAGTTCGTCCAGGACCAGCGCGAACGGGCGTCCGCTCTGCCCGTAGACGAGGCTGAACACCGACAACGCCTCGAAGACGCCCTGGATGCCCTGGATCGGCGCGTTCACGCCGCGCTCCCGGAGCATCGGCGAGGGCTCACCGCCCGACAGCCACTCCAGCACCTCGTGCTGGTAGGGGTCGTTGACGAGCAGCGCCAGCGCGGTGGCGAACATCCGGTGGTCGACGACGCCCCGCAGGTGCCCGCGCAGATGACGGTGGATGCGCTCCTCGTCCACGTCGAAATGCTGGGCGATCTTCGTCGGGTCGAGGCGGCGCTCACGCAGCCCGCGCAGGAACTCGTCCCGTGCGGGCCCGAGCCGTCCCGTCTCGTCCGCCTCGAGGATCTCGGCGGTCACGTCGGCGTAGTAGTCGGTGATCGCCTGCTCGAAGTCGTCGAAGGCGTCGTAGTCGTCGCGTGGGCTCATCAGCCGGTCCCGGAAGACCGTCCCCATGTCGATGGACGGCTGGCCGATCACCCACACCGGCAGCGGCGGCGCCTGTTTCCTGAGGTGCGCGGTGGCACGCTCGGCGAGATGGCTCTTGCCCAGCCCGAACTCGCCGACCAGGGCGAGGGCCAGGCCGCGGGTGGCGCGCGGACCCTCGTGGTGCAGATAGCGCTCCACGTGCGTCATGAGCCACTCGCTGGTCCGCCCCGGTACGTCGACGCGGGTGCGTGGCGGCCCGGCGCCGACCTGGGTGGTGTCGCCGAATCCCTCCAGCTGGACGCTGGTGCTGTCGCGGAAGGGGTTCTCGTCGGAGAACGGGAGGGGTGCGGTGTTCATCGCGTCGTTCCTCTCCGCAGGGCGCCCGGGGTGCGCGCGAAGTCGTCCGGGGACGGGCGGTTCTCCTGGAACCAGGTGGCCACGTGGTCGCGGCGCAGATGGCCGGCGTTGTGCCGCAGGGCGTCCTCGACGACCCGGCGCAGACAGTCCTGCAGCGTGGAGATGCTGGCCAGGGCCCAGGGCTCGGGCCGGTACTCCAGGACGTCCTCGTCGATGTCGATCGTCGGTGCGGGCACGTCCCGCAGCGCCATCCACAGCTCCAGGTACTTCGCCCAGTCGTCGGCCCGCAACTGGTGCGTCTGGATGTGGGTGATGCTCTTGCGTTCCCGCTCTCCGAAGATCGCCAGGTCGTCCTCGACACCGGTGTGGGTGGTCTCCACGAAGAAGACGACGCCGCGGCTGGCGCGGTCGTGGCAGAACCGCAGGAAGCGGCGGCTGAGGTCGGCGTCGTTCCACGGGATGTGCGGCACGATCACGACGAGCCTGCGGCCCAGCACCTCCAGCCGGTCCGTCAGCGCCCGCCATGTCAGGAACGGCTCGTCGACCCCCGTGACGAAGCCGGGCTGGTGGCCGAGTTCGGCGGCGACGACCCTGAAGACGCGCTCGACCACCATGTCGAACTGCGGCACGAGGGGGGTCCGGCCGGGCCGTGACCCGATGCCGTGTCCGTCGTTGCCGCTGCCGTCGAGCGTGACGATGAACGCCGACCGGGCCGGCGGGCGGCGTTTCCACAGCGGTGGCTGCCCGGAGCCGGAGGCGTCGCCGTCGTCGCCGATGCCGGCGGGCTCGCCGTCGAGGAGCTGCACGAGTTCGTGGACGCAGCGGTGCAGCAGACTGGTCTTCCCCGTGCCGGACGAGCCGCTCACCACGACGAGGTGTCCGTGTCCCTCACTGCCCGGCCGGATTCTGTGGACCATGGGGATCAGCCTCTCCCGGAAGGTCTTCAGCGCCTCGGGTGTGGAGTCGATGTCCACCCACAGCGTCTCGTGCCCCTGGATGTACCAGGGAGCGAGAGGCACGTACGTGGGCCAGGGTGCGACGCCGTCTTCGGGAGGCGTTCCGAACAGGCTGCAACCGGTGTGCGGCATGGTGCGTGTCCCCCCGAACTCGTGCTCCGGGCGGCCTGTCCGCGAGGGCGGCCCGGTCGTGCTGTCCTTGTCTGCGCTGCTGTGTCACGTCTTCCCCCTGAGGACGAACCTCCGTGCGCTGTACGGATGTTGACGCCGGAACGGGTCCCGGCGTTGCCCCGGTCCGGGGGACGGGCGTGCCCGTGGGGAGTCCCCCCTCAGAGCGATCCCCGTTCGGCGGACGGGGTAGTCGTCCCGGTGGCTCCGGTTCCCCGTTCGGGCCGCGGCGCCGACGGGTCGGGACGCGGTCGCGGGGGAGGGGTGGGCCGGGGACAGGGCACGCCCCGGAGCCGTGCGCGGGCGAGCCGTTCGGGCCGGAACGCGAGCGGGCGCCGCAGCCCGGGACGGGTGCGCGGCACGGGCCGCTCCGGTCTGTCTCTGCGGGCCCACCGGAACGCGAAGTGCAGCAGATTGACCGTCACGACGGCCGGTCCGACGACGGCGACCGTGCCGTGGAACGTCGGCTCCAGCGACAGCGCGAGCAGGATCGCCGTGATGCCGTTCTGCTGCCCGAGGCCCAGGTGCGCACGGTCGGCGGGGCTCAGCGGGGGGCTGACCAGCAGCCGCCCGATGAGCAGCGTGACGACGTACTGCGCGGCGAACGCGCTCGCCCCGAGCACCACGCCCTGATACACATGGATCCGCTCCGACAGCACGGCCCCCAGCAGCGCCGAGGCGACGAGGAACGCCAGCGTCACCGCGCCGTCCAGGACGCGGGCGAAGCGGCCGAGACGCACCACGAGCCCGGTGAGCGCCACCGCCAGCACGAGCGTCGTGGACGCGGCCACCGCGACGAGCACCGCGACCAGCAGCAGCGCGAGCACGTCGAACGACCGGGGCGCGGCGGCCGGTTCGCCCGCGCCGCCCGCGGCCCGGGCGCTTCGGCGGCGCAGCAGCCAGGCCAGCCGGATCAGCGTCCACACCGCTGTCACGGCCGCGAACAGCAGAAGGTTCAGCAGGAGGTTGCCGAAGACGTCCGCGGTGTCCGCGCCGAGCGACCCGGAGGTGTCGCCGTCGGCGCCGAGCCGGATCGTGAGGGCGGAGACGTACACGGTGAGCAGGACCGTCATCGGGTCGTCGAACGACGCCCAGATCGACAGGATGGCCTTGGCGCGCGGCGAGACCCGCTTGTCGTCCTGCATCGCCGCGACCGACAGCGGGTCGATCTGCGCGACGGCGATGCCCAGCACCAGATACTCCACCCGGTGGAAGGCCAGCACCATCACCGCGCCGATCAGCGCCGCCTTGAGCACGACGCCCGCGGTGACGGCGACCAGCACGACCCGTAAGGACCCCCGCGCCTCGGACAGGTCGATGCCGTGCGTGCTGCCGTACAGGCCGATGGACAGCAGCAGCAGCGCGAGATACCCGTACAGGGGATTGCCGATGAAGGTGTCCGCGCGCCAGACAGCGCCCGCCACCAGGCCCAGGCAGAGCGCGGCGGAGGCACCGATGACGACCCGCGGCAGCCCCCTGCGGGTGGTGCCGCGCAGCAGATTCAGTCCCAAGGCCGGCGCTCCGATCGCCCCTGTGTCGGCTGCGAGGCGCCCATCATGCCGTAAACAGAAGCCTCTTGTGTCCCATCGGCGTCATCACGCGCGTCGGTGTACGTCTCGGCCGGCAACGCCTCACCCCCCTGGGAGCCCCCGCTCGACAGGCGTCCGAATTCAGGGTATCGGGCCGGAGGCCGACCCGGCAGGGCGCCGACCGGCCCCTTCACGCCTACGGGGAGCGCACGGTGTCGCACGGCCGGAAACGTACTGCGCCGTTACCGGTTGTGCCCCGCAATGACACGGAGTGCGGTGCGTCCGCGGCGGCCGGACGCAAGGGAAAGAGGCGTATTACGGGGCAGCGGGGGGCTCGTTCCGGGGGCGGCAAGGGCTCATTCGGGGGCGGTACGGGGGGCGCATTCCGGATGCGGAAAAGAGACACAAGGCCCGGTGAAGGTCACCTTCCGGATTTCGGCGGTCACGGCATGACGGAATTTCGAACAATTGCCGTACGGGTGTGTACGGGGAGGTGACGGGTACTGCGGCAGCGGAGAGGCCACGAAGAGGAGGGACGGCGGAAAGGAGGCGCATCATGCGGTTCCGGGACCGGCGGGAAGCCGGACGCGAGCTGGCCGCACGGCTGCACGACCTGGGGGAGCGGGGCGAGCTGCCGCACCCCGTCGTCCTCGCGCTGCCCCGCGGCGGCGTCACCGTCGCGCTGGAGGTGGCCCGCGCCCTGGACGCCCCGCTCGATGTGCTCGTCGCCCGCAAGATCGGCGCGCCCTTCCAGCCGGAGCTGGCCGTCGGTGCGCTCGCGGGCGACGGGCCGCCGCTGTACGACGAGGAGGGCCTCGCCCTGCTGGGGCTCACCGAGGCCGAACTGGAACCCGTGGTACGGCGGGAGCGTGCCGAGCTGCGGCGCCGTGAACGCCTGTACCGGCAGGGCAGACCGGCCGCCGACCTGTCCGGCCGTGCCGCCGTCGTCGTCGACGACGGCCTCGCCACCGGCGCGACGGCCCGCGCCGCCCTGCGCGCCGTACGTCTCGCCGCCCCGCGGCGCGTGGTCCTCGCCGTGCCCGTCGCGTCGCGGCAGGGGGCGCGACTGCTGCGCCCGGAGGTGGACGAGCTGGTGTGCCTGACCGAGCCGCCGGACTTCCAGGCGGTGGGGCTCTGGTACGACGACTTCGCCCAGCTCTCCGACGACGACGTGCTGCGCGCCCTGCGCGCCGCGCCGGCGGGTGCAGGGTGAGGTGGCCCGTCCTGCCGTGCCGGGGGCTTTGGTGCGGTCCGAACGGCTGACCCGGGGCCGCGGGGAGCCCGCCCGGCGTCCGGCGCCAAGGCGCGGGGTGTGTCCCCGCTTGCGGGCGGCGGGCCCGGACCGGCAGGGTGAGGGGCCGTGGCCACCTTGCTGATCGTGCATCACACCCCGTCGCCCAACTGCCAGGCGCTGTTCGAGGCCGTCGTGTCCGGGGCGAGCGACCCCGAGATCGAGGGCGTCCGGGTCGTCCGGCGGGCGGCGCTCGCCGCGACCGCCGCCGATGTGCTCGCCGCCGACGGCTATCTGCTCGGCACCCCCGCGAACCTCGGCTACATGTCGGGCGCCCTCAAGCACTTCTTCGACCAGGTGTACTACCCGTGCCTGGACTCCACGCGCGGCCGGCCCTTCGGCTACTGGGTGCACGGCGGCAACGACGTCACCGGCGCCGTCCGCGGCATCGACACGATCACCACAGGTCTGGGCTGGCGGCGCGCCGCCGACCCGGTCACCGTCACCGGCGAACCCGGCAAGGACGACACCCGGGCGTGCTGGGAACTGGGCGCGACGCTCGCCGCCGGGCTGATGGAGTGAGCGCCGCGCGCCCGGCCATGGCGGCCCCCGCACCTCGTGCGCAGACCTCGTCGTACGGAACCGCACATCGGTGAGACGGCCTGTGCCCGGTGACGCGGGAAACCCGCCGCGTGTCCCTCTCCGGGACCGCGACGGGCTTCCGGACGCCCGTTCCCCTCTCTGTCAGCGCAGCTTCACCCTGCTGACGGCGCTCACCCCCAGCGCGGCCAGGCCGATCTGGATCAGCCACTCGATCCAGTCCACGCCGTCCGTGTCCGCCACGTCCAGCGCCGAGGCGATGGCCGAGCCGATGAGCGCGGCGACGATTCCGATCACGATGGTCCACAGGACGCCGATGCGCTGGCGGCCCGGCACGACCAGCCGGCCCAGCACTCCGATCACGATGCCGATGACGATCGCGCTTATCAGACCCGAAATCTCCATGGGCTGCTTCTCACCTCTCAGTCGTTGGCTCGCGACCGAGTGCCCGTTCCTCTCAGTCGTCGTCTGATGACCGTGTGCCCGCTCCGGGCGCGGACAAGCCCGGACGCTCCCCATCCGCTGCCCGGATGCGGCCGTTCCGTTTGCCGCCCGCGGTTCGGGCTACGCGGCTGGGCAGGCAGTGTCCCGCCGACCCCGGAGGTAGCCATGACCCGGCTCGTTCGTGACGTGATGTCGCCCGGCGCGGTCGCGGTGGAGCCGATGACCACGCTGGAACGCGCGGCCCGTGTGATGCGTGAGCAGGACGTCGGGGACGTCCTCGTCGCCTACGACTGCGACCTGTTCGGCGTGCTCACCGACCGGGACATCGTCGTACGGGCCGTCGCCGACGGCTTCGACCCGCACACCACCGCCGTCGGCAAGGTGTGCAGCAGGCCCCCGGTGGTGACCCTCGCCCCCGACGACACCACCGACCACGCCGTCGAGCTGATGCGCGAGCACGCCGTGCGCCGGCTGCCGGTCGTCGAGCGCGGCGGCTGCCCCGTCGGCATGGTCAGCCTCGGCGATCTCGCCACCGTCGAGGAGCCGGAGGCGGCGCAGGCGGCGCTGGCGCAGATCAGCGCGGCGGCCCCCAACCACTGAGCGGGACCCGACCGCACGGCCGCCGGTTCCGGGACCCATCGCCCGGATGCCGGGACCGCACGCGAGAGCGGGCACCGACGGCTCTTGCCTCGCGGCACACCCTCTGTTTGGATGAGGAATCCAAGTTCTGGACGTCCAGTCCAGAGAAGGGGAGCCGGAGGGCCGGAGAGTCCGGAGGGGGTCGTATGGCCGAGGCATCCGCCGCCCTGCGCGCCGAGCGTGACGCGATCCTCGCCGCGCTGCGGCCCGTCGTCGACGGCATCGCCGCGACCTTCGGCCCGCTGTGCGAGGTCGTGCTGCACGACTACCGCGACCCGGAGAGGTCGGTGGTCGCCGTCGCCGGGTCGGTCACCGGCCGCAGGCCCGGCGGCGCGATGAGTGAGATCGGCATGCGCGTGCTGGCCCGCGGCGACGCCGCGACGGACGAGCTGAACTACCGCACCCGCACCCCCGACGGCACCCTGCTGAAGTCGTCCACCGTCGTGCTGCGCGACTCCACCGGCGCCGTCTTCGGCGCCCTGTGCGTCAACGTGGACGTCACCGCCGTCGACCGCGCCCACGCTCTCCTCGGCGCCCTCGCCGGCGTACCCGGCGATGCCCGGGACGAGCCCGTCACCGCCTTCGGCAACGACATCGACACCGTCGTCGACGCCCTGGTCGACGACCACCTGCGCCGCCAGGACCGCACCTGGGCGGCACTGGACCGGCCGCGCCGCCTGGACCTCTTCCGAGGCCTGGACGAACGCGGCGTCTTCGCCGTGCGCGGCGCGGTCGAGCAGGTCGCCGCCCGTCTCGGCATCTCCCGCGCCTCCGCCTACAGCTACCTCTCCCAGGCCCGAGCCGCGACGGAGACCGCCCGTGACCACCACCGCAGCCCCGATCACCCTCGACGACGTCCGTGACGCCGCCTCCCGCCTCGCGGGCGTCGCCCACCGCACGCCCGTCCTGCGGTCTCGCACCCTCGACGCCCTCGTCGGCGCCGAAGTGCACCTGAAGTGCGAGAACTTCCAGCGGATGGGCGCCTTCAAATTCCGCGGCGCCTACAACGCCGCCTCCCGCCTCACCCCCGAGCAGCTGAAGCGGGGCATCGCCGCCTACTCCTCCGGCAACCACGCCCAGGCCGTCGCCCTCGTCGCCCGCGAGCTGGGCACCAGCGCCGTCATCGTCATGCCGGAGGACGCCCCGCGCGCCAAACGGGCCGCCACCGAGGGATACGGCGCCGAGATCGTGCCGTACGACCGCTACACCGGTGACCGCGTCGCCATCGCCGAGGCCGTCGCCGCCGAGCGCGGCCTCACCCTGATCCCGCCCTACGAGCACCCGCACATCATGGCCGGGCAGGGCACCGCCGCCCTCGAACTGCTGGAGGAGACAGGGGAACTCGACGCCCTCCTCGTGCCCGTCGGCGGCGGCGGGCTGATGGCCGGCGCCGCCACCGCCGCCAAGGGCCTGCACCCCGGCATCCGCATGATCGGCGTCGAGCCTGAGGCCGGCGACGACACCCGGCGCTCACTGGAGGCGGGCCGGCGGATCTCCGTGCCCGTGCCGCGCACCATCGCCGACGGGCAGGCCATCGAGATCCCCGGCGAACTGACGTTCTCCGTCAACCGGCGGCTCGTCGACGCGGTCGCCCTCGTCACCGACGACGAGATCGTCACCGCGATGCGCTTCGCCTTCGAACGGCTGAAGATCGTTCTGGAGCCCAGCGGCGCCACCCCGCTCGCCGCGCTCCTCGCGGGCCGTCTCGACCCGCTGCCCCGTCGCATCGGACTGATCCTCTCCGGCGGCAACATCGACACCGAACGCTTCGCGCAGCTGCTCGGCTGACGCCCGCCGTCCCGATGGTGCTCATGGCGGGCCCGGCGGACCATGGAGGTCAGGGGCCGGGCCCCGCCGGTCGCCCCCGCGCCCGCAGGGAGACGGAGACCGGCCCCGGCCGCGGCGCACGCGGCCGGAAAGGAGGACCGTCATGCTGGAGGCCAAGACACTGGACAAGCCCGACGAACGGCGCGACTTCCCGCACGGGCACATCGAGGCCGTCCACCTGACAGGCTGTGACTTCGCCATCGCCACGTTCGAACCGGGCTGGCGCTGGTCCACGGACGTGGGACCCATCGCGGGCACCGAGAGCTGCCAGATGAACCACAACGGCTACATCATGCAGGGTCGGCTGCACGTCCGCATGGACGACGGCACCGAGAGCGAGGTCGGACCCGGCGACGTGTTCGTGTGCTCGCCCGGCCACGACGCGTGGGTCATCGGCGACGAACCCTGCATCACCTTCGACTTCGAGGGCCAGACGGCCAAGGAGTACGCCAAGAAGCACTGAACCGAACCCGAGGACGAGGACCGCACGGCCCCCGCCCCCACCCTCACACCGCCAGCAACCTGCCCACCAGCGCGCCCGGTCGGCGGGCGGTGCGGCACCCGTGCATCTCGGCCGGCGCCGCGTGCTTCGGCGCCGGCCGAGCCACCCGTTCCCCGCCGGGCGCGCGGCTCCGGGTTCAGCCAGTACACGCGGCGCGCCCGCCCGGCGATCTCCCGCAGCGCGGGCAGACTCGGATCGGCCATGCTCGTACGGGCGTCCCCGAGCACGAACACCGTGGTCCGCGGGCCGACCGCGGTGCCGTACCGCTCGGCGCACTCGCCCAGCAGGGTTCCGCCCGCCCTCCGGAGCCCGCCC
>NZ_JALLGL010000173.1 GCF_023072675.1 Streptomyces sp. XM83C
CCCCCGAGGCACACGCCCGTTTCCCGCTCGTCCTGCTCGGCCTGCGCGAGGACACCGTCGCCGAGGACGGCGACACCGGCGCCCTGGACACCCTGGGCAGCGCACCGCCCGGCTACCGGCTGCTGCCCGCCCACCCCTGGCAGCTCGACCTCACCGCACCCGCCCTCGCCGCCGCGTTCGCCGACGGCCGGCTGATCCGGCTCGGCACCACCCCCGCACCCGTCTGGCCGACCGCCGCGATCCGCACGGTGTACGACCCGGACGCCGACCTGTTCGTCAAGTTCAGCCTCGATGTGCGGATCACCAATGACATCCGCCGCCTGTGGCGGCACGACCTGCTGCGGCTGCGCCGCACCGACACCGCCGCCCGCCGTGCCCTCGCCGCCGCGCCCGGCCCCGCCGCCTGGCTCAGCGACCGTGGCTGGCGCACCGCCCGCTTCGCCTTCGAGGAGCTCGCCGTACTGGTCCGCGAGGGCCTGCGGGGCCCCCTCCTGCCCGGCGCGACCCCGCTGCTCGCCGCCGCCCTCGTCGAGGGCTTCCCCGGCAACCCGCTCGCCGCCGCCCGCGACCCGCACGCCTGGTGGGAGGCCTACCTCACGGCCGTCGTACCGCCCGCGCTGGCCGCGTACGCCGACCACGGCGTCGTACTGGAGGCACACCTGCAGAACACGCTCGTCGCCGTCGACGCCGACGGCACGCCCGTGCAGGCGCTGTTCCGGGACGCGGAGGGTGTGAAACTGCTGCCCGACGTCGGCCGGGACGCGGGCTGGGAGCGGCTGGTGTACTGCCTGGTCGTCAACCACCTCACCGAGGTCGCCGCCGCGCTCGCCGAGCACCACCCCGGCCTCGACCCGTGGCCGGCCGCGCGCCGTGCCCTCGCCGGCACCGGGCTGCCGGAGGCCGCCGCTCTGCTCACCGCGCCCACCCTGCCCGGCAAGACCAACCTGCTGCTGCGCTGGACCGGCGCCGACGGCGCCGCCGCACGCTACCGTCCGCTGCCCAACCCGCTCGCCGCGCACTGATCTACCCTGGCCGGTGTGCTGCGCGACGTGACTGCTGTTCGATACGTGACCCCGCTGAGGTCGGGCGGGTCCGTGCCCGCCGTCGTCGAGGCCGACGACGACGGCACGTACGTCGTGAAGTTCACCGGCTCCGCGCAGGGCACGCGCGCGCTGGTCGCCGAGGTGATCGTCGGGGAGCTGGCCCGGGCGCTGGGCCTGCGCTTCCCCGAACTGGTGCTGGTGCACTTCGACCCGGCGGTAGCCGCCGACGAGCCCCACCAGGAGGTGCGGGACCTGCACACGGCGAGCGCGGGCGTCAACCTCGGCATGGACCATCTGCCGGGCGCCCGCGACCTCACGCCCGAGCTGGCGGAGGTGTTCGACGTCGACCCGGTGGAGGCCGGGCGGATCGTGTGGCTGGACGCGCTGACCGCCAACGTCGACCGGACCGTGCACAGCTCCAACCTGATGGTGTGGCCGACACTGGGCGTCGCCCCGCCCCGGCTGTGGCTCATCGACCACGGCGCCGCCCTCGTCTTCCACCACCGCTGGGACGGCGCCGACCCCGCCAAGGCGTACGACTTCCGGCATCACGCGCTCGGCCACTACGGCCCCGACGTGCGGGCCGCCGACGCCGAACTCGCGCCGAAGGTGACCGAGGAGCTGCTGCGCCGGATCGTCGCCGAGGTACCGGACGCCTGGCTCACCGACGGTGACTTCGCCACCCCGGACGCCGCCCGGGAGGCGTATGTGGACCACCTCCACGCGCGCGTGCGCCTGTCCGAGCGGTGGCTGCCGACCGACTTCCCCAGCCGTCAGGAGCTGACCGCCGAGAACGAGCGGCGCGCCGCGAGAAACCGGCGCGGACGCCCCGCCTGGCTGCGGCAGGTCCCCGACCTGCACGGCAAACCGGCCGCCGAACAGGACTGGTCGGTGCACGTGAAGTGACCGCGGCGGGCGGCTCCGGGAACCTTCCCGGAGCCGCCCGCCGCGTCGTCCGTCGGCTGTCCGTCGGCGGCTTCAGCCGCGCAGCTGCTCGTACGCGGGCAGCGTGAGGAAGTCGGCGTAGTCCTCGTCGAGGGCGACCTCCAGGAGCAGGTCGTGCGCCTGCTGCCAGTGGCCGGCCGCGAAGGCCTCCTCGCCGATCTCGGCGCGGATGTTCGCCAGCTCCTCGGCGGCGACCTTGCGGGCCAGCTCGGGGGTGGCCTTCTCGCCGTTCTCGAACTGCACGCCCGCGTTGATCCACTGCCAGATCTGCGAGCGGGAGATCTCCGCGGTGGCCGCGTCCTCCATGAGGTTGAAGATGGCGACCGCGCCGAGGCCGCGCAGCCACGCCTCGATGTACCGGATGCCGACCTGCACGGCATTGACGAGACCGGCGTACGTCGGCCTGGCGTCCAGGGAGTCGATCGCGATCAGGTCGGCCGGCTCGACGTGCACGTCCTCGCGCAGCCGGTCCTTCTGGTTCGGCTTGTCGCCGAGGACCTTGTCGAAGGACTCCATGGCGATCGGCACGAGGTCGGGGTGGGCGACCCAGGAGCCGTCGAAACCGTCGTTCGCCTCACGGTCCTTGTCGGCGCGGACCTTCTCGAAGGCGACCTTGTTGACCTCGGGGTCCTTGCGGGACGGGATGAACGCCGCCATGCCGCCGATGGCGTGCGCGCCGCGCTTGTGGCAGGTGCGCACGAGCAGTTCGGTGTAGGCGCGCATGAACGGCGCGGTCATGGTGACGGCGTTGCGGTCCGGCAGCACGAACCGGGGGCCCGCGTCGCGGAAGTTCTTGACGATGGAGAACAGATAGTCCCAGCGGCCGGCGTTCAGCCCGGAGGCGTGGTCGCGCAGTTCGTAGAGGATCTCCTCCATCTCGTACGCGGCGGTGATCGTCTCGATGAGGACGGTCGCGCGGATCGTGCCCTGGGGGATGCCGACGTAGTCCTGTGCGAAGACGAACACGTCGTTCCAGAGGCGGGCCTCCAGATGGGACTCGGTCTTCGGGAGGTAGAAGTACGGGCCCTTGCCGAGGTCGAGCAGGCGCTGGGCGTTGTGGAAGAAGTACAGGCCGAAGTCGACGAACGCGCCGGGCACGGGCGTGCCGTCCGCGTCGACGAGGTGCCGCTCGTTCAGGTGCCAGCCGCGCGGGCGCATCACGACCGTGGCGAGTTCCTCGTCCGGGCGCAGGGCGTAGGTCTTGCCGGTGCGCTCGTCCGTGAAGTCGATACGGCGGGTGTAGGCGTCGATCAGGTTGAGCTGGCCGGTGACGACGTTCTCCCAGGTGGGGGCGGAGGCGTCCTCGAAGTCCGCGAGCCACACCCTGGCGCCCGAGTTGAGGGCGTTGATGGTCATCTTGCGGTCGGTCGGGCCGGTGATCTCCACGCGGCGGTCGTCCAGGGCCGCGGGGGAGGGGGCCACCTTCCAGGAGTCGTCCGCGCGGATCGCGGCCGTCTCCGGCAGGAAATCGAGGGTGGAGGTGCGGGCGATCTCGGCGCGGCGCTCGGCCCGGCGGGCGAGGAGTTCGTCACGGCGCGGCGTGAACCGCCGGTGCAGCTCCGCCACGAAGGCGAGCGCCGCGTCGGTGAGGACCTCCTCCTGCCGGGGCAGGGGCTCGGCGTCGACGATGGCCAGCGGGGACGGCGCTGGTGCGGACATGAGCTGTCACTTCCTTCAGCGGTGGCACCGGGTGCCTGAGCGGACGAACAGGGATGAACAGGGGCGAGATCCCGCCCGTGACACGTCCCCGGACCCGGCCGGCGCGGTCGGGTCAGGCAAAAGGGGAGGTCGAGTGCTTCTGGTCAGTGGATAGTAGTTTCCTCATCGTGGAACTTCAACGGTTTGTCGATGTCGAGATTCTCCGAGTCGAGGGAAAGCGGCTCTGCGTGCCACCCCGCTCACTCAAGGTGGCCCAGGTCGGCCTCGGTGTCGATGTCCCAGGCCTCGGCCACGTCCGCGCACTCCACGAGAGTCAGCTCCGGCTCGTGCTCCTTCAGATACGCGCGTGCCCCCCGGTCGCCGCTCGCACTCGCCGTGATGCCCGCCCAGTGCCCGGCGCCGAACAGCACCGGATGGCCGCGCGTTCCGTCGTACGAGGCCGCCGCGAGGGAGGTCTCGCCGGTGTACGCGGCACGCACGCGCGTGCACGCCTCCACGCCGATGCCCGGCTGGTCGACGAGGGACACGAGCGCGGCGCGGGCCCCGGTCCCGGCGAGGGAGGCCAGCCCCGCGCGCAGCGAGCCGCCCATGCCCTCCTCCCAGTCCGGGTTGTCCACCAGGACGCACCCGTCGAGCCGGGCCCGCTCCCGTACGGTGTCCGCGGCGGCCCCCAGCACCACGTGCACGCGCGTGCAGCCCGCGCCCCGCAGCACCCCCACCGCGTGTTCCACGAGCGGCCTGCCCCGGTACGTCAGCATGGCCTTGGGGCGTCCGCCGAGCCGCCGTCCGCCGCCCGCGGCGAGCACCAGCCCCGCCACCGGGTCGGCCTCGCACGGTGTCCGATGTGTCGTCGTCATGCACCCCTGCATACCCCACCCGGACCGCCGTGTCGGCGCACTCGGTCACCGTGCGCATCAACAGGCTCACGCAACGGACTGGCGCGGGTGCCCGGGGTGGCGTTTACTGGGCGCTTCCCGTACCGACCGGGCCGTACCGCCGAAGCCCGGGGGCGGGGCGTGCACAAGGACGTGCGAGGGGGAGGGCTGTGTTGCGGAGCGTCGAGCAGCGGCAGAAGCCGACAGCCGGCAGGGACGAGGACCCACGCGTGACGGAGCTGCGCTCCGCCGTGTCCCGGCTGCGTCGTGAACTCGCCGCACACCCGGCCGAGTTCGCCGACCGGGCCATAGCCGAGGAGGAACTGGCCGCACTGCACGCCATGGCCGAGTCCGGCACCCCCGAACTCCTCCACCTGCGTCGCTCCCTGCTGCTGGTGGCAGGCGCCATCGGCTCGGTGAGCGCCCTCAATCCGGGCGTACGCCGCCTACGAGAGGCCATAGCCCTCTTCGGCGAACCACGCCCGAACTGACCCCCACCGACCGGCAGACGGCAACCACACCGGGGGTGCGGGGAACTGCGCGCCCAGCCCCCACCGGCGGGCGGGTGACAACGAAACCCCAGGCACCTCGAAGGGGCGCGGGGAACTGCGCAAAACCACTCACCCCGTGCTGGCGAGCGCCTCCGACAACTCCCGCGCCACTTCCTGCAGCACCGGCACGATCTTCTCCGTCGCCGCCTCGGTCACCCGCCCCGCCGGCCCGGAGATGGAGATGGCCGCCGCGGTCGGCGAGTCCGGCACGGACACGGCGAGACAGCGCACGCCGATCTCCTGCTCGTTGTCGTCCACGGCGTACCCGAGACGCCGTACGTCCTCCAGTGCCGCGAGAAAACCCTCCGGTGTGGTGATCGTCTTCTCGGTCGCGGCCGGCATCCCCGTACGGGCCAGCAGCGCCCGCACCTCCTCCGGCGGGAACCCGGCGAGCAGCGCCTTGCCCACGCCCGTGGAGTGCGGCAGCACCCGCCGCCCGACCTCGGTGAACATCCGCATCGAGTGTTTCGACGGCACCTGCGCCACGTACACGATCTCGTCGCCGTCCAGCAGGGCCATGTTGGCCGTCTCGCCGGTCTCCTCCACCAGCCGGGCGAGATAGGGGCGCGCCCAGGTGCCCAGCAGCCGGGACGCCGACTCGCCGAGCCGGATCAGCCGCGGGCCGAGCGCATAGCGCCGGTTGGCCTGCTGCCGGACGTACCCGCAGGCGACCAGCGTGCGCATCAGACGGTGGATCGTCGGCAGCGGCAGACCGCTGCTCGCGGACAGCTCGCTCAGCCCCACCTCGCCGCCCGCGTCGGCCATCCGCTCCAGCAGATCGAAGGCACGCTCCAGGGACTGGACGCCGCCCGAGGCGGCGGACTTGGCGGAGCCGGTGGTGCTGGCGCTGGACGTCGGCACGGCGCGTTCCTTTCGGGGCTGGCTGGAGAGGCAGCAGCCTACCCGGCGGTCGGTTGACTCCCCGCTGGTACGTAGCTACGTTCTGCTTATCGGAATTCTAATTTCGCTTTGTGGAAACGTCCAGAGTTGTGCGCGGCAGGCGCACTGTGGACGAGTGTGCCCTTGACGAGGTCGAAACGGGAGTGAAGACTCCGGAAGCGCGACTTCAACAGAACGTTGAAAAAGTGGTGCGGTGGGAGAGCGGACGGAGAGGGGTCCCGGTGTCCGAGGCTGAGCTGGTACTGCGTTCACGGCGGGTCGTCACCCCGGAGGGCACGCGCGCCGCGTCCGTCGCGGTGACCGCCGGCACGATCACAGCCGTACTCCCGTACGACGCGGACGTCCCCGCCGGTGCCCGCGTGGAGGACTACGGCGACGACGTGCTGCTGCCCGGCCTCGTCGACACCCACGTCCACGTCAACGACCCGGGCCGCACCGCGTGGGAGGGCTTCTGGACCGCCACCCGCGCCGCGGCGGCCGGCGGCATCACCACCCTCGTGGACATGCCCCTGAACTCCCTGCCGCCCACCACCACCGTGGACCACCTGCGCGTCAAGCAGGAGGCGGCCCGGGACAAGGCCCACGTCGACGTCGGCTTCTGGGGCGGCGCCCTGCCCGACAACGTCAAGGACCTCCGCCCGCTGCACGAGGCCGGCGTCTTCGGCTTCAAGGCCTTCCTGTCGCCGTCCGGAGTGGACGAGTTCCCCCACCTCGACCAGGAGCAGCTGGCCCGCTCCCTCGCGGAGACCGCCGGCTTCGACGGCCTCATGATCGTGCACGCCGAGGACCCCCACCATCTCGCCGCCGCCCCCCAGCAGGGCGGCCCGAAGTACGCGCACTTCCTCGCCTCCCGGCCCCGCGACGCCGAGGACACCGCCGTCGCCCGCCTGATCGACCAGGCCCGGCGCCTCCGCGCGCGCGTGCACGTCCTGCATCTGTCCTCCGGCGACGCCCTGCCCATGATCCGGCAGGCCCGCGCCGAGGGCGTGCGGATCACCGTGGAGACCTGCCCGCACTACCTCACCCTCACCGCCGAGGAGGTCCCCGACGGCGCCAGCGAGTTCAAGTGCTGCCCGCCCATCCGCGAGGCCGCCAACCAGGACCTGCTGTGGGAGGCACTCGCCGACGGCACCGTCGACTGCGTCGTCACCGACCACTCGCCGTCCACCGCCGACCTGAAGACCGACGACTTCGCCACCGCCTGGGGCGGCATCTCCGGCCTCCAGCTCAGCCTGGCCGCCGTGTGGACCGAGGCCCGCCGCCGCGGCCACACCCTCGACGACATCGCCCGCTGGATGTCCGAGCGCACCGCCGCCCTCGTCGGCCTCGACACCAAGGGCGCCATCGCACCCGGCCGCGACGCCGACTTCGCCGTCCTCGACCCCGACGCCTCCTTCACCGTCGACCCGGCCGCCCTCCAGCACCGCAACCCGGTCACCGCCTACGCGGGCCGCACCCTCACCGGCGTCGTGCGCTCCACCTGGCTGCGCGGGCAGCGCATCTGGGCGGACGGCGAGTTCACCGAGCCGAGGGGCCGCCTGCTCACCCGGCACCCCTGAGGCACCCGTCCGGGCCGCCTCCCCGAGACCACCGAGCCCACCCGCACCGCCCGCCCCGCACGGCAGCGGCCGACTTCACGAAAGGCAGGACCTGATCACCGTGACGGCGATTACCGGCTTCACCGGCCATGCGAACCCGTACGGCGGCGGCGACCCGTACGCGGACTACCGCAGCGCCGACCTCCCCTTCACCCACCACGCGAACCTCGCCGACCGGCGGCTCGGCGCGGGGGTCGTCGCCGCCAACGACGAGTTCTTCGCCCAGCGCGAGAACCTCCTCGTACCCGAGCGCCCCGAGTTCGACCCGGAGCACTTCGGACACAAGGGCAAGATCATGGACGGCTGGGAGACCCGGCGCCGGCGCGGCACCTCCGCCGAGCACCCCTGGCCCACCGCCGACGACCACGACTGGGCGCTGATCCGCCTCGGCGCGCCCGGCGTGATCCGCGGCATCGTCGTCGACACCGCCCACTTCCGCGGCAACCACCCGCAGGCCGTGTCCGTCGAGGGCGTCTGCGTGCCGGGCTCCCCGTCCCCCGAGGAACTGCTCGCCGACGACGTGAAGTGGACGACCCTCGTCCCGCGCACCCCCGTCGGCGGCCACGCAGCCAACGGCTTCGCCGTCGCCGTCGAGCAGCGCTTCACCCACCTGCGCCTCATCCAGCACCCCGACGGGGGCATTGCCCGCCTCCGCGTGTACGGCGAGGTCGTCCCCGACCCGGCGTGGCTCGCCGCGCTCGGCACCTTCGACGTCGTCGCCCTGGAGAACGGCGGCGCCGTCGAGGACGCCTCCGACCGCTTCTACTCGCCCGCCACCAACACCATCCAGCCGGGCCGCTCCCGCAAGATGGACGACGGCTGGGAGACGAGCCGCCGCCGCGACCAGGGCAACGACTGGATCCGCTACCGGCTCGTCGAGCAGTCCGAGATCCGCGCCCTCGAGATCGACACCGCATACCTCAAGGGCAACGCCGCCGGCTGGGCGTCGGTGTCCGTGAAGGACGGTGAGGCCGGCGAGTGGCACGAGATCCTGCCCCGCACCCGCCTTCAGCCCGACACGAATCACCGCTTCGTCCTGCCCGAGGCCGCGGTCGGCACCCACGCGCGCGTGGACATCTACCCCGACGGCGGAATCTCCCGCCTGCGCCTGTACGGCAGCCTCACCGAGGAGGGCACCGCCCGCCTCGCGGCCCGCCACCAGGAACTCGGCGGCTGACCGGACCACAGAGGGGCGGCCCCGGCAGCCCAGGGGGCGAGGTGCCGCGGCCGGCCTCCGCCCCGGCGTCGGCCACACGCGCGTGCGGGCGCCGACGCCCGGCACACGCGCGTGCGGGCACAGACACCGATCACCGGTACGCGCGTGTGCCGGTGCCGCCCGTGCCGCCCGCCCGGCACACGCGCGTGCACCGCGCGATCCTCACGCCGCGTGCCCGCCGTCCACCGCGAACTCCGCGCCCGTCACATAGGCGGCGCCCGCCAGGCAGGCGACGAGGTCGGCGACCTCCTCGGGCCGGCCGAACCGGCCGAGGGCCGTCATCGCCGCCTGCGGTCCGGCGTACGGCCCGTCCGCCGGGTTCATGTCGGTGTCCACCGGACCGGGGTGGACGATCGTGGCGGTGATGCCACGCGGCCCCAGCTCCCGCGCCAGCGCCCGCGTGAGCCCGACCAGGGCCGCCTTGCTCATCGCGTACAGCGTTCCGCCTGGCCCCGGCACCCGCCGCGTCATGCACGACCCGATGGTGACGATCCGCCCGCCGGACGCCATTCGCGCGGCAGCCGCCTGCGAGGCGAGGAAAACCCCCGCACGTTCACGGCGAGCACCCGGTCCACGTCGGCGAGCGTCAGCTCCTCCAGCGGGCCGAGGACACCCACGCCCGCGTTGTTCACCAGGACGTCCAGCCGGCCCAGCGCCCGCACCGCCTGCTCCACCGCCCCGTCGGCCTCCTCGGCGTCCGCCGCGTCGGCGCGTACCGCCACCGCCCGCCGCCCGAGCGCCGTCACCTCCCGTACGACGCGGTCGGCCGCCTCCTTGTCGCTCACGTACGTCAACGCCACGTCGGCGCCCGCCCGCGCGAGCCGTACCGCCGTCGCCGCCCCGATGCCCCGGCCGCCGCCGGTGACCAGCGCCACCTTGCCGGCCAGGAAACCCTCTGCCGTGAATCCCTCTGCTGAAGTCATGCGTCCGTCCCAGCGACCGTCGGCCGCCCACGCCGGCGGGGGTACGGACACCGACCTGCCGGCCCGCGCGGAACCAATCGCTCCTCCCCGGGCGTTCTCCCGCTGTGACTCTTCAGCAAGAAATCGTCGGCAACGCCATGCAGATGGCGGTCGTCAACCTGCGGCCCGGCCAGACCGTGTACTGCGAAGCGGGCAAGTTCCTGTTCAAGACGACCAACGTGACCATGGAGACCCGCCTGTCGGGCCCGTCGAACGGCGGCAACGGGCAGCAGCAGGGCGGCTCGGGCAGCGGCGGCATGGGCGGGCTGCTGCGTCAGGCCATGGGCACCGCGATGCAGGTCGGCCAGCGGGCCCTGGCCGGTGAATCGCTCGCCTTCCAGTACTTCACCGCGCAGGGCGGCGAGGGCACCGTCGGCTTCGCCGGTGTGCTCCCCGGAGAGATGCGCGCCCTGGAGCTGGACGGCACCCGCGCGTGGTTCGCCGAGAAGGACGCCTTCGTGGCCGCCGAGTCCACCGTCGACTTCGGCATCGCCTTCCAGGGCGGACGCACCGGCATGAGCGGCGGGGAGGGCTTCGTCCTGGAGAAGTTCACCGGCCACGGCACCGTGATCATCGCGGGCGCAGGCAACTTCATCGACCTGAACCCCGCCGACTTCGGCGGGCGCATCGAGGTCGACACCGGCTGCGTCGTCGCGTTCGAGGAGGGTATCCAGTACGGCGTCCAGCGCGTCGGCGGCCTCAACCGGCAAGGACTGATGAACGCCGTCTTCGGCGGCGAGGGCCTGTCCCTGGCCACCCTGGAGGGCAACGGCCGGGTGATCCTCCAGTCGCTGACCATCGAATCCCTCGCCAACGCCCTGAAGAAGGCCCAGGGCGGCGACAAGCAGGGCCCGACCGGCGGACTCTTCTCCACCCACGCGGGCTGAGCCCGCCCCCGGCCGGGACCGGGGGCGACGGGAGCCGTCGGACAGCGGGCCCAGGGCCTCGTACGGCAGTCCGGTGCGGCGTCGGGGCCGTCCGCCATACCCGCGCGGTGCGGACCGCCAGCTGTGCGGTGCCGGAGTCGCCCGCCGGGGCGGTGCGGTGCCGGGGAGTCCGTCAGGGTTCGATCAGGCCCGCGCGGATCGCGTACCGGGTCATTTCCAGACGATCGCGCAGACCCAGCTTCTGGAGCAGGTTCGCGCGATGCCGCTGGACGGTCTTCACGCTGATGAACAGCAGATCGCCGATCTCCTTCGACGAGTGCCCCTCCGCCACCAGCTTGAGGACCTCCTCCTCACGCGGGGTGAGGATCTGGTCGGGGGTCTCCTCCCCGTGCCGGGCCCGGTCGAGATAGTTGCGGATCAGCGCCGTGACCGCCCCCGGGTACAGGAACGGCTCGTCCCGCATCGCGGCCCGGCAAGCGGCGACCAGGTCCCGGTCGGCGACGGACTTCAGCACGTAACCGCTCGCCCCGGCCTTGAGCGCCTGGAAGAAGTACTGCTCGTTGTCGTGCATCGTCAGCATCAGGATGCGCAGGCCGGGCCGCAGCGCGGCGAGTTCACGGGCCGCCTGCAACCCGGTCAGCCGGGGCATGGCGATGTCGAGCACGGCCAGATCCGCGTCGTGCGTGCGGGCCGCCTCCACGGCCTCGGCGCCGTCGCCGGCCTCGGCGACCACCTCGAGGTCCGGCTCCCGGTCGAGGATCAGCCGCACACCCCGCCGTACCAGCGCGTGGTCGTCGGCGAGGAGGATACGGATCGGCCCGGCGTGCGCCCCCGCGGCGGCCGTCGGGGTATCGGTGTCATGGCGCATGATCAGGCGTGCCTCCTGGCGACGGGCGCGGTGAGCTGGACCTGGGTGCCGCCGTGGGGCGGCGAGGAGATCTCCAGAGCGGCGCCGACGAGCAGCGCGCGTTCACGCATGCCGCGCATGCCGGCGCCCTCGCGCGGCACGGTGATGCCGTGACCGTCGTCGGTGACCGTCAGCACCACCTGCCCGTCGGCGTGGCGCAGCGCGACGGACACCTCCTCGGCCTCGGCGTGCCGGGCGACGTTCGTCAACGACTCCTGCGCCACCCGGTACAGCACGAGTTCCGTCTCGGACGACAACGCCGGCAGGTCGGGGTCGAAGCGGCGCACGACACGCAGCCCGGTGTGCGCGGCGAAGTCCTCCGACAGCGAGGTCAGCGCGCTGACCAGCCCCAGATCGTCCAGCACGCCCGGTCGCAGCCGGCGCACCAGACGGCGGACCTCGTCCAGGCTCTCCCGCGTGATCTCCTGCACCTCCAGCAGATCCCGGCGCAGCGGCTCGGGCGCGCTGTCCGCGGCCCGTTTCAGACCCAGCAGGATCGCCGTCATGCTCTGGCCCACCTCGTCGTGGAGTTCCTGTGCGATACGGCGGCGCTCGGCCTCCTGCGCGAGCAGCACCCGCGCACTGCTCGCCGCCCGCTCCTGCTCCAGCCGCTCCAGCATCGCGTTGAACGTGCGGATCACCTCCGCGACCTCCCGGCCGCCCGAGGCGGGCAGCCGCTGACCGGGACGCAGCAGATCGACGGTGGCCATCAGCCGGGCGAGCCGGCCCAGAGGGGCCAGGCCGAGCCGCAGCAGCGCGGCGTTGGCGACGAGCATCACCGCGAGCCCGGCGACCAGGATGACCGCCTCCGTCAGCAGCACCGGCACGGAGACGGTGACCGGCGCCCACAGCAGCAGCGCCGTGGCCGAGCCCAGCACCACCGCGTTCAGGGCGAAGATCCGCCAGAACAACGACTCCAACACCGGTCGACGCCTCTCTGTCGTTCCGCTTCACCTCCACTGTCCGCCCGTGACGGTCACGGCGCCGGTGCCCGAAGCGTGCCCGCACCGCAAGCCTGCCCGCCGCCGCTCCGCCCGTCGATGGGGGACGACCCCCATTTCGGGGCCCGCACGCCACCCATGACGTGCCCGTATGGACAGCGCGCCCCCGCACAAATGGGCTCCGCGCCCGATGGGTTCCGGCCGTCGGAGCGGCCAGGGTGGAGGGCACCGGGACGACCGCACCCGC
This sequence comes from Streptomyces sp. XM83C, assembly GCF_023072675.1. Classification (GTDB taxonomy): domain Bacteria; phylum Actinomycetota; class Actinomycetes; order Streptomycetales; family Streptomycetaceae; genus Streptomyces; species Streptomyces thermocoprophilus. The sequence continues at coordinate 12,732 of NZ_JALLGL010000173.1, forward strand.
GGACCGCCCCGGCCCCGGCAAGCCCACGTGAAGGGACCGACCATGCCGCTCGACGTCGCACGGGCCGAGCCTCACCCGGACGAGGCGCGGCAGCGCCTGGAACACGCCCGCTCCTCCCGGCTGGCGCAGCTCGAAGCCCTCCGCGGGACCGGGCGGACCGCCGAGGACCATCTGCTCGCCGCGCAGCGTGCCGCCCTGGAGCAGGTCCTCAAGGAGATCGAGGCCGCACACGCCCGCATCGACGACGGCACCTACGGCATCTGCCTCGGCTGCGGGAAGCCGATTCCGGCGGAACGGCTGGAGATCCTGCCGTACACCCGCCACTGTGTGACCTGCCGCCACCAGGCCGGCTGACCCGCTCTTCCGCTCTGCCCTGAGAAGGGGGTGACGTGGTGAACCACCTGACTGCCGACGTGGACGACCTGACCGCCGGGACGGACGGCCGGACCGTCGGAGTGGACGGCCGTACCGCCGGAGTGGGCGGCCGTACCGTCGGCGTGAGCGACCGGACCGTCGGGACGGACGGCCGGACCGTCGGCGTGGACGACCTGACCGTCGGGACGGACGGCCGTACCGTCGGCATGAGCGACCGGACCCCCGCTGCCGGTCGCCGTGCCCCCGTCCGGCCGGCCGCCGCGCATCTGTCGGCCGAGGATCTCGCCGCCCTGCGGGAGAACCTGAACGAGCAGCGTGCCTTCCGCCGTGAACAGCTCCGTCGGCTCGCCGGGCCGGTCACCTCCCGCGACGAGGACCTGCTGAGGCAGCGGACCGCCGGACAGATCGAGGTCCACATCAGGCTCGTCGCCCTCGCCCGCATGGTCCTCTCCGACGTCGAGGACGCCCTGCGCCGCATGGACGACGGCTTCTACGGCAGCTGCCTGCTGTGCCGGCGTCCCATCGACCGGGAACGGCTGTCGATCGTGCCGCAGGCCCGCTACTGCGCCCGCTGCCGCCAGGCCGAGGAGGCCCGCCCCTGACCGGCACACGTGCCGCCCACCCGGATCAC
>NZ_JALLGL010000174.1 GCF_023072675.1 Streptomyces sp. XM83C
GCCCCCGGCCGGGCCCTCCCGGCGGCGGGAGTCGCGCGAGTCTCCCCATCCCGCGCGTCCAGTCCGCCCCGCCCCGCCGCGCCTACACTTCCGGCATGGACTCCGCCCTGCCGGCCCGCCTCGGCGCGGGCAAGTATCTGCTGGTGACCAGCTACCGGAAGAACGGCACGGCCGTGGCCACGCCGGTATGGGTGGTGCGCGACGGCGACACGCTCGGGGTGTGGACGGCGGCCGACTCGTGGAAGGTGAAGCGGATCCGCGCCCGCCCCGACGTCCTCGTCGGCCCGTGCGACGTGCGCGGCAGGCCCACCGGCGCGCAGGTTCCGGCGACGGCCGAGCTGTGCGATCCGCAGACCACGGCCCGCTACCGCCGCCTCATCGCCCGCAAGTACGGGCTGATCGGCAGGCTCACCCTGCTCGGCAGCCGGCTGCGCCGCGGCACGGACGGCACCGTCGGCATCCGTATCACCCTCGCCGAATGAGCGACGGCCGGCCGCGCCCGAGGCACGACCGGCCGCCACCGCCCCGCCCGCACCAGCCGGCGAGGGCACCGCCGTCAGGACGCGTCCAGCACCGTCCCCGTCAGCTCCGGACCGCCCTCCTGCGGTTCACCGTCGTCGCCGAGCATCACGAACCGCACCGTCTCCGCCTGCTCGGCCACCGAGTCCGCGACCGTCGGCAGCGTCAGCTCCGCGCTCGTCGAGCCCGCCGGGACGTCCGCCGCCAGCACCAGGAACCACAGCCCGGACAGCGGGCGTTCCGGATCCGCCTCCTCACCGGTGTGCTCCATCAGCCAGGCCGCGTCGACGTCCTTCGTGGACAGTTCCGTACCGCCCGCGACCGGCGCGACCGAGAACGCAAGCCACAGATCGACCGCGGCCGGCTCGGACAGCGACACCCGCCACTTCAGCGGCTGCCCCTCCGTCACCCGGTCCGCGACCGGCGTCACCTCGATCCGCGGCATCGGGTCGTCGTTGCGCGCGGTGACCCCGCCGCGATGCGAGCCGACGACCGCGCCGCGCACCGCCTTCACCGCGATGTCGTACGACACGTCGTACGCGTACAGCCGGTCGCCGGTCACCTTCACCGGCACATCGATGTCCCGGCGGCCGGGCCGCACCGTCACCAGCCGGTCCGAGGCCTCACCCGTCGCCGGGTCGAAGACGTACACCCGCACCTGGCCGCTGCCGGAGCCGGAGACCCGCACCGGCACCCGGTAGGTGCGCACACCGCTGTCGCCCTCGTCGACCGTCAGCCGCCCCACGTCCACCCGCGGCATCGCCGCCGCACGCACCGCGGGGGTGCCCGGCTTCCACGCCCAGGCGTCCATCAGCCACGCCTGCCCCGACGCCGACCGCGGCACCAGCTCCAGCGCGGAGACCTGGCGCAGATCGACACCGGCCCGCACGGCGGGCGCCAGCGGCACCCGCACCTCGCGCGCCCACGCCGACGCCGTACGATCGCTGCCCGGCAGCCCGTCGACCCGCACCTGACCGAGCACCGCCCGCTTGCCGCGCGCGTCGGCGACCGCCACGTCCAGCCGCGTACCGGACGTGCCCGGCGGCACGATCACCCGCAGCGCCAGCCGCGGATGCCCGGCCAGCGACATCGGGCGCGCCGCGGTGACCCGGGCCGCCGCGCCGGGCGCCGACCAGGTCAATGCGACCGCCTGACGGCCCGTCTCACGGGGCGCGTCCCACTGCGCGAAGTGAGGGGAGACCCCCTGCTCCTCACCGAGGCAGGCCTTGACCGTGTCGGGGTCCACCGCCGAGCAGAGCCGGGCGCCCGTCACCGAGACACCGTCGTCGGGCAGGAAGCCCGCGCCGCGCCCCGCCCCGACCGCGTGCGTGGGCACCCGCGCCGGGTCCGCCGACGGCGCCCTGCGCCCGGTGCCGTCGAGCAGCTCCCGCGCCCGGTCGTCACCGGCGACGAACAGCCGCGCCGCGGCGGCTATGTAGGTGGAGCCCGCCCGGTGCTGCTGGTCGGCGGTGAGCCGCGTCGGGGTGCCCTGCGAGCAGACCGGGTCCCGCTCCTCCGGGTCGTCCCAGAAATCGTCGTCGGCGGGGGCCTTCGCCTGCCCCGGCGTCCACTCGCTGTTGAAGAAGTTGTGGTTGGCGCCGACCACGTACACCGCGCTGTGCAGCGCCCGGCCCTGGCCGACACCCCGGGTGCCGTCGACGTACACCTCGCCCTGAAGGTCGGAGACGTCACCGTCGCAGCCCGGCAGGATCGTCACCGACGGCACGTCCGCGACCGGGTTCTGACCGAAGATCGTCGGCCCGATCAGCACCGTGCCGCGGATCCGCCAGCGCACCTTGCCGTGGTGGCCGTCCTGGTCGGCGGGCGGCGCGTACAGGCTGTCCATCGCGGCCCGGTTGACGCCCTCGCCGCCCCGCGAGTGGCCCACGAGCAGCACCCGGGACAGGTCGGCGGACGGTGCCTTGCGTACGGCGGCCGGGGCGGTCGCCGGGCGGGCGGCCCAGTCGGCCCAGCGGGCCAGGTGCCGCCGTATCAGCGAGGAACGCGCCTGCGCGCCGCCGTCCTCGGCCGCCCAGTCCTGCCCGTTGACACCGTTCGCGGAGACGGAGACCGTCACATAGCCCTGCGATGCGAGCAGTTGCTGGTCGCGCAGATAGCCGCGGTGGCTCGGGATCGGCTTCCAGCCCTTCGCACAGGGCCATTCGCCGCTCACGTCGTCGCCCTTGTAGCAGGTCGCATGGCGGCCGTGCAGGAACAGCGCGAGCGGGCGCGGCCCCTTCACCCCCTTGGGCGCGACCACCACGGCCTGCATCTCCACCGGCTGGTCGAAGCCCGGCAGCCGTACGGGGGTGAGGGCGTACTCGCCGTTCACCGTGGCGTACGGTCCCGGCCGCCCCGGATCGACGCGGGCCGCGGGCAGTTCGGCCGGGGGTGCGACCTGCGCCGGGGTCTTCCGATCGCGCCGGGCCTCGTCGTCGCCCGCCGCGTCGAGACGCCGCCCGCCCGCGGTGACCTGAAGATTCGTCAGGTCCGTCAGGCCGGTCGTGCGGGCGTCGTCCAGTTCCAGCCGGAAGGTACGGCCGTCCCGCTGCGGTGCGGGCACCCCGAGCAGCCGGTCACCGCTGCGGAACTCCACCCGAGCGTCCCTCATGGGCACTTCGGTGGACGAACGCCACTCCAGTTCCCGGCCGGCTCCCTCCCCGGTGATCCGCCAGCCGGGCGGCAGCGCGTTGCCGTCGGTAGCGGTCGCGTTCGCGGCCCCCGGCCGCTCGGCCGCCTGTGCCGCCGCCGGCGCGGCCCCCGCCAGAGCGAGAACCGCCGCGGCGGCCACCCCTGTTCTTCGGGCGAAACGCAATGGTTCACTCCTCACACCCCGTCCACAGGCGCCCCGTACGTCAGTCGGGGCCCTCTCGACACCGGAGGACGGGACGGGGGAGGGGCGGGTTGCCCGTAGGAGCGAACGTGGCCGAAGGCAGACGGTCGGGCCGGAACCGGTCCCGGGGAGGACGTCGGACACGCCGGGTCGCGGGGCAACTCCGTTACCGCGCAGCCGGGTCGGCGGACCCGGCGGTGTGGAGTCACCGCCGGCACGCAGGAAACCGAGGCGCGCCGCCCCTCGTCAGGAAGGGGCGGCGCGGCGCGGGACGACGGGCCGGGAACGCCGACGGTACGGCATCGGAGGCGGGCGGCCGTTCCGGTCGCCGGTGCGGGAACGGGACCGAGACGGCGTCGGCGCGGGCGGTGCGGGCGGTGCGGCAACCAGGGCCGTGACCACCGGCGCGGGCGGTGCGGGAGGGGGTGCCGTGCCGGTCACCGGTTCCGGTGACGAGGAAGAGGTGGTGGTGCGTCTCGTCGGCGAGGGCAGGTCAGCTCCAGGCGCGGTACGGCTCGTCCAGCAGCTGGAAGACCGGCTCGCCGCGGACCGGGTCCTTGGCGGTGGACAGCCGGACACGGTCGCCGCTGTGGATGCCGATGGGCGGGCCCATCACCCGGCCGCGCACCACGAAGCCCTCGGCCATCTCGATCAGGGAGACATTGCGCGCGGCGGGGGTGTTGCGGTGCACCACCGTGGAGTGGCGGACCGTGCCGATGCCCTCGCTGCGTTCCGTGCGCAGCTCGCTGCCCCGGCAGACGGGACACAGCAGCCGGTGGTACATCGCGGTGCCGCACCAGGTGCAGCGCTGGTAGTGGATGGCGTCCGTGTCCTCGGCGCGCGGCTGGAGGACACCGGCCGCGGATCCGCCTGCCTGCTGAAGGACGGTTCCTGAGTGGTGGTACACGCTGGTCAACTCCCTGCGCTCGGCCGGAAACCCGCGTGCTCGGGGCACCCGTGCACGCCGTGCGCGGCACCGTGCGACCGTGCACGACCACAATGTATGGCACTCAGTGCCATGCGTAAAGGCACTCCGTACCCTCAATTTGGTGAGGGTCCCGTGCGCGCCAGCGTGGACTCGATCTCCCGCACCACCCGCCACAGCGGCGCCCCGCGCCGCGACACGACGACCACCACGTCCTCGGGTTCCTCGGCGGGAGGCGCGGGGGCCGGCTCACCGAACGCGGACTGCACATACCCGAGCGCCCGGTCCACCGCCTCTGTCGCATCGCCCTCGCCGTCCGAGCGCAGCCAGGAACGCAGCGCGTTGTTGTGCGCCGCCACCACCGCCGCCGCGACCACATCGGCGCGCAGAGTGCCGTCGGGGCGGTCCGCGAAACGCCCGCGCAGGTACTCGGCGAAAGCACGCTCGTAGCGCCACACCACCGACAGCTCGTACGCGCGCAGCCCCGGCACCTGCTTGGTGAGGCGGTAGCGCTGCACGGAGAACGCCGGGTTCTCCGTGTACATCCGCAGCACCAGCCGCGCCGCGTCGCACACCCGTGCCAGCGGTTCGTGCTCCTCGCCGCCGGCGGCCAGGAAGGCGGTCATGTCCGCGAGGCAGCGCTCGTGGTCGGGGAAGACCACGTCCTCCTTGGAGGGGAAGTAACGGAAGAACGAGCGCCGCCCCACCCCGGCCAGCGCCACGATGTCGTCCACGGTGGTCTGCTCGTACCCCCGCTCCAGGAACAACTGGAACGCCGCCGCGACCAGCGCCTCCCTCATGGGCGGCCGGCCGCCCGCCGTCTCGGACCTGTCGCCCGGCCCGGATGCCGTACTGCTGGAGCTCATGCACGGAACGTAGCATCCCGGCCAGGCCGAATGGCACTCAGTACCCTCCGATCGGGGTACTGAGTGCCCACCGCGGCCGGCGGCGCCCATGCGGAGGCGGGAACCACCGCCCCGTACGCTTCGCCCGTACCGACACAGCAGGAGTACATGTCACAGCCCCGCAGGCCACGCCTTCTCCACGTCACCGACCTGACCTGCCCGTGGCCGTGACGAAGGCCTCCCTGCACGGCTTCCTCGCCGCGCCCCGGCCGGGGGCCCTGCCGAAGTGACCGGCCTCGGGTTCAGCCCCGCCCGCCGTCCGGCACCCGGATGTCGAGGACGCACACGTCGTCCCGCTGCTCGCCCCGCAGCAGCGCGTCCAGCAGTCCCGTCGTCGCCGGCTGTGCGTCAGGCGTCTGCGCCTCGACGGCCTTCACCAGCCGGGTGAGGCTCGCGTCGATGCTCTCCCCGGGCCGCTCCACCAGCCCGTCGGTGTACAGCACCAGTCGGTCGCCCGCCTCCAGCACCGTCTCGGCCTGCTCGAAGTGCGGTGTGTCGCACGCGCCGAGGAGCATTCCCGTGGGCCGTGGCAGCAGCTCCGCCCGCCCGCCGCGCACCAGAACCGGCGGCGGATGCCCGGCCTGCGCCCACTCCAGCCGACGCTCGCCGGCGTGGTAGCGGGCGAGGATCATGGTCGCGGTGCCGAACGTGTCATGGGTGTGCAGCAGCAGCGAGTTCAGCCGCTCCAGCGCGCCCGTCAGCGACGAACCGGTGCTCACCATGCCCTTCGCGGCGAACCGGAGCTGGGCCATGGTGGCGACCGCGTCGATGCCGTGCCCCGCGACATCGCCGAGGACGAACAGCGCGTCCCCGCCTGCGAGTTCGAGGGCGCTGAACCAGTCGCCGCCCACGTTCAGACCGGACTGCGCCGGCAGATAGGCGACCTCGATCCGCAGCCCCGCCAGCAGCATCGGGTTCTTCGGCAGCGGCAGCAGCGCCTGCTGGAGCCGGGCCGCGATGGTCCGCTCCGCCTGGAGGAGGGCCTGCTGGGACAGGATCGCCCGCTCGCTCTCGACGAGGGCGAGCTCGGCGCTGCGCTGCGCGGTGACGTCCTGTACGAACCCGTGCACCTGGATCGGCGTCCCGCCGCTGTCGGTGACCGCTTCCGCGACGGCCCGCAGATGCCGGGTCCCGTGCCGGGTGCGGACCCGGAACGGCATGTCGAACGGCCGCCCCTCGCGCAGCAGCCGGCCCACCGCGCCCGACAGCGCCGGCGCGTCCTCCGGCACGGCCAGCCCGGGGAGTTCCGCGAGCCGGACGGGCCCGTCGGCGGGGGCCTGGCCGAGCACGGCATAGGCCTGCGCGGACCAGGCCGCCTCGTGCGTGAGCAGGTTCCAGGTCGCCCAGCCGAGGTTGCCCAGCCGCTGGACGTCCGCCAGCCGCTGCTCCTGCCGGTCGGACGGGTCGTGCCGGATCCACGTGGTCATCAGGCCCTCACCGAACCGCACCACGCGCACCACATAGGTGGCCAGTTCGGCGGCGCCGCCGACGGTCTGCCGCTGGGCGAACGGCTCGCTCTCGTACGGTTTCCCGGTCGCCAGCGTGTTCAGGCAGCCCTGCCACAGAGGCTCGTCCGTCACGGTGGGCCGGTATTCCCGCAGCCGCAGCCCGGCCAGCTCCCGGCCGGTACGGCCTGCGGCGAGGCGGCCTGCGGCGAGGCGGCGTCGATACGGAAGTCCTGCACCGCGCCGCCCGCCGACCGCACCGGCGTCAGCAGCAGCGCCGCGCCCGGCAGCGCGTCGAACACGGCCTGGACGAGTCCGGCGGCATCGTCGCTCCCCTCCCCGGCCGGGCTGTCGAGGGAGTGCAGTCGCCCGGCGCACAGGCCCACCGCGGCCCAGATGTGTTCGCGCGCACGCGGCGCGAAAGGCTCGGGCCGGGTCCGCAGCACGCCGATCACGATGTCCGGCCGCTCCCCGGAACCGGCCGGCAGCCAGGCCCGTGACCGCCACCGCTGGGGAGGGTTCCCGATCAGCCGGAACCGCTTCTCCGCGGCGGTGAAGTCCTCCAGCCAGGCCGCCTCGCCCGTGACGAGGGCGTCGTACGGGGCGACGCCGCGCAGCGGCGGCACATGACGCCACTGAGCGGCCAGTGTCTCGTCGACGCCGGCGTACCCGATCAGCTCGATGCCGTCGACCGGCAGCCGGGAGAAGATCATCACCGCTTCGGCGCCGACATCGTGCCGAAGATGCTCCAGCAGGGCCGCCGCGAGGTCCTGCCGGGAGCGGACCAGGACCAGTGCCCGGCCGAGCCGGGCGAGCGCGTCGGCCTCCTGCGCGCCCGGCATGTCGCGGCGGGCGGAATCGCCCGTCGCGGCGGCCGGGGGCCGGGAGGGTTGCGTCCGCGGTACGGCGGAGGGCCGGGACGGCGGCGGCAGGCTGCCCAGGGTGAGCCAGCACTCCTCCAGCAGGGTGCGTCCCCCGCTCTTGGCGCGGCTCACCAGCTCGTCGTACGCGGCTTCCGGGGAGCCTCCGGTGAGGGCCATGAGCGCACCTTTGGCGCGCTCCACCACCGCTGTCGTCGCCGCGAGATCGTGGAGCCGGTCCAGTTCGGCGCGCTGACGCGCGACGATCCTGGTCAGGGCCGCCAGGTCGGGGGTCGCCCCGGAGTCCGACGCATCCTGAACGCTTGTCACGCTCTTGAGCATGTCACAGTTCGACGCGCTCGATCAGATGTGCGGGGTGCGTGGCAGGGGCCGGCGGCCACGGATCCGGCCGTGGTGGGCCGGCCGGATCCGTGGACGGCACGGGGCGGACCGGTGCGGTCCGCCGTGCGGCCGGGGTACTGGGGCGGGGCGCCGGGGCGGTGGCCGGCGGGCGCCCCGGCCGGCGTCAGCGGGACGCGTTGTGCGCGACGAGCGCCTGGGTGACGGTGCGGACGCTGCGGGCGATGTGCTGGAGCTGCATGACCTCGGCCGCGTACAGCTTGATCGTGTGCTCGATCACCGACTCGGGCAGTCCCAGCCGGGGCAGATCGGCGCGGGCCGTCTGAAGCGCGGTGCGGGCGACGCGGATCTCGTGCTGCACCTGGATCTCCGCGTGCCGGGCCAGCAGGACGGGGTGGCGGATCAGCGCCGGGTAGCCGGCGTAGCGGGCCGGCACCAGCTCGCGCAGCCACTTGGCGGCCGAGCGCTCCCAGTCGTAGGTGCCCGGAGCCTTGACCTGGCACGGCCAGTCCGGGCTGGTACGCGTAGTCGTGAGGGACATGAATGTTCGCTTCCGGCGTCGAGGGGTGTCCGACGAGTCTGGGGCGACCCCGGCCTAGGGGATGACCGGGGCCGCCTCAGGGCGCTCGCCAGGCGAGGCCCGACCGCGCTCCCGGGCGCCGACGCGGGTAGGGGACGGCGGCGCGGGCGGTGCGGCCGTGAGCAGTATTTATATATGCCGTCGCCAATGCAAGACGTATGAAAACATTCATGCGCGCCGGTGGTGAAACCCCAGTGGTAAACGCCCTGGCCAGGAATGGTTCTACCGCGCGGTACGGATCCGCGGGGTCAGTCGCGCAGGAAGAAGTGGTGCTGCTCGGCGATCTGCTCGTACTCCTCCAGCCGCGCCTGGGTGCGCTCCGGGCCCGCGTCGGTCATCGCCTGGAGCAGGGCCGCCGCCATCAGCCCGGGGGCCGCATAGGAGTCGAAGACCAGGCGGGAGCCGGTACCGGTGGCGAAGACGACGTCGGCGGTGTCCGCGATCGGCCCCAGCGCCAGGTCGGTGATCAGGGCGACCTTCAGGCCCGCGGTACGCGCGACGCGTACGGCGGTGAGGGTCTCCTGCGCATGGCGCGGCATGGAGAACGCCAGCACCCAGGAACCGCCCGCCTCCCGCGACTGGAGCAGCGTGTCGTAGGCGACCGTGCCGCCGCGGGTGACCAGCCGTACGTCCGGGTGGATACGGCGCGCGGCGTAGGCGAAGTACTCGGCGAGCGACGAGGAGATACGCAGCCCCAGCACGGTCAGCGGCGCCGACTCCGACAGCTTGCGGCCGACCTCGATGACCTGGTCGGGGTCGGCGAAGTCGCGGCGCAGGTTCTCCAGGTTCTCGATCTCGGCGTCCACCGCGGCCTGTAGTTCGTTGCCGCGGCTGACCACGTCCGCCGCCAGCCCGCCGGCCCTGGTGCCGAGCGTGATCGCCTGGAGCCGCTCGCGCAGCGCGGGATACCCGCTGAAGCCCACCGCGCCGGCGAACCGGGTCACCGACGGCTGACTCACCCCGACCCGTTCGGCGAGGTCGGTGATCGACAGGAACGCCGCCTCGGTGATGTGCTCGATCAGGTACTGGGCGATGCGCCGCTGTCCCGGGGACAGCCGGGGTTTGTCGAAGAGTTTCCTGAGCTGGGAAGTCGGGGATGCCTCCGCCTCCGGGGCGGTCTTGCCCGAGGTGATCGCCGATGCCTGTGCGCGTGCCTGCTGAGGCGAGGGCACGGGTGCGCCTCCTTTGTCTCCCACGGTGACTCAACATAGCTCACCCACCGTGCTGACCAGGGCGGGACGGTGGCACCGGATGCCCGTCGCGGCGCGCCGCCGGCCGCGCTCCGGGCACCGGGTGACACCACCGTCCTGACCGCCGGTAGATCGTGATCGAATGGCCGACGTCGTCGACCGGACGCGCCCCGGCCGGCAGTTCCGCCGGCCGACCCCGCGCCTTCGCCGCCGCCGAGTCCGGCCCGGCCAGGCGAGCCCGACCAGGCCGCCGGCCCGGCCCGCCGGATCCGGACGCCCAGAAGTGCGGCTCGTACGACCCGAGGGAGCCCTCGAACTCGTACCGGGCACTGCACGGCACCCGAGGCGAAGCGGGCACGACCCACCCGGACTCGGGCCTGGCCGAGTCCATGGCCTCGTACAGCAGCCCCTCCCGCTCAGCCGCCGGGGTGCGCTCCAACTCCCCCCAGTCCAGCGTCAGTACGGTGATGTCCAGGCCCGTCCGGCCACCCTACGACGTCCCGCACCACCAGATCGGCCCGGTCCCGCGTCGCCGCGACCAGATCCGCGTTGCGCTGGTCGGTGCCCCGCGCCCAGGCCTCCGCCTCCCGCCGGGTCTTGCCGAACCGCTCGTGCCGGGCGGTCAGCCGCCGCAGCCGCTCCTCCTCGTCCAGCTCGCAGAACCACACCTCGTCCAGCCGCGGACGCACCCGCGCCCAGGCGCCGGAGTCGAGCAGCAGATAGTTGCCCTCCGTCACCACCAGCCGCGCGGTGGGCGGAACCGGAACCGCGCCGGCGAGCGGCTGCTCCAGCACCCGTTCGAATCCCGGCGCATACACGACCTCCCGCAGCCCCTCCTCCTCCCGCAGCCGCCGCAGCAGCGCCGCGTACCCGGCAGCGTCGAACGTGTCCGGCGCGCCTTTGCGCTCCCGGCGGCCGAGGCGTTCCAGCTCGGCGTCGGCCAGGTGGAAGCCGTCCATCGGCACGTACGCCACCCACTCCGGCCCGTCGCCGTTGAGGGCGCGCACCAGTTGCTCGGCGAGCGTGGACTTCCCGGCGCCGGGGCTGCCCGCGATACCGAGAACGGCCCGCGGCCGGCCGTCGGCGAGGGCGCGGGCCCGGTCGAGGAGTTCGTCGAAAGAGATCGGCACAGCCCCGAGTCTCGCAGACCGCCTGATACCGATGCGGCGACATGGGGAACCGGTCCGTCATGACGACGGATCTCGGACTGCCCGACACCATCAGGGCGTGCCTCTTCGACCTCGACGGGGTCGTCACACGGACGGCCGTGGTGCACGCGGCCGCATGGAAGGAGACGTTCGACGCGTTCCTCCGGGACCGGGAAGGCCCCGGCCACCGCCCCTTCGACGCCCGCGACTACGACCGGTACGTCGACGGCCGCCCCCGCGCCGACGGCGTGCGCACCTTCCTCGCCTCACGCGGCATCGAACTGCCCGAGGGCAGCCCCGACGACCCGCCCGACACCGCCACCGTCCACGGCCTCGGCAACCGCAAGAACGAGCGGCTGCTGGAGAAGATCCGCACCGAGGGCGTCGACGCGTACGACAGCAGCGTGCGCTACATCGAGGCCGTACGGGCCCGAGGGCTGGCCACGGCCGTCGTCTCGTCCAGCGCCAACACCGTCGACGTGCTGCGCTCGATCGGCGCCGAGCACCTCTTCGACGTCCGCATCGACGGCGTCGTGGCCGCCGAGCGGGGCCTGCCGGGCAAGCCCCGCCCCGACACGTTCCTCGCCGCGGCCGAGGCCCTCGGCGTACCGCCCGCCCAGGCGGCCGTCTTCGAGGACGCCCTCGCCGGCACGGAAGCGGGCCGCGCAGGCGGCTTCGGCTACGTCGTCGGCGTCGACCGCACCGGCCGGCGCGCGGCCCTCTACGCCCACGGAGCCGACCGAGTGGTCACGGACCTGTCGGAACTGACCCGGTAGCCCCGCACAGGCGCCCCAGCAACCGGACGCGTCCGCAACGGACCGCCGCAGGCACTCGGGGTCGCCGGGAACAGCGCGCCGGGCTCCTGCCGGCCCGCCGTACCAGGGGCGCGGGGAACTGCGCGAAGGGCCGCCACCGCTCCAGGTGGACACGCCCCCCCGCATACCCCCGGGGGTACTCATGCTACCGTCGGACACATACCCCCGGGGGTAATACCCCGCGCCCACAGAAAGGTGCAGCCGCCGTGTTCTTCATAGACACCCTGGAAACCCCAGGCCTCGGCAACCGCAGCTACCTGGCGGGAGCCACCCGAACGGCGGTGGCCGTGGACCCACCCCGGGACATCGACCGCGTCCTCACGGCCGCAGCCCACCGCGGCGTCCGCATCACCCACGTCGTGGAGACCCACCTGCACAACGACTACGTCACCGGCGGCCCGGAACTGGCCAGGATCACCGGCGCCGCCTACCTCGTCCCCGCCGACGCCCACGTCTCCTTCGACCGCGTCCCGGTCCGCGACGGCGACCGCGTGGACGTCGCCCCGGAAGCGGCACTGACCCTGCGTGCCGTGGCCACGCCCGGCCACACCCCCCACCACACCGCGTACGCCCTGGAGCTGGACGGAACGGCGGTGGCCGTGTTCACGGGCGGTTCCCTGCTCGTCGGCACCGTCGGCCGGCCCGACCTCGTCGAGCCCCGGCTCACCGAACGCCTCGCCCGCGACCAGCACGCCTCCGCGCACCGGCTGGCCGCCGAACTGCCCGACAGCACGGCCGTCCTGCCGACGCACGGCTTCGGCAGCTTCTGCTCGGCCTCCCGCACGGCCGGCGGCGACGGCACCACCATCGGGCAGGAGAAGGCGTCCCACGAGGCGCTCACGCAGGACGTGGACACCTTCGTCACCGCACTGCTCGCCGGCCTCGACGACATCCCCGCCTACTACACGCACATGGGCCCGGCGAACGCCGCCGGCCCCGCCCCCATCGACCTGACGCCGCCCGAGCGCGCCGACGCCGAACAGATCGCCCGGCGCCTGGCGGCGGGGGAGTGGGTCGTGGACCTTCGGCACCGTGTCGCGTTCGCCGAGGGCCATGTCGCGGGCTCGGTCAACTTCGACGCCGCGGGGCAGCTCGCCACCCACCTGGCGTGGCTGATCCCCTGGGGCAAGCCCGTCACCCTGCTCGCCGAGTCCGCCGAGCAACTGGCCGACGCCCAGCGGGAGCTGGCGCGCGTCGGCATCGACCGGCCGGCCGCCGCCGCGACCGGCGGCCCCGCCGACTGGCTGCGCCCGGGCGAGCGCCCCGCCACGTTCCGCCGCGCCTCCTTCGCGGACCTCGCGGGCTTCGAGGCCCGGCGCCGGGCAGGGAGCATCGTCGTGGTCGACGTACGCCGTACCTCCGAACGCGCGGCCGAAGGGCACATCGACGGCTCGACACACCTGCCGCTGCACACCCTGCACCGGAGGCTGCACGAGGTGCCCGAGGGCGAGGTGTGGGTGCACTGCGCGGGCGGCCTGCGCGCGGCGATCGCCGCCTCCCTGCTGGACGCGGCGGGCCGCACGGTCGTCGCCGTGGACGACACCTTCGCCGCGGCACGGCAGGCCGGACTCGTGGTCGTGGAGAGCCCGACAGCCGCTGCGGCGGCGGACGTGAACGGTGCGGAGCCCGCCCGAACCGGCGTGCCCGCGGGACGCACCGCGATCCGCCCCGGCGCCGGCACGGTGTGACCCGCCCGCACGACACGAACGGAACACCATGACGATCCTCGCCCTGCTCGCCGGGGCCGTGATCGGGCTGACCCTCGGCACGCTCGGGGGCGGCGGCAGCGTCCTGACCGTCCCTGCCCTGATCTACCTGCTGGGCTTCACCCCCGTCGCCGCCACCACCGCGAGCCTGGTCGTCGTCACCGTCACCTCCGCCGTCGCGCTCACCGCACACGCGCGTGCGGGGCACGTCGGCTGGCGTACAGGGCTGCTGTTCGCGGCGGCGGGCATCGTCCCGGCACTGCTCGGCGGGGCGCTCGCCGCACGACTGCCGGACGCGGTGCTGACGGCCGCTTTCGCACTGGTCGCGGCGCCGGCCGCCGCCCGCATGCTGCGCCCCCGCAAGTCCACCTTGGACGCCCGGCGCACCGAGCGCACCGAGCCGACGGAGCGCACCGACCGCACCCACCGCACCCCCACACCC
>NZ_JALLGL010000175.1 GCF_023072675.1 Streptomyces sp. XM83C
CTGGCGATCAGCCTCGCTCACCTCGCCGGATGGAAGAACAACGCCGCCGCCCACGACCACTACCGCAACCACCCCGCCGACGCCCTACGCGAACTCGGTCTCACCGGATGAGCACGCATCACGCCTGCCTTTCGGGGTGACAGGCGGAGGGATTTAGTGGATCGAACGAAAGAACTTCTTGGTTCGTCGGAGTTCCAGCGGAAATTATCGTGGGATGTGATCGCCTCGCACCGGGAACGCCTCATGCGGCTGGTGCGCCGGCGGTTGCCCAACGCCCAGGACGCGGAGGACTGTGTGCAGGAGGCCATACTCCGGGCGGCCTCCCACAGCGGCCTGGACCCCGACCGGATCGGGCCGTTCCTCACCTCCGTCGCCCTGCGACTGTGCGTCGACCACTACCGTGAACAGGAAAGACGCCGCCGCCTGCTGCGCCGCGCCGCCACCGTCGGGGTGCCGGAGCTGCCCGACGAAGGCGTCTGCGACCAGGACTTCGGGCGGTGGCTGCTCGGCCAGGTCGAGCAGTTGCGCGGCCGGGAACGGCAGGTGGTGCTGGCGCGCGCCCAGGGCATTTCCACCGTGGAATTCGCGCGTATGCACCAGATCTCGGTGAAGGCCGCCGAGGGCGCGTTCACGCGCGGGCGCGCGCGGTTGCGAATGGTGTGCGCCCGCGCGCTGGACGGGGCGGCGGCGTAGCGCGCCGCATTTTCCGGAAGCGCCGCCGCCTTACGGACGTATTCGATTTCGGGACTCTGTGAATTCCGGATGAAACCCGCCGGGGAGCGGGGCCCGCCGAGATGAAAGGCAGAACCGTGTCCAAGAACAACACCCAGGACACCCTCAAGGACCTCATCGGTGACATCGCCGACAGCGTCAAGAAGGCGTTCGACGAGATCCTCGACCGCGACGACGAGGACGACAACTGCACGGACCGGTCCGGCTTCGGAGCCCCGTTGCAGGCGCTGACCGGGCTGCCGGCCGATGTGCTGAGGACCGCCGGCGCGCTGTCGGTCCTCGGCGTGCCCAACCCGCTCGCCGCGCTCGCGGGCGGCGGAGCGAACCCCCTCGCCGCGCTCACCGGCGCCCCCGCCGACCCCCTCGCCGCGGCGACGGGTGTGACCAACCCCCTTGCCGCGCTGACCGGGGCCGCGGGCGCCGGTGCCAACCCGCTCGCGGGCGTCGCCCAGTTGGCGGGCGGCGCGGCCGGCGCCGTCCAGGGCGCCGCGGGCACGGTCGAGGGCCTCGCCCAGCTCCCCGGCCAGCTCAGGCAGCTCACCGAGATGGTCTCCGCCCTCACCCGAGTGCTGGAGAACGTGCAGAAGGCGACCGGCACCAGCAGCACCAAGAGCGCCTGAGCCGACACCCCCCCACCCGGTCGGTCACCGGGCGGCACCCCTTCGGCCGCCCGGTGACCTCCCGCGGCCCACCGTCCCCCGGCCGCCCCTCAGCGGCCGTCGGCCCTCCCTCGTACGACCGCACACCCCCAGGGATTCAGGAGGTTCAGCCCATGGGCGGAGCACCGCTCGGCAACCGGCTCCGGCTGGTCGTGAAGGTGCTGGGAACCCTCGTCGCCGACGAGGTCGGACAGGTCGCCCGCTTCCGCCGGCGCCCCGCCCGCGACCCCGGCTCCCCGTCCCCGGACGAGCCCTCCACCGGGGACGGGGCCCGCCGCGCGAGAGCCGTCCGCCACGCCCTGGAGAGCCTCGGCCCCTTCTATGTGAAGCTCGGCCAGATCCTGTCCACCCGGCCCGACATGGTGCCGCCCGCGATGATCGCCGAGCTGCAGAACCTGCACGACCGCGTCGACGTGCAGCCGTTCTCCGTCTTCGAGCCCGTCCTCGCCGGCGAGCTGGGCCCGGACTGGAAGCGGTGCTTCGACGACATCGACACCGTACGGCCGCTCGGCGCCGCCTCCCTCGCCCAGGTGTACCGCGTCGAACTGCCCGGCGGGCGGCCCGCCGTCGTCAAGGTGCAACGCCCCGGCATCCGCGACGCCGTACAAGCCGACATGGCCCTCATGCGCAAGGCGTCCAGGATCATCGCCCGCACCGCGCCCCGCTTCAACGAGGTCATCGACGTCGAGGCCATGCTCGGCTCCATCTTCGACGCGATGGAACCCGAGCTGGACTTCACCGGCGAGGCCCGCAACATGGACGAGGCCCGCGAGAACATCCGCCGCTATCCGAGCCTGGACGTGCCGCGCGTCGTGCACGCCACGCCCAAGGTGCTCGTGCAGTCCCTGGCGCCCGGCACCTCCGTACGCCATCTGGACCGGCGCATGTTCAGCGACCGCGAACGCACCGACATCGGCAAGGACCTGCTGCGGTTCATGTACCGCGGCTACTTCGTGGACCGCATGTTCCACGCCGACCCGCACGCCGGCAACGTCTTCGCGCAGCCCGGAGGCCCCGCCACCCTCATCGACTGGGGCATGGTCGGCCGACTCGACCGGCGCACCAGCCTGCGGCTGCTGCCGCTGCTGATGTCCATCGCGCAGAACGACGGCCACGGCCTCGCCTGGGCGTGGGCCGAGATGGGCCGGGTGACCGCCTGGTCCGACCTGCCCGCCTTCGCCGCCGACATGGCCGCGCTGGTGCCCAAGGTGGCCACGGCCTCCCTGGAGGACATCAACTTCGGGGTGTCCCTGACCACCGTCCTGGAGAAGGCCACCCGGCGCGGCATCGGATCGGCGCCCTCGATCTCGCTGCTCGGCAAGTCCTTCGCCAACCTGGAAGGATCGGTGCGCTGCCTGGCCCCGGACATCGCGCTCGCCGAGGTGTTCAAGGCCGAGGTGCGCGGCATCATCCTCAGCCTGCTGCGCGAGTACTTCTCCCTCGACCAGGCCGCCCGCAACACCATGGACCTGCTCGCCGCCTTCACCACCGGCCCCGAACAGTGGCGCGGCATCCTCGCCGACGCCGCCAACCGCCGCCTCGCCCTCCAGGTCAACGAGCCCTACACACCCGCCTCGATGGGCGGCCAGCGCGCCTGGAAACCCTCCCGCGGCCTGCTCGCCCTCGGCGCCGCCGCCCTGCTCCTCGACCGGCGCCGCACCTCACGCTGACCGTCGGCCGTCCGCGCGCAGCACGACCCCTCCCGGCGACCGCCGGAGGGCACGAGTGGCCGCCACCACCTCGACCGGCGACCACCGACCACCCCGGCCGTCACCACCCACCCGGCGACAAAGGACACCACCCACCCATGCCCATGTACCGTCCGCACGACGACACCGCCCTGTGGACGGTACGGATGCGCGCCCACGAGTCCGCGCGCGACGACGCCCTGTTCCACGACCCGCTCGCCGCCGCATTCCTCGCCTCCGCCGCCGACCCCGGCGCCCCGCCCGGGAGCGGGCCGCTCCAGCAGGTGCTGCCCGACTGGCTCGCCGTACGCACCCGCTTCTTCGACGACCATCTCCTCGCCGCCGCCCGCGCCGCGAACCGGCAGGTCGTGCTGGTCGGCGCAGGCCTCGACACCCGCGCCCACCGGCTCGACTGGCCCGACGACACACAGGTGTTCGAGGTGGACCTGCCCGCCGTGCACGCCTTCAAGGAACGCATCCTCGCCGGGCACACCCCCACCGCCCGCCGCACCCCCGTCGCCGCCGACCTGCGGGAGGACTGGCCCGGCGCACTGCTCGCCGCCGGCTTCGACCCGGCCCGGCCCACCGCGTGGCTCTGCGAGGGACTGCTGTTCTATCTGCCGCCGGAGGCCGTCGACCGGCTCGTGGCCGCCGCCGGGGAACTGTCCGCGCCCGGAAGCACCCTCGGCGCGGAGTGCCTGAACGCCGACGCCGCCGACTCGCCGTTCGTCCGCCCCTGGCTGGACGCCCTCGCCGGCTCCGGCACGCCCTGGGTGTGGCAGCTCGCCGACCCCGAGAAGTGGTGGGGCGAGCACGGCTGGCACGCCGAGGCCGCCGACCTGCTCGCCCTGCCGTACGCCGTCGAGCGTTTCGCACCCCACCTGGCCGCCCATCCCGGTCTGGAGACACAGAGCATGATCCTCGTGACCGCGACCCGACCGGCCGGCGGGCGGTGACCCCCGGTGGACGGACGCAACCTCTGCCAGACCCCCACCACCTACCGGCTGCTCCGCCTGGAATACCTCCTCGGCCTGCTGACCGCCGCCGGGTTCTTCCTCGCCCACCTGTCCGAGATCCGCTGGTGGGTGGCCGCCGCGCTCTTCCTCTACGTCGACCTGATCGGCTACCTGCCGGGGGCCCTCGCCTACCACCGCAGGCGCGACCGGCGGATCTCCCGCGTCTACTACGTGCTGTACAACACGATGCACAGCCTCAGCGTGCAGGGCGCCGTCGTCGGCGCCTGGGTGCTGCTGTGGGGCTGGGAGTGGGCGCTGCTGGTGCTGCCGATCCATCTGTTCGGCGACCGCGCCCTGTTCGGCAACTTCATCAAACCGTTCACCGTGTCCTTCGAGCCGCTGCCCCACCCGGCCGTGCAGGACGCGCTGCGGGACTTCGCCACCGTCCCCTGGCACCGGGCGGCGGCACGATGAGCCTGCGCCAGGCGCCCCGCGCGCTCACCGACGACGAGGCGTACGACCTGCTGCGCCGCCACGCCCACCACTCCAGCGCTTTCCTCGCCCTGAACGAGGGCAACCGCCGCTTCCGCGCACCCCGCGTCGACGGGTTCGTGCCGTTCCGCGAGGCGGGCCGACGGCATCTGTTCCAGCTCGGTGGGCCCGTGTGCGCCCCCGCCGACCGGGAGCGGCTGCTCGCCGCCCTGCTCGACGAGGCGGGCCGCGCCGGACGCCGCGTGACCGCCGTGCAACTGGACCGCACGGCCGCCGAACTGCACACCCGGCACGGCTTCACCGTCAACCAGTTCGGCGCGTCCTTCAGTATCGCCCTCGACGGCTACGGCCTCGGCGGGCAGCGCATGGTCAAGGTCCGCAACATGGTCAACCGGGCCCGCCGCGAGGGCGTCACCGTCACCGAGGTGCCCTCCGGCGAACGGCACGTGCCGGACACGGCCCGCGCCCTCGACGCGATCGACCGTGCCTGGCTGCGCGGCAAGGGCCGCCATGTGAAGGAACTCGACTTCCTCATCGGCGAACGCGACGGCCCCGGCGCACCCCACCGCCGTCTCTTCACTGCCCGGCACGACGGGCGGACCGTCGCCTACGTGTCGTACTCGCCGGTCTTCGGCGAGCGGGCCGGCTGGCTGTACGACCTGACGCGCCGGCTGCCCGACGCCCCGCCCGGCACCGTCGAGCTGATCTTCGCCACGGCGCTGCGGCTCTTCCAGGAGGAGAGCTGCGGCTGGCTCCACCTCGGCTTCACCCCGTTCGTCCAACTCCGCCTGGATGCCTGCGCGTTCGGCCCAACCAGCGGCGCCCTGCGGCGCGCCGTGGAGCTGATCGCCGCCAAGGGGCAGGCGATCTACCCGGCCGCCACCCAGGAGTCCTTCAAGCTCAAGTGGCGCCCCCAGGTGATCGAACCGGAGTACCTCGCCTTCCAGCACGGGGTCAGCCCGGGCGCCGTCTGGCGGCTGATGCGCCTGACACGGGCCGTCTGAATCCCGCGCCGCGCCCCCTCTGTCCGGCATCCGGCCTTCCACCCGTCCGGCATCCGGCCTACCGCCCGTTCGGCATCCGACCTTCCATCCGTTCGGCACGACCTCCCGTCCGACCCTCCACCGCACCCCCGGAGGCACACCATGACCACACCCGCCACCACCGCCCGCTCCGTCCCCGCCGAGGCCGACCGGCACCGCGCTCCCGGCCTGCTGGAGGGTGCCCTGCACACCGAGCTGACGCCGGAGGGCTGCGACCTCGGCTACTGGTTCCGGGCCGTGCCCGAGGGCACCCTCGGCGGCGACCCCATGGGCCGCACCGACGACGTGCCCGTGCCCGCGCACATGCTGGAGGACGGCCCGCTGCGGCAGGCCGTCATGCAGGAGCTGGCGTTCCGCTCCATGGCCGAGGAGAAGGCCGCCCGCGCCCTCGGTCATCTCGTCGCCTGCGCCCCCGACCTGGCCGGCATGGACTTCTACACCACCCAGCTGATGGACGAGGCCCGCCACGCCTACGCCTTCCGCGGCCATCTCCTCGAACTCGGCGTACCGGAGAAGGACCTGGAAGCCGTCATGGAGGAACTGGCCGGCGCCGACCGGGACGCGATCCTCACCCCGCTGGAGGAGTTCGGGCTGGCCGTGCTGCGCGACGGCGGCGACTACATCGGCGGCGTCATCACCCTCACCGTCCTCGTCGAAGGCGTCCTCGCCCCCACCGCCGAGCTGAGCGAACGCAAGTGGCGGCCCTTCGACCCGCCCGCCGCGCAGATCGAACGCGCCGCCGGCATCGACGAGATCCGCCATCTGTCCGTCGGTACCACCATCGTCCGCCGCCATCTGCGCGATCATCCCGAGGACCGACCGCGTATCGCCGAACTCATCGGCCGCGGCACCGAATTGTGGTCCCGGCTGCCGGTGGGGGAGCTGACCCTGCGCCGAGAGACCCTCTTCCAGCAGGGCCTGGAGCAGCACCGTGACATCGCCGGCGACCACGAGGTGTGGCCCGGCCGCCGGCTCGTGGACACCACCGCCGAGGAACGCATGCGTACGGCCGCCGAATGGGCCGAGCGGACCCAGCGCAGCCGGCTCGCCGACATGGGCATCGCCCCGTGACCGGCGCCCGGCGCCCGAGCACCGGCCATGGGCATCGCCCCGTGACCGGCGCCCGGCGCCCGCGCACCCTCGCACCCTTCCCCTCCCGAGGCACGAAAGGCCTGGTGGCATCCCGATGACCGACCTTCCGGCAGTCGACTCCGCCCCGCGTGAACCGGGCGCCGCGGAGGAGGACTTCCGCGAACTGACCCGCCGCGTCCAGGACGCCGGCCTCATGCGCCCCCGCAAGGTCCAGTACGCGGCGGCCATCGCCGTCGTCTGGCTGATGAACGGCCTCGGCTGGGCGGCGCTCGCCCTGACCGACGGCACCTGGTGGCAGGTCGTCCTCGCCGCGCTCTGGCTGGCCGTCTGGCACGAGCAGCTAGCGTTCCTGCTGCACGACGCCGGGCACCGGCAGATCAGCCGCTCCCAGAAGACCATCCGCGCCCTCGGCCTGATCCACGGCAACCTGATGCTGGGCGTCTGCTTCGGCTGGTGGGTGCAGCACCACAACCGGCACCACAACCATCCCAACCATCTGGAGCTGGACCCCGACATCCTGCGCCGCGTCGCGATCTTCGCACCCGAGCAGGCCCGGCAGCGCACCGGCCTCGCCCGCTTCGTCGCCGCCCGCCAGCAGTACCTGTTCTTCCCGCTGCTCGGCCTGGAGGCCGTCGTGCTGCGCATCGCCGGGGTGATCGCCCTGCGCCGGCGCGCCGTGCGGCGGCCCTGGCTGGAGGGCGGCCTGATGGCCGCGCACGCCGTGCTGTTCTTCGGCGCCCTGTTCTGGCTGCTGCCCTGGCCGAGCGCGCTGCTGTTCCTCGCCGTCCACCAGGTGCTCCTCGGCTACCTTCTCGGCCTGGGCTTCGCCATCAACCACAAGGGGCTGCCCACCCGTACCGGCGGCGAGTGGAGCTGGCTGGAACGGCAGGTCCTCACCGCCCGCACTCTGCCCACCGGCCTGATCGGCGACTTCTTCTTCGGCGGCCTCAACTATCAGATCGAGCACCACTTGTTCCCCGGCATGCCGCGTGCCGCGCTGCGCCACGCGTACCCGATCGTCAAGGCGTTCTGCGCCGAACGCGGCGTCGCCTACACCGAGACCGGGGTGCTGGAGTCCTACCGCGACCTCGCCCGCCACCTCGGCTCGGCGAGCGAGGTGCTGCGCTCCGGCACGGTCACCGCGTGACGGGCCGGTGAGCCGACGGCCCCGCCCGTGCGGCGACGGCCCCGCCCGTGCGACGACGGGCGGGGCCCACGCTCGGCGGGGGAGCCGAGGGGACACGGCGGTGGGTGAGGCCCCGGACCGGGGCCTCACCCACCGCCGTGTTCCGCCGTCCGTCCCGCGTGCTCCCTCACCCGAGCCGTCCTCCCTCGTGTGCGGCAGTACGGCACGCACGGCGTGCCACGGCACGTCCGGGACGTACGTACCGCGTGCGGGCATCGAGGGGGGCGCAAGGGGTCTGGCGGACCGCACACGCGAGGACGCCCGGCCGGATGGCCGGGCGTCCTCAGGGGGAGGGGGCGGTCACTCCAGGGCGTGGAAGGACCGGGCGTGCCACAGCAGCGGCCGGCCGTCGCCGGCCTCGACGGCCCGTACGCGGCCGACGACCAGTTGGTGGTCGCCGTAACGGCGGACGTCCTCCACGAGGCACACCGCCCAGCCGAGCCCGTCGGCCAGCACCGGCAGTCCCAGCACGCGCCGTACGGGCAGCCCGGCGAAGCGTGCGGCATGCGGCACCGCCGGGTCGGCGAACCGCTCCGCCATCCGTTGCTGACGCTCCGTCAGAAGGCTGACGGCGAAGGTGCCGCGGCCGGTCAGCGCGGCGAGGGTACGGCTGCCGTGGCGCAGGCAGACCAGCAGCAGCGGCGGCCGGGCCGACACGGACGTCAGGGACGACACCGTCGTCCCTGACGGGGCGCCGCCCGGCTGGAGCGCGGTGACCACGGCGACGCCCGCCGCCAGCCTGGCGTACAGGCCGAGGCAGCGGACGCTGTCGGGGCCGGGGTCGTCACGCAGCGCGTCCCAGCCCGCGGCGGGCGCCGGGAGCGCCGCGAGGGCGGGCTCAGCCATGGGCGGCGGCCGGCGCCCCGGCCTCGGCGAGCGACGCACCCGGCACAGCGGGCGACCCGGCTGGGGCGGCCGGTTCGACGGTGACACGGCCGAGCAGCCCGCCCGCGATCAGCTCGATGTTGCTGCGCAACGTCGCCTCGGCCACCGGGTCCAGCAGCTCCGCCAGCGTGGGGATGCCCAGGTCGAAGACGGCCTCGAAGGTGACGGTGGTGCCGCGCCCGGCCGGGGCGCACCGCCAGCGGCCCTCGAACTCCTCGAAATCGCCGCGCAGTTGGGTGAAGGACACGATCAGGGACTCCGGGGCGAACGTGTCGCGTTCCGACCACCGCATCAGCCCGTTCCGGAAACGTACGGTCCAGTCGGAGACCACGCCGCCGTCGGCGTCGGGCGGATGGACGACGACCTCGCGGACGGTGTCGGTGACGTCCGGATAGCTGCGGAAGTCGCGGATCCGTTCGTAGGCGGTCTCCGGTCCGATGTCGTGGGCGGTCATCGTCACGGTCACATGGCGCATCTGGGCAGCACCTTTCCGCCGTCGCCGGGACGGATGTCACCGGGACGGCTGTCGTCCCAGGTCGGACACGACCTGAAGGTTCGGGAATTCCGCGGCGGCCGGACCGCCGGCCCGGGCGGGCAGGCGGCCGGGCCCTCAGCCCAGCCGGGCCGCCACGGCGTCGAGCGCCTCGGCCAGCGCGGCGAGGAACCGCCGCACCTCGTCGTCGGTGACGACGGCGGGCGGGGTGAGGCGCAGCACCCGCCCGGCGTTGAGGGAGTGGTTGACCAGGACGCCCCTGCCGACGAGCTCCAGGATCATCTCGCCCACGGCCTGCTCGGCGCCGAACTCCAGGCCGATCAGCAGGCCCCGCCCGCGTACCTCGCGCACCAGCCCGCCGGTGTACGGCGTGCAGGCCGCGCGTACGCCGTGCAGCAGCCGAAGGCCCAGCGCCCGGGCCCGGCCCGCGATGTCCTCGCGGTCCAGGGTCTCCACGGCGGCGAGCGCGGCGGCGCACGCGATCGGCGAGGCGGCGAAGGTGGACGTGTGCAGGTAGGGGTCCTTCGAGAAGGGCTTGTAGGCCTCGTCGGTGGCGACCATGGCCGCGACCGGCACGACACCGCCGCTGAGCCCCTTGCCGACGAGCAGCACATCGGGGCGGACCCGTTCGCCGTCCATGCCCCACCACGAGCCGAGCCGCCCGAGTCCGGTCTGGATCTCGTCGACGATCAGGAACGCGCCGTGCGTACGGCACAGCCGGCCCAGGTCGGCGAGATAGCCGGGCGGGGGGAGGCGCACGCCGCCCTCGCCCTGCACGGGCTCCACGATGACGCAGGCCCGCCGCCCGGAACGGGCGAGCGCCTCGGACATCGCCTCCGTGTCGCCGTACGGCACGGCCACGGTGTCCGGCAGCAGCGGCCGGAACGGCTCCTGGTAGGCGGGGCTGGCGGTGGCGCTGAGCGCGCCCAGCGTCTTGCCGTGGTAGCCGCCGGCCGTGCTGATCAGCGTGGTGTGCCCGTGCGCGCGGGCCAGTTTCAGTCCGGCTTCGGTGGCTTCCGCGCCGGAGTTGACGAAGTGGACGCGGTCCAGGCCGGGCGGGGTGTGCCGGGTCAGGGCGGCGGCGGCGCGCGCGGCGACCGGCTCGAGGAAGACCCGGGTGGCCAGCGGATGGGCGTCGATCTGCCGGTGCACGGCCTCGGTGACGGCGGGGTGGCGGTGGCCGAGGACGAAGACGCCGTACCCGCCGAAGTCGAGGTACGAGCGGCCGTCGGCGGTGAGCACCCAGGCGCCCTCGGAGCGGGTCTCCACCATGCCGCCGAGGACCTCCCCGAGAACGGCACGGCCGACGGCCAGATGCTCCCGGTACAAGTGGGCGATGTCCTCGCCGGCGGTGTGCGTGCCGGGGGTCGTCGGGTTCGTGGTCATGCGGCCGGCTCCCCGGTGAGCGCGGCCGGATTCCCCGTGCGGGCGGGCGGATCAGCCGTGCGTGCGGCCGGCTCCCCCGTGAGCGTGCCCGGTCGCGGCGCCGTCCGGGGGCGGCGCTGCCGCAGTCCGCCCGGGCCCGCCGCCCAGGCGGCCAGGTTGCGCAGCAGCGCCTCCCGCAGGCCCGCCCGGGTCACGGTGGGGCCGCAGTGCGGGCCGCCGAGGGAGGAGTCGAAGGGCAGCGCGCGCTGGAACACCAGCAGCAGCTCGGCGTAGGTGCGGAAGCGGCGGCGCAGCGACTCCGGGAAGGCGGGGCCCTCGATCAGCGGCAGCAGCAGCCGGTGCACCGACTCCAGCGGCAGCAGCCGGGGCGGCTGTGGGCGCGGCCCGTACCGTGCGGCGAACTCCAGGCAGGTTTCCACCACTTCACGCTGGAGCAGAGCCTCGGGCCCGGCCGTCAGCCAGTACTCGCCGTGGGTGACGCCCGACCGCAGCAGATCGCCGACGGCCCGCGCCACGACGTCCTGCGGCACCATGTCGATCCGTGCGCCCGGCGCGCCCGGCAGCACGGGCACCTGCCCCTTCACGATGGCGCCGAGCGCCCGGGTCAGGCCCTGGGCGCCCGCGATGCGGCCTGTTGCGGAGTCGCCCATCACCACCGACGGGCGCAGGATCACCCCCGGCACGGCCGCCTTCCGTACGACCTGTTCGGCCTCCGCCTTGGACGCGAGATAGGCGGCGGCGCCCGGGAAGCGTTCCTGCTCCTCGGGCGCGAGCGGGTTGGCGACGAAGGCGGTGCTGATGTGGTGCACGGGCGCGCCGGCCCGTTCGGCGAGGTCGAGCACGGCGCGGGTGCCGTTGAGGTTGGCGTGGCGGATGGCCTCGGGCGCCGCCCTCCAGTTGGTGGCGGCGGCCGAGTGCACGACGGCGTCCACGCGCGCGGCGAGCCGGTCGCGTTCGGCGGTGCCGAGGCCGAGGCCGGGGCGCAGCAGGTCGGCGTGGACCTCCTCCACGCGGGGGTCGTCGAGCGGGGTGCGGTGGCGCAGGCACACCAGGCGGTGGTCGTCCGCCAGTTCGTCGATCAGGGCACGGCCGAGCACACCGGAGCCGCCGGTGAGCAGCACGGTGGGGCGATCGGGCGGGGCTTCTTTCCATGAAGGCATGACGGTGATCCCCTCGTCGGACGGAGGCATCGGACGGAGATGCCGGACGGAGATGCCGGACGGAGACGGCGGAGCGGAGGCGTGCAGGCGCCGGGCCACGTGAACCGCGGCTCGGGCGACGGTCAGCGGCGTGCTCGGGCCACGGTGAACCGAGCGCCCGGGCCACGGTGAGCGGGGTGCCCGGGCCACGGAGAACCGCGCGCTCAGGCCACGGTGAGCGGCGCGTCCGCCAGGTACCTGGCGAACGGCCCGGTCATCCGCGACCGGGCCGGCGGGTGCAGGGCGAGGCCGTGGGTGCAGGCGGCGAGATGGCCGACCTCGTCGGAGGACATGAAGTTGAGCCCGCCGAGCAGTTCTACGGCGCGCGGCACGATCCGGCCGAGGGCGTCCTGGACGCCGTACCGTACGAACAGCGCCTCCGCGAGCACCGATTCGTCGATGCCGCCCTCGTCGACACGCCGGGCGAGGCCCTCCACGCCGGCCGCGGCGGCCTCGGCGGCGACCAGCAGCGCCACCCGCTCGCCCTCCGGCACCCGGTCGTTGAGCAGCACCCGCTCCACCAGGGCGCTCGCCGCGCCGAGATAGCTGCCGGTCATCAGCAGCTCGAACCAGACCAGGCCCACGGTCTGCACCTCGTCCAGCCGTGCGCCCGGCGGGCAGGCGGTCCGCACCAGCAGGTCGGCCGGTACGAGGACATTGTCGAGGGTGACCTGCTCGCTCTCCGCGCCGGCCAGGAACGAGCTGGACCAGAAGCCGCTCACGGCGAGGCCCTCGCTGTCCGCCGGGATCAGCGCGACGGCCAGTTCCGGCTCGCCGCCGTCCTCGCCCGGCACCAGGACGCTGGCGGTCAGCAGATCCATCGAACGGGCCAGGCTGCAGGGCCGTTTCACCCCGCTGATCCGCAGGCCCTCAGGGGTGGGGACGGCCGTCATCGACGGGGAGAGGATGCCGGTGCCGCTGCGGCCCTCCGCGAACCCGGACGCCATCAGCTTGTTCTCCGAGGCCACGGCCTGGACGAGCATCCACTCCAGGCCCTCCCCGTCCTGGCTGAGCCGGACCAGGGTGGCCATCGAGAAGTGGTGCATGGTCGTCGCCACGGCCAGCGACGGCGACCGGCTGCCCAGAGCCCGCTGCACCCGTACGGCGTCCAGCGCGCCCGCCCCGCGGCCCTGGAACTCCTCGGGCGCCAGCAGCCCCGGCCCGCCGCACGCGCGGAACAGTCCGACGGCCGGGCTGCCCGGCCGCTCCAGGTCCATCAGCGGTACGGCGCGCAGCTTGTCGTCGAGCCCCGGCAGCAGCTTCTCCAGGGCCGCCCGCTCACGTTCCAGGAATCTCATCTCGTCCCCTGCTCGATCGGTCTCGGACGTCGCTTGTGTTTACGCGCGAGGCACGGGCACCCCTCGCGACCGCTCCGAATCCCCGGAACGTGAGACGGCAGGACCGACAGGCGGACGCCCTCTTGACGGCGGCAGCGGGCCGTTCGACACTCAGGGAATCCTAGTGAATTGGTAGGGAAACAGATGGGGCGTGCAGAGCCGGACCTTGGTCGCACGAGCACCGGAACCATGCTTCCCCCCACCCCGCTTCTGACGTCCCGCCGGCACATCGACCTTCAGCGGGTGTGCGGCGCGACGGGGATGTCCCGCAGGGGGCGCTGAGCCCGCGGAACCCGGCCCGGAGGGCGGGGGAGCGGTGTGCGTCCCTGCCGTGCCCGGAGACCTCGTCCCGCGCGTGCCCGCCTTCACCCCGCGCGTGCAACGGCCGCGGCTCCGGCACGGCACGACAGCACCCGTACGGCCCCACCGCATCCGTACGGCCCCACGCCGCCGCCCGAGCCGTCTGCCCCGACAGGCCGCACCCGCCGAACCGCCGCCCCTGCCACCCGGCCCCGACCGCCCGCCCCGGACC
>NZ_JALLGL010000176.1 GCF_023072675.1 Streptomyces sp. XM83C
AGATGCAGCGTAGTCTCGTGGGCTCGGATATGGTTATAAGAGACAGTTCGGGGGCAGGGCGGAGGGTGGAGCAGGGAGCGGCCCTCTGTGGCGAACATCTTCGCCTTCTGGGAGAGCCGTGCCTTCTACGACTCCTTCATGGCCCGCTCCCACGACCGGCTGGCCGCGGCACAGGCCGGCACGTTCAAGGACGCTCAGGTGAGACTGTTCGACTACCGCTTCGACGTGAAGACGGGCTTCGAGCCGCGCTTCACCGACGCGGACCTGATCAGGGTCGCGCTGTGCCGGGTCCACGAGGAGCGGGTCGAGCACTTCACCCTGATGCAGGAGAAGGTGTGGAACCCGGCGATGGCCGGCTCCCCGGGCATGATCCGCGGACTGTTCGCGGAGGCCCCCGGCCATGAGTTCCTGGTGCTGTCCATGTGGCGGTCGGCCGCCGAGCACGGCAAGTACCGCATCGAGCGGGTGGAGCGGCTCGCCCTGCGTGCCCAGACCGAGGCGGACGTGGCCTCCCTTTCGGGTGAGATCGTCGAGCTGGAGCCGTCCTGGACGGTGTGACCGGGCCGTGTCCGCGCGCTCGCCCGGCCTCCCCCGGAGCGCGCCGGGCGGCGTCCACCGTGTGACGTACGCCGTATGGAGCCCGTACGAGTGCTCGACCGGGCGTCACCCGATCTAGGGTTTCGGCATGGCACGACCACGGCGCATCGTCCTTGTCCGGCACGGGGAATCAACGGGCAATGTTGATGACACCGTCTACGAACGCGAACCCGACCACGCTCTGGCACTGACCGAGCGGGGCTGGCGGCAGGCCGAGGAGACCGGCAAGACGCTGCGCGAGCTGTTCGGCCGCGAACGCGTCAGCGTGTACGTCTCCCCGTACCGCCGCACCCACGAGACCCTGAAGGCCTTCCATCTCGACCCCGAGCTGATACGCGTGCGCGAGGAGCCGCGGCTGCGCGAGCAGGACTGGGGGAACTGGCAGGACCGCGACGACGTACGCCTCCAGAAGGCCTACCGGGACGCCTACGGCCACTTCTTCTACCGCTTCGCCCAGGGCGAGTCCGGCGCCGACGTCTACGACCGCGTCGGCAACTTCCTGGAGAGCCTCTTCCGCAGCTTCGAGGCCCCCGACCACCCGCCGAACGTCCTCCTCGTCACGCACGGCCTGGCCATGCGGCTGTTCTGCATGCGCTGGTTCCACTGGACCGTCGCGGAGTTCGAGTCCCTGTCCAACCCCGGGAACGCCGAGATGCGGATGCTCGTTCTCGGGGACGACGGCAAGTACACCCTGGACCGGCCCTTCGACCGCTGGCGCGACCCCGAGCCGTACGGGATCTCCGGGTGAGCCCGGAGCAGGGCGCGCGGCCCGCCGGCAGGTGCCGGACAGGTGGCGACACAAGAGTGACGAATTGGAGTGGCAGGGCGATGACCGCTGATTCCTCCTCCGAGGGGCGCCTGGAGCGCGCCCTCGCCGCCCTGCGCGGACTGTCCCTGGGGGACGCGCTGGGCTCCCAGTTCTTCGTCCCGGTGAACTACCCCCTGCTCAAGCGCCGCGAGCTGCCCGACGGCCCCTGGCAGTGGACCGACGACACGGAGATGGCCTGCTCCGTCGTCGCCGTGCTCGCCGCCCACCACCGGATCGACCAGGACGCCCTGGCCCGCTCCTTCGCCGACCACCACGACTTCGACCGCGGGTACGGGCCCGCCGTCAACAGACTGCTGCGCCTGGTCCGTGAGGGCGGCGACTGGCGTGAACTGTCCGCGGCCCTGTTCAACGGACAGGGCTCGTGGGGCAACGGCGCGGCGATGCGGATCGCCCCGCTCGGCGCCTGGTACGCCGACGACCCGGAGCAGGCCACCCACCAGGCCGAGATCTCCGCCTACCCCACCCACCAGCACCGCGAGGCGGTCGTCGGCGCCATGGCCGTGGCCGCCGCGGCGTCCCTGGCCGCCGCGCCCGGCGGGCCGCCCGGCCCGGAGGCCCTGCTCGACGGGGTGATCTCCCTCGTCCCGAAGAGCGCCGTCGGTGCCGGACTGCGCCGCGCCCGAGACATGCTCGACTACGGCGATGCGGCGACCGTGGCGGCGGTGCTGGGCTGCGGGCGTCGTACGACGGCTCACGACACGGTGCCGTTCGCGCTCTGGTCGGCGGCGCGCGCCCTCGGCGACTTCGAGACCGCTTTCTGGACGACCGCGCAGGTCGGCGGCGACGTAGACACCACCTGCGCCATCGTGGGCGGTGTGCTCGCCGCGGGGAAGGCGGGGGTGCCTCCCGCGGAGTGGCTGGAGCGCACCGAGCCGCTGCCGGAGTGGGTGCCCGGGGTGGCCTGAGAGGTACGGCACCGGTCGCCCGGTCGATCGGAACTGTCCGTGTCCGCCGGGAACTCTCTGTGACTGCCGCGCGTTGTCGGTGTGTCCGGGGTCCGGGCTCCGCCGAGCGGTGTGGGCCCGGCGGAGCGGAGTGAGACGCTGCGCTCGATGCCGGCCGGGAGGCCGGTCCGGGCGCTGCGGGTTCTCCGGGCGTGACGACAGGGGGTGAGGTGCGGTGCCGAGCGGATGCGGGGCGTCGGCCTGTGCCCGTTTCCCGGCCGGCGGGGCCGGTCGGGCGGGGCCGGTGGTTCCTTCGCGTACGGCGGTGTCTGCGCCGGACGCGGGCTGTGCGGTGGTCCGTTCCGGCCGGGCGGGGGCGGCTGCGCTGCCGGGTCCGCCCGGTCCGGGGGGTTCAGCCGATCGCGGGACCGGCCGTCCCCGACAGGGCTTCCAGGTCGCTCTTGCGGACCCGGATGATCAGCCCGGCCGTGAGCAGGGCCAGGACGGTCATCGCGGCGGCCGCGATGAAGCCCATCGAGATGCCCTGCGCGAGGACCTCGTGCCCCCACGGCGCGGGAAGCTGGTGCGTCTTGGCGAACTCGGCCTTCTGCTCGGCCGAGCCGTCCGCGAGGAAGTCCGGCAGCTGCTTCTCGGCCTCGTTCCTGCTGGCCGTGCCGAACACCGTCGTGAGGATGGACAGACCGAGCGAGCCGCCCACCTGCTGGGTGGTGTTGAGCAGACCGGAGGCCGCACCGGCCTCGTGGTGCGCGACGCCGGAGACCGCCGTGACGGTGAGGGTGACGAAGTTCAGGCCCATGCCGAAGCCGAAGATCAGCATCGGCCCGAGCACCCCGCCGACGTACGTGCTGTCGGAGCTGAGCAGGGACTGCCAGCCGAGCCCGATCAGCGCCAGCGTCGAACCGACGACCATGAACGGTTTCGGCCCGAGCACCGGCAGGAACCGCTGCGACAGACCGGCACCGACAGCGATCACGACCGTGACCGGAAGGAAGGCGAGCCCGGCCTCGATCGGGCTGTAACCGAGCACGTTCTGCACGAACAGCACGATGTAGAAGAACATCCCGAACATCGCCGCGGCGAGACTCAGCATGATCACGTACGTGCCCGCGCGATTGCGGTCGGCGAACATCCGCAGCGGTGTGATCGGCTCCTTGGCGCGCGACTCGATGAAGACGAACGCGAGCAGCAGAACCACGGCCGCCGCGAAGGACCCGACGGTCAGGTCGTCGCGCCAGCCTTCGTCGGCCGCGCGGATGAACCCGTAGACCAGCAGTGCCATACCGG
Source organism: Streptomyces sp. XM83C (assembly GCF_023072675.1). Classification (GTDB taxonomy): domain Bacteria; phylum Actinomycetota; class Actinomycetes; order Streptomycetales; family Streptomycetaceae; genus Streptomyces; species Streptomyces thermocoprophilus. The sequence continues at coordinate 3,616 of NZ_JALLGL010000176.1, forward strand.
CCGTCGAGGTGGCGGCGCCCGCGATGTCGAACCGGCCGGTGTGGCGTTCCGACTCGTTGATGTAGAGCGGGGTGAGCACGGCGATCAGCACACCGATCGGCACGTTCACGAAGAGCACCCAGCGCCAGTCCAGCCACTCGGTGAGCATGCCGCCGGCGAGCAGGCCTATCGCGCCGCCGCCGGCCGAGACCGCGGCGAACACACCGAAGGCCCGGTTCCTCTCCGGGCCCTCCGGGAAGGTGGTGGTGACGAGTGCGAGCGCCGTCGGCGAGGCGATCGCACCGCCCATGCCTTGCAGTACCCGGGCGGCCAGCAGCTGCCAGGGCTCCTGCGCCAGCCCGCCGAGCAGGGAGGCGGCGGTGAACAGCAGGATGCCGGTCATGAACACCCGGCGGCGGCCGAGGATGTCGCCGGCCCGGCCGCCGAGCAGGAGCAGACCGCCGAAGGTGAGCGTGTAGGCGCTGACGACCCAGGTGAGGTCCGTGGTGCTGAAGTCGAGCGCCGCTTGAATGTGCGGAAGGGCGATGTTCACAATCGTCGCGTCGAGTACGACCATGAGTTGACAGGCCGCGATGACGGCGAGCGCGATACCGGGACGCCCTTCCCGGCGAGCCGCACCCGGCTTCCTGTCCTGAACGAGATGAGAGGTTGTCACGATGGATCCCCCACGAGTTGCGTAGTGAACGCTCGCGTTCACTGTCTCGGCCACGGTAGTGAGCCGCGTTAGTGAACGCAACCGTTCTCTTCGGCGTGCTGGTCCGGCGTGTCCCCCGCCGCCCTCGCGTCACGGCTGTCACCTGCCGAGATCAAGCCCGGGCGGTCCCGACCCGGAACATCCGCTCACTCTGTCCGCTGGAGACACTCAGATGGTTACTTCGCGCTGGACGCCCGCCCCCGCTCAGGCGGCCTCCCCCCGCCGACGCGGCGCCGTCCTCGAACGCGCGATCCTGGACGCCGCCCTGGAACAGCTCAGCGTCGTCGGCTGGAAAGGCCTGACGATGGAGGGCGTCGCCGCGGGCGCCCAGACCGGCAAGGCGGCCGTCTATCGCCGCTGGCCCTCCAAGGAGGACCTGGTCGCCGACGCGCTGCGGGCCGGGCTGCCCTCCTTCGAGGCGGCGCCGGATCTCGGCAGCGTCCGCGCGGACCTCGTGGCGCTGTGCCGCAGAGCGCGCGACGCCATGTACTCCCGACCCGGCTGTGCACTCCGATCGATCATTCACGAATGCGATCCCGCGCAGGTCGAACGCCTGCATGGCCTCATCGTGGACGGAGTGGTCGAGCCCACCGTCAAACTGCTCAGAGAAGTGCTGGAACGCGGAATCGAGCGAGGAGAGGTGCGGCCGGACGCCATCGACAGCTATGTGCTGGATGCCGCACCCGCCATGATGATGTACCGCTCGAAGATGTGCGGCAGCGAATGGAGTGATCAGGAGATCGACGAGATGATCGACCGGCTGATGCTGCCGCTGCTGCGCCCGGACACCACCTGACCGAGCCTCGCCGCGCCCCGGTACGGACTGCCCGAACCGGGGTGTCGCGCGCCGATCCGGGCGGCGTACGCTGAGGGCGCCATGCCGTACGAAGCACCTACTCACACCGTCGAGCGCTCCCTCCGCGCCACGACCGGAGCGAAGATCATCGCAGGTGTCGACGAGGTGGGGCGCGGTGCCTGGGCCGGACCCGTCACCGTCTGCGCGGCGATCACCGGACTGCGCCGGCCCCCCGAGGGACTCACCGACTCCAAGCTCCTCACCGTCAAACGCCGTTCGGCGCTCGCCGAGACACTCCAGAAGTGGGTGACGTCGTACGCCCTCGGGCACGCCTCCCCCGAGGAGATCGACGACATGGGGATGACAGCAGCCCTGCGGCTCGCCGCCGTCCGCGCGCTGGAAGCCCTGCCGGTCCGCCCGGACGCCGTCATCCTCGACGGCAAGCACGACTATCTGGGCACCCCATGGCGGGTCCGCACGGTGATCAAAGGTGACCGGTCCTGCGTGGCGGTCGCGGCGGCCTCGGTGATCGCCAAGGTCGAACGCGACAAAATGATGGCCGACCTGGGCAGCGAGCATGCACACTTCGGTTTCGCGGACAACGCCGGTTATCCGTCGCCGGTGCACAAGGCCGCACTGGAGGAGTGGGGACCCACCCCTCACCACCGGTTGTCGTGGGCGTATCTTGATGCGCTGCCCCAGTGGCGGCACCTCAAGAAGGCCCGCACCTGGGCGGACGGACGCGTTCCGGAGATCAGTGGCCAGCTCGGCTTCGATTTCTGACCGCCCGCCCGCGCTGACGTGCCACCCGTTCACGTGAGCCGCACCAACGTTTGATAAATATCAGCCCATGCCTCTCATTCCCGAGGAGCCTCAGATTCACGAGAGTGCCCAGGGTCCCCGCGCCACCCCGGCCAGCGGCCGCACCGCGCCGACCCCTCGCCCCGTGACGCCGCACCCAAGCCGGGTCCGAAGAGCACTGGCCCCGCCGCCTCGGCCTCCACTCAGATCCAGCTGATCCCGGCCTCCGTCGAGGGCGCGCTGGACGCGGCCGAGGAAGCCGTCGACCTGCTTCTGGACTCCGGCCGCGCCCCCGGTGACGTCCTCGTCATCACCACCGGCGAACAGCACCCGTGGGCCGCCCACGAGCTTTCCTTCGGTGAGGCCTCCTACTGGGCCCAGCACGACGCACGCGACGACGTCTTCTACGCCGACGCCGCCGTGGCGGGCCGTGCCGCGTCCCGCCCCGTGGTCGTCGTCGCCGTCAACGGCGGCACCGACGAGGCCGCCGCCACCGCCCTCGCACTGGCCCACGCCAAGGCCGACGCCCTGCTGATCGTCTGCGGCGACCCGCAGCAGATCAACTCGGTGCTGGGCGCGGGCGTCTGACCCGTCCCGTCACGCGTGGCCGGGCCTTTCGGGGCGCGCCCGCCGGGATGCCGGTAGCCGCGAGTCCTCCTTGGGGGTCGAAGGGCTGCCGGGCCGGATACGGCGGTGTGCCGGGCGCTCGGCCCGGGCACGGCCGACGCGGCTCCCCTGGGGGCGTACGGCTGGATGTGGGATGTACGGCTGGGGGTGCGGTCCGGAGGCCCGGGTGCCACGGTGTCGTAGGCCCGAATCGCTGGGGGCCGGGTGCCGGGTGGTCGCAGGCCCGGACGACCCACAGGCCGGGGTGTCGGATGCGCGGAGGAGTCTGCGTCGAGCATGGCAGGACCGCCCGTTCCGGTGCCGTACGGTTCGTCCGATGCGGCTCGGCGTCGTGCCTGCCGCGGGCGTCGTGCTGTGCGTGCGGTGGCGTGTGTGCGCCATGAGGCCGGAGGCGAATCGTTTCGGCGGTCGTGTGGTGGCTCGGGTGTGCTGCTGACCGCGCTCAGCGGGCGGCCGCTCGGCGCAGAATCTCCGACGCGGCACCGCCCGTGCGGGGCAGCGGCGGCGGGGTCTGCGCCGCGCCGAACGGCTCGGGCGGGGACTCGGCGTGCGGCCGACGGCCGCCCCGCCCCTCGCCCAGCACCTGCCAGCCGTCCCGGGTCAGCGTGATGTACGCCCCACAGCGCAGCCCGTGCAGGGTGCAGGCGTCACGGAGCCCCCACATCCACGCGCCGTCCTCCTCCGTCCAGTGCGCGTCGCCCTCGCGGCAGTAGAGCAGCACGGCCGTACGGACGGGCGTGCGGCGCCGCAGATCGTGCGGGATGACCCGGCGCAGCTGGGACAGCAGCGCGTTGCGGAACATCCAGCCGTCGGCCGGGGCGGGACGCCGTACGAACGACGCGCTCGCCAGAAGCCGTTCCTCCGGGTCGAGGACGGCCACCACGGCGGTCGCGGGCTTCGGATGGTGGCGGGTGTGCAGCCCGCTGACCACCTCGCGGGGGTTGCGCAGCAGAGGGATTCCGGCAGCGGCCCATTCGGCGGGCTCCAGCAGGCGGCCGGTGGGCGCGGAGGACGGGGACGTCGTCAGGGACGCAGGCGAGGACGAAGCGAATCCGAAGGTCACGTTCCTCCCTTCGGCTACGCGCCCGCACGGCGGGCGGGTCGGATTCGGGAGAGCGCACCACAGCGGAGCCCTGCCTGATGACGGGCGGAGCGCGCGGGGTAGCTGATCTCAATTCTTCCTGGCGAACTGGGATGCGGCAACGAGCAATTGGAGCCGACGACCGGTATGAGGTGGTCGGTGTTGTATATCCCTGCCCGGTGGGACGGCCGGTGATGCGTGCGGCGACAGCACCTGCACGTTCCGTTCCGACGGGGCGCGCATCGCCGCGGCTGTGCCGGCCCGAGGGGTCGCGCGCGAGGGGTCTGTTGTGGCTTCTGGGGCGCGTTTTCCGGCGGACGCTCCCGCTCCGGGGGCGGGCTCGGTCCGCACGCGTCGTTCGGCGAGAGGCGGCGTGCAGGCGTGAGCGGGCGGGTACGCGGCAGGCGTGAGTGACGGGGCGGCCGGCACGGGGTGCCGAAGGAGCTGGGGGTGTCCGAGCGGCTGCGGGGTGCCAAGGGAGCTGCGAGGTACCTGAGGGGCTGAGGACGGGGCAGCGGGGGCGTGCTCGGGGCGCACGATTGGGCGGCGGCCCCCGGTATCGGGTTGCATGGGGTCATGGACGACGTGCAGCTCCGGGCCGAAGCAGATGCCGTACTCGCCGAGCTCGTCGGCGCTCCGGCGGGCGGGGCCAGGCTGCGGGAGGACCAGTGGCAGGCGGTGGCCGCGCTGGTGCGCGAACACCGCAGGGCCCTGGTCGTGCAGCGCACGGGCTGGGGCAAGTCGGCGGTGTACTTCGTCGCCACCGCCCTGCTGCGCCGCCGCGGCGCGGGCCCCACGGTGATCGTCTCGCCGCTGCTCGCCCTGATGCGCAATCAGGTGGAGGCCGCCGAGCGGGCCGGTATCCGGGCCCGCACCATCAACTCGGCCAACCCCGAGGAGTGGGACGCGATCCACGGCGAGATCGAGCGCGGCGACACCGACGTGCTGCTCATCAGCCCGGAACGCCTCAACTCCGTGGACTTCCGCGAGCAGGTGCTGCCCGGCCTCGCCGCGACGACCGGCCTCCTGGTCGTCGACGAGGCTCACTGCATCTCCGACTGGGGTCACGACTTCCGCCCCGACTACCGGCGGCTGCGCACCATGCTCACCGAGCTGAGGCCGGGCGTGCCCGTGCTGGCCACGACGGCGACCGCCAACGCGCGCGTGACGGCGGACGTCGCCGAGCAGCTCGGCACCGGCGGCGGAGAGGCCCTGGTGCTGCGCGGCTCCCTGGAAAGGGAGAGCCTGCGCCTCGGGGTCGTCGAACTGCCGGACGCGGCGCACCGGCTGGCCTGGCTCGCCGAGCACCTGGACGAGCTGCCCGGCTCCGGCATCGTCTACGCCCTGACGGTGGCCGCGGCCGAGGAGGCCACCGCCTTCCTGCGGCAGCGCGGGTTCAGCGTCGCCTCGTACACGGGCCGCACCGAGAACGCGGACCGGCTCCAGGCCGAGCAGGACCTGCTGGAGAACCGGGTCAAGGCGCTGGTGGCGACCTCGGCGCTCGGCATGGGCTTCGACAAGCCGGACCTGGGGTTCGTCGTCCACCTGGGCTCACCGTCGTCGCCGATCGCCTACTACCAGCAGGTGGGGCGCGCGGGACGCGGTGTCGAACACGCGGACGTCCTGCTGCTGCCCGGCAAGGAGGACGAGGCGATCTGGCGCTACTTCGCCGACACGGCCTTCCCTGCCGAGGAACAGGTGCGGCGCACCCTCGCGGCGCTCGCCGAAGCGGGCCGGCCGCTGTCCGTGCCCGCCCTGGAGGCCGTGGTGGATCTGCGGCGCAGCCGACTGGAGACCATGCTCAAGGTGCTCGACGTCGACGGCGCGGTCACCCGCGTCAAGGGCGGCTGGACGGCCACCGGAGCCGACTGGGTCTACGACGCCGACCGCTACGCGCGCGTGGCGCGACAGCGCGCGGCCGAGCAGCAGGCCATGCGGGACTACGTCGCCACGCGCGCGTGCCGGATGGAGTTCCTGCGTCGGCAGCTCGACGACGAGGGCGCCGCCCCGTGCGGGCGCTGCGACAACTGCGCCGGACCCTGGGTGGAGGCCTCCGTCTCCGTGGAGGCCCTGACCGGCGCCGTGAAGGAGCTGGACCGTCCCGGCGTCGAGGTCGAGCCGCGCCGCATGTGGCCGACGGGAATGCCCGCACTCGGCGTCGACCTCAAAGGCCGCATCCCGGCAGGCGAGCAGTGCTCGCCCGGGCGGGCCCTGGGCCGCCTCTCCGACATCGGCTGGGGCAACCGCCTGCGTCCGCTGCTGGCCGACGACGCGCCCGACGGGCCGGTCCCCGACGACGTGCTGCGGGCCGCGGTCGCCGTCCTCGCCGACTGGGCCCGCTCCCCGGGCGGCTGGGCCACGAACGCCGCGGACGCCGCGGCCCGCCCCGTCGGCGTCGTCGCCGTCCCGTCCCTGACCCGGCCGCAACTTGTCGGCTCCCTCGCCCAGGGCATCGCCTCGATCGGGCGGCTGCCCTTCCTGGGCACGCTGTCGTACACCGGCCCTGACGGTGCGCATGCGGCCCGGCGCAGCAACTCCGCCCAGCGCCTCAAGGCCCTCTCCGGTGCCTTCACCGTCCCCGCGGACCTGGCCGAAGCGCTGACGCGCGCCGACGGTCCCGTGCTGCTCGTCGACGACAGCACCGACTCCGGCTGGACCCTCGCCGTCGCCGCCCGGCTGCTGCGCCGGGCGGGCAGCGGGCCGGTCCTGCCGCTGGTTCTCGCCTCGGTGGGGTGAGACGCCGGGGGAGGGCTGCGTCCTGGGCCGTGGGCGCGCGGGGGGCCAGGCCGCAAAGTGTGGGTGCGCGGGGGCCGGCCCGGGCACGTCGGGTCGGCGGACTGTCGGTCCGGTGCCGTCCGACTACGGGAGGTCTGTGCTGGGCCGGCGACGCCAGTCCCATTCGGGATGACGGTCGATCAGCGTGAGGAACCGGCTCGTCGGCACGGTCTCGCCGTGGTTGGTGTCGACCAGACCGTCCACGCCGGGCAGTACCTCGTGGAGGAAGGCCCGGGCCGCGTCCATGGACTGGCACGACACACGGACCGCGTACGGCTCGCCGATCCGGCTCCTGACCTGCTCGAGTTCCTCCGGTGCGAAGTCCGCCAGGATCCCGCCCGACAGGTCGATGGCGTACGAGTACCCGTGCCGGTGCAGCCGTTCGTCACCCGTCCAGGGATCCGGCTCGAGCTGAAGGGAACGGATTCGCGCTTCGAGCGACGGGCGTCGCTCCGCGGAGACAAGGATGATGACGGACGGCCAGGACATGGTCCACCTCCGCGTGCGACCGTATCGAGCGGGTCTCCTCGCGTCGCCGGACTTTCCCGTTGCCGGGCATGGTTCTTCAGCACGGAGACAGGCTTCAGTCGGGGAGTCGGGGAGTCGGGCCGTGGTCGGTAGCGCAGCCGGGGCGGTCGGACGGAGAGCCGGTGGTTGTGCGGATTGACGTGCTCGCGCCCGGAGTTATCCACAGGCTCAAGCGGAAGATTGGAATCCGCGAGATCGTCGGGGCATGACGAACCACGGCGAAACCACTGGATCCTTCGAAAGCGGAGAAACCGCCGGATACCGGAAGGGGGACGACGGCACCAGCTGCTACTACCACCGGCCTGCCGCCGTCGGCCGCCCCGACCCGGCGGAAGCCGACGACCTGCCGGCCCTCCCCGACCCGACCGGCCCCCACCAGGTCACCCTGCGTTCCACGTCCGAACTGGCCGACGCCCTGCCCTACCTGCTCGGTTACCGCCCCGAGGACAGCATCGTCCTCGTCGCGCTCCACCACAGCGAAGGCCGAGGCCGTTTCGGCGGCCGTGCCCGGGTCGGCATCCCACCCCACGCAGACGACTGGGCGGCCGCGGTACGGCAGCTCGCGCACGGCCTCGTCCTGGGCTGCGAACGCCGAGGCGCCCGTCCCGGCCAACTCGTCGCCTACGTCTGCCAGGAGCCCGCTCACGGCGAGACCGGACGGCAGGTCAGGGACCGGCTCGCACCCCTCGTCCACGAGCTGCGCCTGGAATGCGGCCGGCTCGACGTGCCCGTCGTCGAGGCCCTGTGCATCTCGGACGGCCGGTTCTGGTCCTATTGCTGCCACGGTGAGAACTGCTGCCCGCCCGAAGGCGTGCCCATGAGCCTCCCCGGCACCTCCGTGATCGCCGCAGCCGCCGCCTACGCGGGCATCCGGGTCCGCGGCTCCCTCCGCGAGCTACGGGCCCGCCTGCTCCCCGTCGAAGGAATCGCAGCCCTGGAACAGGAGGCCGTCCTCGACAACGCCGACCCGACCCTGACCCGCCGCATGCTCGACGACAACGACCGGGCCCGGGTCGTCGAGGAGACGCTCGTACTCGCCGAGCAGATCATCCAGCGCTACGCCGGAGCCCCGCCCGTCACCGGTGCGACCGCCGAGGACCGTAGCGACGACGACCTGCTGACCCATGACGAGGCCGCCCGGCTCATTCTCGGTCTCCAGGACCGCACCACCCGAGACAAGGCCGCCGGCGAGTGGATGGAAGGCGACGAGGCGGACCCCGCCCTCCGCCTGTGGAGGGCCCTCGCCCGCCGTTGTGTCGGCCCCTACCGGGAGCACGCCGCGGCCCCCCTGACCCTCGCAGGGTGGGTCGCCTGGTCCGTCGGAGACGACGTCGAGGCCAGGGAGGCCTTCGCCATGGCCCTGGGCGCCAACCCCGAGTACCTGTTCGCCCGGCTCCTCCACCAGGCCATCAACCAGGGCATCGACCCGGAATCCGTCCGCCGCTGCCTGCGCCCGCACCGCTGGTCCCGCGCGACAGGTACGGAAACCGAGCCCGCCCTACCGGCCCCGGAAGCAGCACCCGCATCCGACCCGCACCCTGCCTCCGCAGTTCCGCCGGCTCCGGACGTTCTTGAACCTGCCCTGTCCGCCCCACCCGCGCCGGCGGGCTCCACGCCAGGACCGGTCACCGAGCCGGTACCCGGCACGACCCCGGCCATCGGGCAGACGGCCGGCACGGAGACCGGTCCGGCCGCTCACACCACCCCCCGAACCGAGGCGGACTCGGCCGCCGTACCCGCATCCACGCCCGGCGCGGATCGGCCCACGCCCCCGGCCCGCCGCCGACGGCGCTCACACACGCGGCCCCTCGACGAGCCACGCCCCGCTGCCCCGAACGCGCAAGCGCCGGGCCGGTCGGCGCGATCCACGGCACCCGCCTCGCGTCCCACGGCGGACCGCGCGGACGTGACGAGGCCGGCGGGCAGGAACACCGGTCGACGCGCCGCGCGCCGGACCGGCCGACCCCTGCCCACCGGAGCGGACAGCACTGGAGCCATGGCAGGAGACGGCAACGAAGGGACGTGACCTGCCCGGCCTCCCGTCGGCATGACCGACCGCACGACAGCGCGGGACGACGACGGAAGGCGGCGCCATGAGTGTCGCCGAGGCCGCGGACGCGGCACGGCACCCGGCCGGGCACTGCCCGACCACGTACAGGAAGCATGGTGGGCACGTGTGCCGGAGATTCCTTCCTCGGCCCGTGCCCCATGCCCGTCAGCCGGGGCGTCTCCTGCCCTTCCGGGCGCTGGCCCGGGCGCGTTCCCTGTCCTGCCCGGCGCTGGCCCGGGGCGTCTCCTGCCCTTCCGGGCGCTGGCCCGGGGCGTCTCCCGCCCTTCCGGGCGCTGGCCCGGGCGCGTTCCCCGCCCTGCCGGACGCTCGCCCGGGGCGTCCCCGCCGTGTCGGTGCCGGGCGCTCGCCCGGGCCTGGCCGTGCAGGGAGACCGTGCCACCTCGCCGCCGCATCCGTTACGTCCTCCCGTGCGGGAAGCCTCGCGACGGGGCCGGCAGAACCTGGCCCGAACGGTGGGACCGCGCGGGCCAGGGCGTGACCCGGAGGTGGCCCCTCCCGTTCACCTGAGTGGCGGAGCGTCTGTACGCGCGTGCCGCCGCACCGCCGTCCGCCGAAGCCCTCGACCCGGCGCCGGCCACGCCCGAGGCGTGCGGCGCGCCTCCAGGAAGTCACTCATGCACCAGCCCGACCCGACCTCCCTCCAGCGCGACGACCGCACCGGCACCACCCGCCCCACCCCACCAC
>NZ_JALLGL010000177.1 GCF_023072675.1 Streptomyces sp. XM83C
CGGCCGGGGGCGCGGCGGACGATGCGGATGCGGGCGGTGCGGCCTGTGCGGGCGGGGCGGAGGTGACGGCCGGTGCGGGTGTGGCGGATGCGGGCAGGTCGGCCGGTGCGGGCAGGTCGGACTGTGCGGGGGGCGTGGCCGAGGCGGCCGGGATCGGGGCGGGGTACCGGGGCGTCGTCGTGCCGTCGGGGCCGGTGTCCTGAGGGGTCGCCGTCATCGTGCCGCGGCCTCCTCGCAGGCGCGGGCCACCGGCCGGGCATCCACCCGGGCCGGGCTGTCGTCCCCGCCCAGCGCCCAGCGGGCCACCAGACCCAGCGCCACCGCCGTCAGCACCGTCGACGGCCCGCCGATGTCCGCGTACGCGAAGTCGACCAGCAGCCACACCAGCAGCCCGCAGGCCACCAGCCCGCAGTCCGTGGCACCCGCCCTCGGTCCGGCCGCCCTCGGTCCGGCCTCCGCCCCCGGCACGTTCCGGCGGGCCCGCAGCAGCTCACGCAGCGCGCACACCAGCAGCGCCAGCCAGCTCCCGGCCAGCGCGACCAGCCCCAGCAGCCCCTGCTCGGCGAGGACCAGCAGATACATGTTGTGCGGAGACAGCAGCGGCTGCCGCCGGAACGCGGAGCCCGCGCCCTGGGTGTCGCTGCCGGACGACAGCGCCAGCGAGGCGTGCGCGTCCCGGTACTCCGGGAAACCCTTCAACCCGACGCCGGTCAGCGGCCGTTCCCGCCACATCCCGGCCGCCGCCGCCCACATCGTGTACCGGTCGGTCACCGACCGGTCCGGCGCCTTTGCGACCCGCGTGATGCTGTCGGCGCGCTCCTGGAGCATCGCCGTACCGACACCGAAGCCGCCGACCAGGACCACGCCCGCCGCCACCACGGCCGCGGCCACCGCCAGCGCCCGCCGCAGCCCGGCCAGCACGAGCTGTACGGCGCACGCCACGGCGGTCGCGATCCACGCGCCCCGGCTGAACGACAGCGCCAGCGGCACCAGCAGCGCCACCGCGGCGGCCCCCGCGAGCCAGCGCTGCCGTGGTGCGCCGTGCCCGAGCGTCAGCCCGAGCGCGCACACCACGCCGAACGCCACCACGGTCGCCATGCCCATCACGTCCTGTGCGCCGAACGTGCCCACGGCGCGGATCTCCTCCCCCTGGTAGGAGGCGCCGGTGCCGGTCGCGTACTGGTGCACCCCCACCGCGCCCTGCCACACCGCCAGCCCCACGAACGACCAGGCCAGCAACCGGAAGTCGGCCCGGCCCCGCACCAGCAGCAGCACCGCCGCCGGCACCAGCACGAAGATCTGCAGATACCGGCCGAGACCGCCGAGCCCGGCCCCCGCCGACGACGCGCCCATCGCCGCGACGGCCAGCCCCGCCACCGGCAGCCCCAGCACGAGCGCCGCCGTACGGCTCAACGGGCGCCGCCGCTGCCGCAGCAGCCGTACCGCGCAGAACAGGACGGCCAGCGCGGACGCCGCGTCGGCAGGGCCCGCGCCGCCCTCACCGCCCGGCTGGACGGGCAGCGCCAGCAGGGCGACGACCGCCACGACCGGCAGCACGGGGGAGAGCCGGGACGGGCCGCGGTCGGGGCCGGCGGCGGGCTGGGCGAGGTTCATCGCGGGCGTCAGCTCCCCGTCGGGCGCACGAGCAGGGCGGCGGTGCGCAGCAGGATGCAGACGTCCTGCCACAGCGACCAGTTGTCGATGTACGCGTTGTCGAAGCGGGCCCGGTCCTCGATGGAGGTGTCGCCGCGCAGCCCGTGGATCTGCGCGAGGCCGGTCAGGCCGGTCGGCATCCGGTGCCGGGCCGCGTAACCCGGGTACATGCGGCTGAACTGCGCGACGAAGTACGGCCGTTCGGGGCGCGGCCCGACCAGGCTCATGTCGCCGCGGAACACGTTCCACAGCTGGGGCAGCTCGTCCAGGGACGTCCGCCTCAGGAAGCGGCAGAACCAGGTCATCTGCCGCTCGTCGGCCACGCTCCACCGGGTCGCGGACTCGTGCGCGTCGGCCGGGCGATGGGTGCGGAACTTCAGCAGGGTGAAGGGACGGCCGTCCTTGCCGACACGTTCCTGCCGGAACACCACCCCCGGCCCGCCGCTGACCCGCAGCGCCGCCGCACAGCCCAGCAGCAGCGGGCCCGCCAGCAGCAGCAACACCCCCGACACCACCACGTCCAGCACCCGCTTGCCGGTGCCGCCCCGCCGCCGCGCGCCCATCTCCAGCCGTCGGCAGGGGAATCCGGCGAGCTGCTCACGGCAGGCGTACGCCGGGCCGTCCGCGTCCAGTTCCCACACCGTGCAGCCCGACCGGGCCAGCGCCCGCAGCAGCGGACCCTGCTCGGCCCGCACCGAGGGGTGCACGGCCAGCACGTCCCGCACTCCGTGCCGGACCAGCGCCCGCTGCACGTCCGCGCCCGACGCCAGCACGGGCAGGCCCCCGCCGCCGTCCGCCTCGTCGGCCACCACACCCACCGGACGCATCCCGCACCGCGGATGCCGCAGCAGGGCGGCGGCGACCCGCTGCGCGGTCCCGGCCGGGCCGAGGACCAGCGCGGCGCGGGGGCGGCGCAGCAGCGCGGCCCGCCGCCGCAGGTGCACCACCGCCCGGCCGGTGAGGGCGGCGGCGCACTGCACCGCCACGCCGAGCAGCAGGGTCCGCGCGGTCAGCGCATGACCCGGCCGGTACGCGGCGACCAGCGCCGCGAGCCCCAGCCAGCCGACGGCGATCCGCCCGCACACGGACGGCAGTTCGTCGAGGACGCCGGTGACCTGCCGCTGCCGGTGCGGGCGCAGCAGCAGGGTCACGCCGAGCAGCGCGGCGGCGAGCAGCGGGCGCCGCCGGCCGCCGCTGAACGCCAGGGCCCCGGCCAGCGCGGCGACGGAGTCGGCGGCCAGCAGGGGCAGGCGGGAGGCGGGCCGGGCGGGCGGCCGGTGCACGGACCGGAAGCCCCCGCCGGGCCGGGGCAGGACGGAGACGGGCGAGGAGGCGGTGTCCCACGGCGTGGCGCCGGGCGAGGGGACGGTGCTTTCCGCGGTCACGAGTGGACTGACTCCCTGTACTCGGCGGACACGGCGGGCGCGGGTGAGGCGGCGGGGCCTGCGGGACAGGACGGGGGCGCGACGGGCACGGCGGAGGCAGCGGGTGCGGCGGCGGGACACGTGTCCGTGGCGGGGGTCGCGGGCGTGGGCCATCGGCCGTCGAGCAGCGCGCGGTAGACGTCCGCGACGGCATCCGCGGTGTTTCGTACGTCGTGGGCGGCCAGGACATGACGGCGGGCCAGCTGCCCGAGGGACTCCCGCAGCGGCGGGTCCGCGAGCAGCGCGGCCAGGGCGCGGGCGAGCGCGTCCGCGTCGCCGGGCGGCACCAGACAGTGCGCGGCGAGCCCGCCGGGGAGGCTCTCGCGGGCGCCGTCGACGTCCGTCACGACCACCGGCCGACCGCAGCCCATCGCCTCCAGCGGCGCCAGCGCCATGCCCTCCCACCGCGAGGGCAGCACCACCACATCGGCCGCCCGGTACCAGGGCACAGGGTCGGGCACGGCACCCGCGAACAGCACCGATCCCGGCGCCCGCGCCGCGAGTCGCTCCCCGTCCGGGCCGTCGCCGACCAGCACCAGCCGCGCGTCCGGGCAGCGGCGCAGCACGCTCTCCCACGCGGCGAGCAGCACGTCCTGCCCCTTCTGCCGGCACAGCCGGCCCACGCACACCACCAGCGGCGCCGAGGGCCCGACGCCGGGCAGGAGCCGGGCGCGTACGGGGCCGGCCGGGGCGGGGGAGTGGCGCACGGGGTCGATGCCGTTCGGTACGACGGACCAGCGCGCGTCGATCCCGGCGCGCACCCCTCGCTCGCGTTCGGCCTCGCTCACGCAGACCGTGCGGTGCGCCCAGCGGGCCGCGCCGCGCTCCCAGGCGAGGGCGAGGGCGGCGGTCGCTGCGCCGACCGCCTCGAACGACCAGGCGTGCGGCTGGAACACGGTCGGGACACGGCCTCGCACGGCGAGCCGCCCGGCCAGTCCCGCCTTGGCGCTGTGCGCGTGCACCAGGTCGGGCCGTACCTCCGCGACGATCCCGGCCAGCCGCCGCACCTCGCCGAGGAGGGAGGGGCCCGGCGAACGCGTCGCCCGCCAGGGCCGCACGTCCGCGCCGCGCCGGCGCAGAGCGTCGGCGAACGGGCTGTCGGGGCAGGCCACGGCGACCCGCGTGCCGGCGGCCAGTTGGGCCCGTACGAGGTCCGTCACGACACGGGCGACGCCGCCGTCCACCGGCTGGGCGATGTGCAGGATCCGAGGCGGAGGGTCGGTTGGCTGGTGCATTGCGCGGTTTCCTCGCTCACGGGGGGCGCTCGGGACGGGGCGGGAACTGGCGGGAACGCGCCTGATGCCGGACGTCGTCGGCGAAGGGAAGCGCGCCGGCCCGCGCCGCGTCCGGCTGGCAAACGAGCCGGAAGGTCAGCTGGTCACCACCCTCTGCGAGGCCTTGGGAAGCGATCCCGGGTGGTCCGCAACTGTAGCGGCTATCCGTATTAATCCGGAGAAACCGGTCCAAGTGTGTCGGAAGGGTCAAGTCCGGCCCTCGCGCAATCACCCCTTTGGCGGCACAACTCCGAGGATTTCCGCGCGTTGACACAACGCCGGGCATCCCGCCCGGGTGTTTGTGTCAATTCCAAGGAGCACCTCTCCATGTCGCGTATTGCGAAGGGTCTGGTCCTGACCACCGCGGCCGTCGCGGCCGTCGCCGGTGGCGCGGGCGTCGCCGCCGCCGACTCGGGCGCGCAGGGCGCCGCCACCCACTCCCCGGGTGTGCTGTCGGGCAACGTCGTCCAGGTCCCGGTCCACGTCCCGGTCAACGTCTGCGGCAACACCGTGGACATCATCGGCCTGCTGAACCCGGCCTTCGGCAACACCTGCGCCAACGACTGACGCACCCGCCGTCCGCGACCGGCCGCCTTCCCCCGGGGAGGGCGGCCGGTTCGCTGTTCCCAGGAGCCGGCACACCCCCGAACGGACGCGGTCGGTTGCGGGGGCGCGGGGCCGCTCGCACGGTGGCGGACACGATCCGGACCCACCCGCCGTTCGAAGGGAACCCTCATGCCCCGTACGTCTGTTCGGCGTGCCGTGTCCGCCGCGCTGTGCGCCGCCCTCACTCTCGGCTTCGTCGCCACGGCATCCGGTGCGCCCCTTTCCGGCACGGCGGTGCCGCCCGCCCCCGGTCCGGCGGACACGCCCGTTCCCCGCACCAAGGCCCTCCTCGCCCAGGCCGGCGGGCTCGGCACGCTCGGCGGTGTCCTCACACCGGTCGCCCGCCTCGTCGACGCCGCCCTCAGGGCCGACGGCGGCAGGCTTCCCGCCGACCAGGCGGGCCGGCTCGCCGACGCGGCCACGGACGCCCTCGGCAAGCTCGCCACGGCGAAACCACCGAGCCGCCCGGCGAGCACACCGGGTCCGGCGACGGCCACCGCCGCCACCCTGCCCGCACCGGCCCGGCCCACGGTGACCTCGTCGCCCTCGGCGTCCGCGGCCAGGCCGTCCACGCCGTCCACGCCGTCCACGCCGGCCTCGTGGGCGGCGGGCGCGGGCACGCCCCCTGCGGCGTCGAGTCCCGCACCCGTGCGTCCGTCCGGCGGTACGTCGGCCGGTACGGCCGTCCGGCGCGCGTCCGCGCCCGCAGCCGCCGACCTGCGGGGCGAGGCGGTCGCCGCCCTGCGGAAGCGTGTCGACGCCCTCGTGCGGGCGGCGACCGCCGGTGACGCCGCCCGGGTGGCGTCCACGGCGGACGGTGTCGTACGCGGCCTCGTCGACCTCGTCGCCGTCGTCATGCTCACCGGAGGGCTGCCCGCACCCGATCTGACCGGGCTGCCCTCCCTGCCGGACACACCGTCGGCGTCGGCGCGCTGACTGCGCGAAACCGGAACCCGGAAGCCGACGCCGCCGTGACCCCGGCGAATTTGCCCGGCGCGGGGTTTCCGCATCCCCGTGTGGCTCGTTGGGCACGGCGTCAGAGTCGTCCGAGGCGACCGGAGCCGTCCTGAGGCGCCCCGAGTCGCCGAAGAAAGGAACCCGATGAAGTCCCTGAAGGCTGCCGCTGTCGTTGCCGGGTCCGTCGCCCTCGCCGGTGTCGCCGCGCCCGCGTTCGCGTACGACACCGCCGACCTCACGCCCACCAGCCTCAACGGCGCCGTCAACTCGCTCACCAAGGGCCCCATCGACGTCATGCCGATCAAGCACCAGTCGGACGCCCTCGACACCGAGAACAAGGACTCCCTGCTGCACACCGTCAAGGGTGCGACCGGTGCCCTCAACCAGCACCAGCAGCTGCTCGGCGGGCTGCCCCTCCAGGGCTGAGCCCCGGGCCGTCCGGGGGCCGGTACCGCGCGGCGGCACCGGCCCCCGGTGCTGTCAGCGGGCCGTGCCCGCCGCGTCCCTCGTTCGTGTGGACAGCCCCGTGGGTGTCATCCGTGCGGGTGAGCGGCGGCCCGGTCGCCCGCCGGCCCGTCGATAAGGTCGCGCGGTGACCTCAACCTCAAGCGCAACCCGCCCCTTCAACGTGGCCGACCTGGGCACCCTGGTCGTGATGCCGTGGAGCGGCGAGGCCCCCGACGGCAGCGACATGCCCTACCTGCTCGCCTACTCCCTCGGTGACGCCGAGGGCGGCGCGGCCACCACCGGCGCCGCGATCGAGCGGCTGCTCGGCGACAACGGCCTCAAGGTCGGAGGCGAGCTGGTCGACGGTTCCGAACGGCCCAGCCTGCCGGTGACCCTGCTGGTCGCGTCCGGCTCCGCCGTCGTCACCATGCCCCACCTCAACGCCCAGTGCACCCCGCCGCCGGAGTGGCTCGCCGCCGTCGAGCAGCGCGGCTACGCCTACCTCGTCTTCACCACCCGCCCGTGGCCCGAGGCCGAACCCGGCAAGCCGGTCACGCCGGAGGCGCTCGCCGAGTTCGCCGGCGCCGAGGAGACCCTGACGGCAGCCGCGCACATCATCCTCCCGACGCGCAGCCTGCGCAGCTGATGGCGGACCCCACGGCACGGCAGAGGCCGCGGCACGCCCGTGGCACGGGCGGCGGTCGGGGCCTGGCCCTGCTGACGGTGCTCGCCGGCGCGGCCGGACTGCTCGCGTCCTGGGTCATCACCCTCGACGAGTTCAAGCTGCTGGAGGACCCCGACTTCACCCCCGGTTGCAGCCTGAACCCGGTGGTCTCGTGCGGCAGCGTCATGCAGAGCGACCAGGCCCAGGTCTTCGGGTTCCCCAACCCGATGCTGGGCCTCGTCGCGTACGGCATCGTCGTCTGCGTCGGCATGAGCCTGCTCGCCGGCGCGGTCTTCCCGCGCTGGTACTGGCTGACGTACTGGGCGGGCTGCCTGTTCGGCGTCTGCTTCGTCACCTGGCTGCAGTTCGAGTCGCTGTACCGGATCAACGCGCTCTGCCTGTGGTGCTGTCTCGCCTGGGTCGCCACCATCGTGCTGTTCTGGTACGTCACCTCGGTGAACGTGCGGCGCGGGGCCCTGCCCGCCCCGGGCTTCGTACGGGCGTTCTTCGACGAGTTCACCTGGGTGCTGCCCGTGGTGCACATCGGCGTCGTCGGCATGCTCGTCCTCACCCGCTGGTGGGACTTCTGGACCAGCTGACCGGGCCGATGATCCGACCGGCCGACGAACCGACCAGCGGGTGAGCTGTCGTACGACAACTGCTGCACTCGGGCGAATTGTGCGCTGACGGCGTTTTCCCGCTCGTTGTCCGGTACGCACGTCAAGCTGCCGACACCGCGAAAGGCTCCGTACCCGAGATGAAGTCGACCACCCGAGGAACCCTCGCCGCCGTACTCACGTGCGTGGCCGCCGCGGCCGGCGCCGCCGTCGGGGCGTCCCCCGCCGCCGCGTCCCCCACCGTGCCCGTGCCGGTGCCGCTGGAGGGCGTGGAGCACTCCCTCGGCATGGAACTGCCCGAGGTGAGCGGCGAGTTGCCGGTGCCGACGCCCGGCGCGCCCGACGGCCCGCGCTACGTCGAGGGCCGGCTCCTCCCGGACCGGGCGCTGCCGCAGCTCCCGCTGGACGCCGGGCTGCCCGGCGTCGATCTGCGCGCCCCGCTGCCGCACGTCCTCGGGGACGACTTCGACCACGCCGCCCTCGACGCCCCCGCCTCCTCCCTGCGCACCCTCGGGCCCGGCCTCACCGCGGACGCCCCCCTCACCGCACCCGACCCGCAGGCCTTCGGGCTGCCCGGCGTGAAACTGCCGCAGGCCGGCGTCCTCACCCCCGTCCTCCAGGCGGTGCCGGGCGCCGACCTGGGACTGGGCTCCGGGCTGTAGGGCCCGGGTTTCCGGCCCCCTCCCGGGCCTGCGTCCGGGCCCACCGGCACAGGGCCGCGGGGCAGGCGGCAGGACGACCGCGTGCCCCGCGGCCCTCGCGCGTCGCGGGCCACAGGGCCGTACGGGCGGGTCGCGGTGACCCCGAGGCCCGCCGGACGGTTACCGCTGCGGGGCGCCCGGCCCGCGCAGTGGGCACACGCCCCCGCAGCGATGTCCCGTGAGCGACGAGGAGCACAGCATGGTCGTAGGCGTCGGCGAGGTGGCGATCGGCGGACAGCGGAAGGAGACCGACGGCCCCACGGAGGCCGGCCCGAAGGAGGCGGCCGGCCCCGCGAGACCTGCCGGCCCCTTCACCCGTAGAGGCCTGCTGCGTGCCCTGGTCGCGCCGGCGTTCGCCCTCGCCGTCACCCCCCTCGTCGTGGCCTCCCGCTCCACGCACACCACGGCCGGCGGCGACGGGCAGGGCGCCGGCGCCTTCGACGAGACGTACCGCGGGCGCCGTATCCGGGGCGTGCCCGTGGCCGGGACGCGCACCGCCGGCGGCGAACAGTGGCGGGTCACCGTCGACGGCCGCCCCCTGCACCTGATGCGCCGCGCCGACGGCACCTGGCTCAGCGTCGTCGACCACTACGGCTCCCACGCCACCCCGCTGGAGGCGGCACGCGCCGCCGTCGACGCCCTCGGCCCCGGCGAACAGCTCCGCCGGCAGCCCCTGGCGCACGGCCGGCACCACCACACGGGGGGAGGGGAGCATGGCGTACACGCGTAAGAACGTCAGCGCCCTCACCGCCTCCGAACGCCGGCGGTTCGTGAACGCGCTGCTGGAGATCAAACGGCGCGGCGAGTACGACGAGTTCGTCCGCCTGCACATCGAGTACTACACCGCCGACGGCGAACAGGGCCTGCGGGCCGCGCACATGACGCCGTCGTTCCTGCCCTGGCACCGCTACTTCCTGCTGGAGCTGGAGCGGGCGCTGCGCCGGGTGGACGACTCGGTGACCGTGCCGTACTGGGACTGGACCCGCGACCGTTCGGCGACCTCGCTGCCGTGGACCGACGATCTGCTCGGCGGGAACGGCCGCCCCTCCGACCAGCAGGTGATGACCGGGCCGTTCGCTTACGCCGGCGGCCGGTGGACCGTCCGTGAGGGCGTCACCGACCGGCCGTTCCTCACCCGCGACCTCGGCCGGGCCCGCGCCCCCATCGATCTGCCGACCCGGAGCGACCTCGACGGGGCGCTGAGCGACGGCGTGTACGACGTGGCGCCCTGGGACTCCACGGTGTCGCGCGGCTTCCGCAACAAGCTGGAGGGCTGGGGCGCCGGGCGGGGCAGCGCCTCCTGGCGGCTGCACAACCGGGTCCACCGCTGGGTCGGCGGGGCCATGCTCGGCGGCGCCTCCGTCAACGACCCCGCGTTCTGGCTCCACCACGCCTTCGTCGACCTTCAGTGGACCCGCTGGCAGCAACTCCACCCGGGCGCCCGCTATCTGCCGGAGCAGCCGCCGGCGCCGGGTGACCCGCAGTGGGGGAGGGTCATCGCCCGGCACCAGACGATGCCGCCGTGGGACGTGACCCCGGCGTCGCTGGAGGACGTCAGCGGGATCTACCGGTACGTGTGACCCGGGCGCCACCCTCGTCGGACTTCTCCACGACGAACGCGGAGATGCCGTTGGAGCGCTTCGCCGGGTCGGTGACGGCCACCGTACGGTGCCGCCGGGCCGGGTGCCCGTACAGCGACCGCGGGCCGACGCCCGTACGGCGGCCCCGGCCCCCGTCCCCGGCCCCGGACAGGGAAACGGCCCGGCCCCGTCCCCCGGACACGGCCGCGTCCCGGACACGGCCCTTGGGCGCGGGCACGGAACCGTCCCCGGACACGGGAAGAGCCCCGGTGCTCGAGGTGCCGGGGCTCTCGCCAGGGGCGTGCCGTCGCGGAACGTCAGTTGCCGTAGCCGTTGCCGCCGTGCGAACCGCCGTCGTTGACGCAGGTGTTGCCGAACGCCGGGTTCAGCAGCCCGATCACGTCGACGGTGTTGCCGCACAGGTTCACCGGGATGTTGACCGGGACCTGGATGACGTTGCCCGACGCCACACCGGGGGAGCCGACGGCCTCACCCTGGGCGCCCGCGTCAGCCAGCGCGAGGCCGGCCCCGCCGAACACCATGGCGCCCGTGCCGAGCGTGACGACGGCTGCCTTCGCGATGCGAGACATCACGTTCTCCTTCTGATCGTGGAAGCGCGACGGCCGGATCACGCCGCCGCACTTCCCTTTCAACGCGGGCACTTCGGGCAGGTCACGGCATCCATGCACGGATCACCCTTTTTGAACAGGCCCGGCCCGTCCGCTGTGCACAAGCGCCGCACAACCGCCGCGCAAGCCAGGCCCGAGCGGGGCGCAAGCGCCGCGCAAACGCGGACCTTGGGCGGGGTCCCGCCCGGTGACATGCTTGCGTCATGGGAGCCTGCAGGACCGCCCGGGAACGCGCCCGGGACGAGATCACCGCCAGCATCAAGGAGGAGGCCCGACGCCAGCTCGCCGCCACCGACGCCTCCCAGCTGTCGGTGCGGGCCCTCGCCCGCGAGCTGGGCATGGTCTCCTCCGCCGTCTACCGCTACTTCTCCAGCCGCGACGAACTGCTCACCGCACTGATCCGCGACGCCTACGACGCCCTCGGCGAGGCCGCCGAACACGCCCTGGACACCGCCGACGGCGCCCCGCCCGCCGAGCAGTGGACCGCCGTGTGCCGCGCCGTACGGGAGTGGGCGCTGACCCACCCGCACGAGTACGCGCTGATCTACGGCTCGCCCATCGCCGGATACGCCGCCCCCGCGGACACCGTCGCCTCCGCCGAACGCGTCGGACGCGCCCTCATCCGCGTCGTCGCCGGCGCCGCCGCCTCCGGCACCCTCGACACACCGCCGGACGCCGCCCTGCCCGACGGGGTCGCAGCCGACGCCGAACGGCTCGCCGCGCAGTACGCGCCCGGCCTCGGCGCCGCCCGTATGGCACCCCTCGTCGCCGCGTGGGCGCAGTTGTTCGGACTGGTCGGCTTCGAGGTCTTCGGACAGTTCCACAACGTCGTGACGGCACGCGACGCGTTCTTCGACCACGCCTGCACGGGACTCGCCCGCCAGGTCGGCCTGCGCGTTCCGCAGCCCGCCTGACCCCCGGCGGCCGGTCCGGGACGTGTGAGGAATTCACATCCGCCGAGGGCCCCTTTCACGGGCCGGGACGTGAAGACATCGGTGGAGACACCCCTGCCCTCCGTGCGAACGTCCTGGTGGAGAAAAGGGGGAAGCCATGCAGATCGGGGTTCTCGGACCGCTCGTGGTGCAGGTGGCCGGCACGTCCGTGGTGCCCACCGCGGCGAAACCGCGGCAGATGCTCGCGCTGCTGGCCGCCAACGCGGGACACGAGGTCGGCATGGCCGCGCTCGTGGAGGAGCTCTGGGACGACCGGCCGCCCAGCGGGCCCGCCCAGGTCGTGCAGACGTACGTCAAACAGCTCCGCCGTGCCCTGGCCCGCGCCGCCGGCGTGCCGCACAGCGCGCCCGAACCGAAGGAACTCCTGCGGCGCGGCCACACCGGCTACACCCTCGACATGCCCGGCGCCGCCGTCGAGGCCGACGAGTTCACCCGGCTCGCCGAGACCGGACTGCGCGCCGCCGCACAGGGCGACGACCCCGAGGCCGCCGCCCGGCTGCTGCGCCGGGCCCTCCGCCTGTGGCGCGGCCCCGCCTTCGCCGACGTACGCACCGGGCCGGTGCTGCGGGCCCAGGCACTCCGCCTCGACGAGGAACGCCAGGCCGTCCTCGAAGCGCGGATGACCGCCGACCTCCGCCTCGGCCGGCACGCGGAGATCCTCGGTGAACTGTCCGCGCTCGCCGAACGGTTCCCCTTCCAGGAGAACCTGCACGCCCTGCTGATGGTCGCCCTCTACCGCAATGGCCGGTCCTGGCAGGCCCTGGAGGCCTTCCGCAGACTGCGCAGCACCTGCGCCCGCGAACTCGGCATCGAGCCGTCCGCCCGGCTGCAACGCCTCCACCAGGCGATTCTCTCCTCCGACCCCCGCCTCGACACCGACCTCGCCGACCTCGACGCAGGTTTGGTCGCCCTTTAGCCACACCGTGCAGTGTGAACGCGTACCGGCCGGATCCGTTCCTTTCCAGGCGACGGTCTCCTGCCGCCCCGGTGAGCCATCCCCCGCGCGGCCCGTGCGCGGCGCGGGCGGTGCGCCGCCGGGACGACAGGCCTCCGCACGCCGTGCCGAGCGGCGGATCCGGCCGGTTCCTCACGCTGGACGATCCGAGGCGGAACGAGATGACGCGATACCTGGCCCGGAGTGTCACCGAGCACTCCGACGACACGATCCCGCTGTTCTGCTTCCCGTACGCGGGCGGGGGAGCCTCCGCCTTCGGGCGCTGGCAGCGCTCCCTCGACGCGCACGGCGCCGGCGTGACCGTCGTGCCCATACAGCTCCCCGGCCGTGAAGGACGCATCGGCGAACCCCGGTTCACCGACCTGTGGGCCCTCGTCGAGGACATGGACGACCAGCTCGACGACGTGCTGTGCCGGCCGCACCTCTTCTACGGGCACAGTATGGGCGCCCTCCTCGCCTACTCCCTCGCCTGGCGGCGCCAGCAGCGGGGCGCGCCCCTGCCGCTCGCCGTCGCCCTCAGCGCCTACCGCGCCCCGCACCTGCCCGCCCCCAGGATCGCCGAGCCCGGCGCCAGCGACGAGGAACTCATCGCCTCCCTCGCCGCCCTCGGCGGCATCCCGCAAGTACTGCTCAACCACCCCGACTTCCTCTCCGCGCTGCTGCCCGTCGCCCGTGACGACCTGATGCTGTGCACCGGCTACACCGCGTCCCCCGACACCGAGCCGCTGCGCGTGCCGCTGCACCTGTTCGCGGGGCGCCGCGACCGGCTGGTGACCGTGCCGGAGGTGCTGTCCTGGCGCCGGCACGCGGGACGCGGCTTCGAGGTCCGCACCATGCCGGGTGGGCACTTCTTCGTCCGCGCCCACGAGGACGAGTTCCTGCGCGAACTCGCCGCGACGACACGGCAGTACGCGCGCGTGCCCGTCGCCGCCTGAACCGGCCCCGCCCGCCCGCGCCGGGTCCGGGCATGACGGATTCACGGTGAGACGACGGCGTCCCTCACTTCTGCCGGCGACCTTGCGGGTGCCACATTGAGCCACCCGGAAGAACCTGGCGGGCCTCGCCCCTCGCCCCCTCGCCCCCGGGCGGGGGCGAGGGGGCGAGGGGCGAGG
>NZ_JALLGL010000178.1 GCF_023072675.1 Streptomyces sp. XM83C
CGGCAGGGTCGGGGATGCGGGCGCGCGTGGGTAGCGGCGGGGTCAGGGACGCGGGCGCGCCGGGATTCGGCGAGGTCGGGGATGCGGGTGCGCGTGGGCTGCGGCGGGTCGCCCTGTTGCACGCGCAGGGGTCGCGGCGTGCGGGGCCGGAGGGCCGGTCGCGGCACGGCGACCGGCCCCCGCTGTCGCACCGTCAGGGCGTGCAGCCCTTGCGGCCGGAGGCCAGCGTGGCGCAGGCCGTGGCCTCGCCGGCGTCCTTCACCGGCACCATCGGCGTGTACGCGATGGTGTCCCCGGCGACCGTGATGGAGTCCGTCTGCTTGGCCGTACCCGCGCTGATCTCGACGGAGTCGCCCTGCGCCGCCTGGGTGACGCGGCCCCAGGCCGCGCCGCAGGTCTTGCTGTAGCGGACCTCGACGACGGTCGTGCCGACGGTGGCGGTCTTGGCGGTGGTGACGAGGTCGCCGCTGCACCCCATGGCCTCGGCGTCCTTGCCGGCGCAGGAGTCGCCGCTGCACTTCACCCCGGGCGGCAGCTGGACGTTGGTGGTCGCGGACGGGGTCGGGGTGGTCTTGGCGGCCTTCTCGTCGCCGCCCTTGTCGGTGAGGAAGAACACCCCCGCGATCACCACGAGCACGCCGACGGCACCGGCGAGGAACATCACCA
This sequence comes from Streptomyces sp. XM83C, assembly GCF_023072675.1. GTDB lineage: Bacteria > Actinomycetota > Actinomycetes > Streptomycetales > Streptomycetaceae > Streptomyces > Streptomyces thermocoprophilus. The sequence goes on from NZ_JALLGL010000178.1 coordinate 667, forward strand.
GCCGCTGCTTGCCGTTGCCGGGCCGGGTGTCCGTGGGGCGCGGGCCCTGCGGCGGCGGGGGCGCGCCGTACGCCCCCAGGGGCGCGGTGGCGTCCACGCCGGCTGCGGGCCTGGTCAGCGGCCCGCGCGGGGCCGGCCCCTGGTAGCCGGCGACGCCCCACGAGTTGGCGCCGGAGGAGCCGTCTCGTGCGGCCCCCGTGCCGGTGCCCGGCCGGGCGTCGGCCACGGCGTCCTGCCGGTCCCGTGCGGCCCGCGCGTCGCGGGCGTCGGCGTCGGGGGCCGTCGGCTGCTGCGGCACCGAGGGCGCCGAGGCCGCCGTACCCGACGGGACGGCCGTCGCGCTGCCGCTCCTGCGGCCTCCTCGGCCGCCCTGCTGCGCCGGGGCCGCGCCGAACTCCCCGAGCGCGGCACGCGCCTGGGAGATGCGGATGGCCTCCATCGTCATGTCGTGCCGCATCTCCGAGCGGCTCCAGGCGCGCTCGGCCAGCTCCCACATCGTCGTCAGGTGGACGGGATTGGTGCCGGTCACCTCGGCCAGCGCGACGATCGCGCCCTTGGGCGCGAGCAGCCGGCCGTTCAAGTACCGCTCCCACGACGTCTTGCTGTAGCCCGTGCGGTCGGCCAGGGCCGCGATGCTCAGGCCACTGCGGTCGACCAGCCGCCTCAGCTGACTGGCGAACTCCCTGACCTGCGGATCGAGATCATCCGGCAAGGCCCTCCAACGAGGCATTGCATCCCCCTCTTCCCCCCCATACGTGCTGACTTCTCCCCCGCGCATGACGCCCTCTGCCGAGTCCCCGTCTGGCTACCCACAGGGATGCGCCCACTAAGGATCTCAGGTCCCGGGGTGGGGGCGCACGGGAGCGTTCGGGCTGTGGGCATGCACCGTCGCACGCCTGCTGATCCGCGTCCAGTGGGACGTCCCGGAGCGTCCCGATCGGACACGTTAGCCCCGGCGCATATCCGATCATCGGATATCCGCGAACTTGTCAAGACATCACCATATCGGTCACACGGCCGTTGCCTCGCCAGTCCCGTACGTCGCGCCGGGCGCCGTTGTTCACGCGGTCGCGCGTGCCGTACGTCGCGGGGGGACGCCCGTGTTCACGCCGCTGCTTGTTCTGTACGCCCCACGAGGACGCTTGCGCTCACGCCGCCGCCCGTCCCGTACGCCCCACGAGGACGCTTGCGCTCACGCCGCCGCCAGGACGCCGACGGCGGCGGTCAGCAGCAGCGCGAGCAGCATGATCACTGCCCACAGCAGCAGCCGCGAGGACGAGGCACGGTCCGGCTTCTCCTCGGGCAGCTCCCACCAGGGCACGGTCGGGACGTCCTCGTAGCCGCGCTCGTCGCCCGCCGGGGCGAGGGTGCCGCCCGCAGCCTCGCTCGCCCCGCCGCCCGGTGGGGCGAGCGCGCCCCGCAGCGCGGCGGCGCCCGCGGGGCCGCCCGGCGCGACCCCGGCGTACCCGGACTCGGGCTGCTGTCGGTCCGGGCGCGGCCAGGCCTCGACGGCCACCTCCCAGCGCACCGCGAGCCGTTCGGCGTCGGGCGCGTCCAGCCCGGCCACCCGTGCCAGTGCGGCGACGGCGTGCCGGGGCGGCGGCTGTACGGCGTTGAGGTACCGCTGCCACGAGGACTTGCTGTAGGCGGTGCGCGCGCCCAGGGCCGCCAGGCTCAGGCCGGTCGCGTCCTTCAGGTCGCGCAGTCGCGTGACGAAGTGCCGCACCTCCGACGGCAGCGCGTCCGGCAGCGGCTGCCAGCCGCTCATCTCCACCTCCGGTGTCTCCCGCCTTTCCGGCCCCCTTCAAGGGACGCGGCAGCGGGAGGGAACGGTTTCGTGAACGGCCGTTGTGGCAGGGGCCCGACACCGTAGCGGAACGGTCACTTCCGTGCCACAGCGCGCTGACAGGCGTTGAACAGGCGGTTCGGGCTGCGGGAGCGTGTTCGGTGTCCGGCGGCCCGCCCCCGATCGGGGGAGGGGACGGGTCGCCGGACCTGCCGTACGGGCGAGCCGACTCCCTCCGCCGCCGCGCGGGGCACAGGGCGGACGCGGGGTCAGTTCTCCAGCGTGAAGTGCAGCGTGTCCTTCAGGAACGGGATCTCCAGCCACGGATGCGGCTGCGCCATCAGCGCCAGCAGCACGATCACCGTGCCCAGCACCCCGTACGTGGCGATGTCCGTGAACCGGGACCGCACCGCGAGCATGCCGACGCTCGGCAGCAGCCAGCGCAGCACCGCACCACCGAGGAGCGCCAGCCCGATCAGCAGGGTGCCGACCCGGAACGCGTCCAGCGCGGTCACCAGCAGGCCCAGCGCGACCGTGCCGAGCACGGCGAGCACCGGCCACTGCCGGGCCGGCGCGGGCGCGGCACCGGATGCGGCCCGGCCGCCGCCCTCGGGGCGCGCGGTGCCACGGGTGAACCGGGGGAGGCGGCGGCGCGACGCCCCGCCCCCGCCCTTGCCGCCGGACCGGCCGAACCGCCTGCCTCGGGCGCGGCCCGCCCCGGCCTTCGGCTCAGCCGACACTGCGCTCCGCCGCCTCGACCACGTTGACGAGCAGCTGCGCGCGGGTCATCGGGCCGACCCCGCCGGGGTTCGGGGAGAGGAAACCGGCCACCTCGGCGACGTCCGGGTGCACATCGCCGACGATCTTGCCGTCGGCGTTGCGGGAGACACCGACGTCGAGGACGGCCGCTCCGGGCTTGACGTCCTCGGGGCGCACCAGGTGGGCGGAGCCCGCGGCGGCGATGATGATGTCGGCGCGCTTGAGGTGCGCCGACAGGTCGCGGGTGCCGGTGTGGCACTGGGTCACGGTGGCGTTCTCGCTGCGCCGGGTCAGCAGCAGCGGCATCGGCCGGCCGATGGTGACACCGCGGCCGACGACGACGACCTCGGCGCCCTTCAGCTCGACGCCGTAGCGGCGCAGCAGGGTGAGGATGCCGTTGGGGGTGCAGGGCAGCGGGGCGGGCTCGTTGAGGACGAGCCGGCCGAGGTTCATCGGGTGCAGGCCGTCGGCGTCCTTCGCCGGGTCCATCAGTTCCAGGATGCGGTTCTCGTCGATGCCCTTGGGCAGCGGCAGCTGGACGATGTAGCCGGTGCAGGCGGGGTCCTCGTTGAGTTCGCGGACGACCGCCTCGATCTCCTCCTGGGTGGCGGTGCCGGGCAGCTCGCGCTGGATGGAGGCGATGCCCACCTGGGCGCAGTCCCGGTGCTTGCCGGCGACGTACTTCTGGCTGCCGGGGTCGTCCCCGACGAGGATCGTGCCGAGGCCGGGCGTGACGCCCTTCTCCTTCAGCGCCGCCACGCGGGCGGTCAGATCGGACTTGATCGCGGCTGCGGTGGCCTTGCCATCGAGAATCTGGGCGGTCATGACCCCATCCTCCCGGATGACCGGGTCCGGGTTCCAATCCGGGTGGGCGCGGGCGGTCCCGAGCGGCCGGGCCCGCGTGACGCCGCCCCGCCGCGGCGCCCGCGACCTCCCGCTCGGTCACGCGCCCTCCCGCAGCGCCCGACGATGATCGGAAATGTTGCACTTGCACAACACCTGTGATCGCTGCTGGACAAGTAATGCGCTGTTAAAGAACGATTGAGGCGACAGTGCCGCGGGCAGCACCGGGGGGACCAACCGCTTCTGTCAGCACCTCCTCCGACCATCCCGCGCGTCCCCGCATCTGTGCACCACGGAGGAAGGACCCCTCGATGAGCTTCGGCGACCCGAACAACCCCTACGGGCAGCCGCCCCAGCAGCCGGCCGCTCCCGGCTACGGACAGCCCCAGCAGCCCGCCGGCTACGGCTACCCGGCCGCGCCGCCCGTGCAGCAGCCGTACGGCATGGCGCCGGTGCTCACGCAGATGCCCGGCATCACCCGCGCCGCGCAGATCATGCTCGGCCTCGTCGCACTCGCACACGCGGTGATCGCCGGTCTGTACGTCTACACGCTGTCGATCTGGGACGAGACGATGCGGGAGGCCGGCGTCAGCGGAGACGCCGAGGCGGAACGTTTCGCGGACATCGGCAAGGGCTTCGTCGTCTTCCTTCTGGGCCTGGCCGCGGTGTTCGCGCTCCTCGGCGTGATCCTGCTGCTGCAATACGCCAAGGGCGGCAACGCGGTGCGCGTGTGCTCCATCGTCTACGGCTCGTTCGCCATCGTCACCGGCATCGTCATGATCGCCGCCTGGGGCCTCGGGCTGATCATCATGGTGGTCGCCATCCTGCTGATCGTGTTCGCCGCGCGGCGGCCGAGCGCCGACTGGTTCCGCAGGGCGCGCTACTGACGCACCCGGCCGGGCCGAACGGTTCGCGCCAATCACTCTCCGGGGCCGTGTCTCACCCTTTCGAGGGGGACACGGCCCCGTCGCGTCGCCCTACTCTGACAGCGGGAGCTGTCGGGCACGGGGAGTCGCACCTTGTACAGCATCATCGTGGTACCTCCGCCGACCACGGAGGGCAGCGGCCGGCCCGCTCAGATCCGCCTGGCACCGGGCGAGGGGATCTCCTTCGGGCGCAGCGCCTGCAACGACGTGACCATCGTGCACGAGGGCGTGTCCCGCCGCGCCGGGGAGATCCGCGCCCAGGGCGCCTACTGGATACTCAGCAACCTGTGCGCCCACCAGACGTACGTCGTGGAGAACCCGGAGGGCGCCGGGGAGCACATCAAGGTGGGGCCGGGCCGGCTGGAGGCGCCCGTGCCGTTCGAGTTCTCCCGGATCGTGCTGCCCGCCGCGGGTGATCTGCTCGCCGTGGAGGTGTGGGCGCCCCGGCACGACTACCTTCCCGGCGGGCAGGGCCTGGACGGCGAGACGACCGCGCCCGCGTTCTCCCTGGACCGCGGCAAGCGGTACTTCGCGGTGCTGGCCGCGCTGTGCGAGCCGCGGCTGCGGGGCGAACCGCACGCGCCGCTGCCGACCGTGGACCAGGTGGTGGAGCGGCTGGCCCCGGTGTGGCCGGCCGCGTCCCGCACGGCCGTGCAGTGGAACATCGACTATCTCGCGGTGAAGCTGCGGCTGAAGCCCGGCCCGGACGCGGCGGAGAGCGGGCCCCGGCTCAACGGCAAGAAGGAGTCGCTGGTCTCCCTCGCCCTCCGCTTCGACCTGGTCCGCGAGGAGGATCTGACGGTGCTGCGCGCCCCGGCGGCGGCCCTGCCGGGGAAGGCCGTACGACGGTGACCGAGCCGTACGCGGTGGTGGTGCCGCGCGGCTACCGGGTCGGCTGCTGGGAGGTGCGCGAACCGATCGCCACGGGCGCCTTCGGCAGCGTCTACGCGGCCCGCCGCACGGGCGGCACCACCGACCACCTCCCCGCGAAGGCCGCGCTGAAGTTCCTGCCCACCGGCACCGGCACCCCGCGCCAACTCGCCCACCTGCGCGAGCTGGTGGACCGCGAGGTCGAGCTGTACCGACGGCTGAAGCGGCCCCGGTTGATCCGCATGTACGACACCCTCACCGTCGACGACCCCGGCCGGCCGGAGCTGGACGGCGCCACCGTGCTGGTGCTGGAGCGGGCCGAGGGCTCCCTCGCCGCGCTGCTCGCCGCCGTCCCGCGCCCGCCCGGCGGGCCGGCGCTGCTCGCGCAGACCTGCGAGGGCCTGCATCAGCTGCACTCCGCCGGCTGGGTGCACGGCGACCTGAAACCGGCCAACGTGCTGCTGATGGCGGACGGTTCGGTACGGCTCGCCGACTTCAACATGGCCGCCGAACTGGAAGGCACCCACGCCTACACGCCCGCCTTCTCCACCCCCGACTACACACCGCCCGAGCTGCTGTGGACGGAGATCGGCGAACGCGGCCGGCGGATCCGCCCCTCGGCCGACGTGTGGGCCTTCGGCGTCCTCGCCCACCTGGTGCTCACCGGTGCCTTCCCCCTGCCCGGCGGCACCCCGTCGGCCCGCCGGGACGCGGCCGTCGCCTACGCCCGCGGCATCGACGAACTGCGCCTCTCCCCCGAACTGCCGGACGCCTGGCGGGACATCGTCCGGGCCTGCCTGGCCCGCACCCACGGCGAACGCGTCGGCGGGGAGGAACTCCTCGCCCTGGTCCGCGCCGCGACCGGCACCGCCGGTCGGGCACCCCGGCTGCCGCGGGCGCTGCGGCGCGGCCCCGGCCGCCGCAAAGGCCGTACGGACCGTGGCAGCCGTACGGACCGTGGCCGCCGCACCAAGATCACCGCGGCCGTCCTCACCACGGCGGCCGTCGCCGCGCTCGCGTACGGCATCGACTCCTGGACCTCCGGCTCCGGCGCCGGTCCCTCCGACGGTGACGGCCGCCCCGCCGTGTACGGTGCCCGCGAACTCCGTACCGACAAGGGCGTGCCCGTCGCCTACCGGCGGCTCATCGTCGACTCGGCCCACGACTGCGTCCGACCGGAGGTCACCCCCGCCCTGATCGCCGCGATGCTGAAAGCGGAGAGCGGCTTCGACCCGAACCTGTGGGACCCGTCCGCCGGCCCGGAGGGCGAGTACGGCATCGCCCGCTGGACACCGAGCGTGCTGCGCTGGTGGATCCGCCCCGACGGCGTCCCCGCCTCGGCGACCCCGTCACCGCCCTTCTCCCCCGCACAGTCCATCCCCGCCATGGCCCGCTACCTCTGCTACATCGAGCCGCTGCTGAACCCGACCGGCCTGCGCGGCGACCGGCGCGTGCTGCTCGCCGCGGCGTACCGGACGTCGTGGCGGAAGGTGAACGCGGCCGGCGGCGTCCCCCCGAAGAACCGCGCCTACGCCGACCAGGTCGCGCACTGGCTCAAGGAGTACACGCCACCGGCCCGGAAGTGACCCTGAGATGTCCGAGGTACCCCTGGGAGCGGGCGGCTGCGACGGTGGGAACCGCTCCGCCGCCGGCGGAGCGGACCGACACCGTACGTCTCACAGGGGGAACGCACGTGAACCTCGCCAAGCCCGCCGCGCTGCTGATCGCGGCCACCGCCCTCGTCGCCGGCTCCACGGCCGCGGCCACCGCCGCCGACCCGGCCGGCACGCGGGTGACCTCGCTCCAGCAGACCGCCGACCAGGTGCTGGCCGGGCACCCGAAGCTGCTGAAGGTGACCGCCGACCAGGTCCGCTACGACGGACTGACCGTCACCGCCGCGCCGAAGGGCCGGGCCGCGACGAAGGACCTGGCCTGCGGCTACGGCCATCTGTGCATGGTGGTCAAGGGCACCAAGTTCGACTTCTACAAGTGCCAGACCTGGACGCTGAGCAACTGGACCGGCGACGGCCCCTACACCAACAACCAGACCCCGGGCACGGTCGCCCGGTTCTACAACAGGGACGGCAGCGTGCGCTGGACGTCGACCGCCTACGACGCGGGCACCGCCACGTGGGACCCGATCTGGTCGCTGCGCCCCTGCTGACCGGCCACGACGCAGCGGACGGCCTCCGGTCCCCTCGGGAGAGGACCGGAGGCCGTCCGGCGTCGATGAGGCCTGCCGACCCCGCGGGCCCAGCGGAACACACAGGGCCGCCGACCCCGCGGGCCCAGCGGAACACGCAGGGCCGCCGGCCCCGCGGGCTCAGTGGAAGAAGTGCCGCGTGCCCGTGAAATACATGGTCACGCCGGCCTTCTTCGCCGCCTCCACGACCTGCTCGTCACGGATCGAACCGCCCGGCTGCACGATGGCCCGCACCCCGGCGTCGATGAGGATCTGCGGCCCGTCGGGGAACGGGAAGAAGGCGTCCGACGCGGCGTAGGAGCCACGCGCCCGCTCCTCACCGGCCCGCTCCACGGCGAGCTTGCAGGAGTCGACGCGGTTGACCTGGCCCATGCCGACGCCGACGGACGCTCCGTCCTTGGCGAGCAGGATCGCGTTGGACTTCACCGCGCGGCACGCCTTCCACGCGAACGCGAGCTGCCGCAGCTCCTCCTCGGACAGGGCCTCCCCGCTGGCGAGCGTCCAGGTGGCGGGGTCGTCGCCGTCGGCCTGGAGACGGTCGGCGACCTGGAGCAGGGCACCGCCGTCGATCGGCGTCAGCTCCACCGGCTGCGCGGGGCCGTCGGGGCAGCGCAGCACGCGGATGTTCTTCTTCTTGGTGAGGGCCTCCAGGGCCCCTTCCTCGTAGTCCGGGGCGACGATGACCTCGGTGAAGATCTCCGCGACCTGCTCGGCCATCTCCTTGCTGACCGGCCGGTTCACCGCGATGACACCGCCGAACGCGGACAGCGGGTCGCAGGCGTGCGCCTTGCGGTGCGCCTCCGCGACGTCCGCGCCGATCGCGATGCCGCACGGGTTGGCGTGCTTGATGATCGCGACACAGGGCTCGGCGTGGTCGTACGCGGCACGGCGGGCGGCGTCCGTGTCCGTGTAGTTGTTGTACGACATCTCCTTGCCGTGCAGCTGCTCGGCCGCCGCGAGCCCGCCGCCCTCGCCTGACACGTACAGCGCGGCCGGCTGGTGCGGGTTCTCGCCGTAGCGCAGGGTGTGGGCGCGGCTCAGCGACGAGGCGACGAAGTCCGGGAACCGGGAGTCGTCGGCGGGGGCGTAGGAGGAGGCGAACCAGGAGGAGACGGCGATGTCGTACTCCGCCGTGTGCCGGAAGGCCTCCGCGGCGAGCCGCTTGCGGGCGGCCAGGTCGAAGCCGCCGGCCTTGACCGCGGCGAGGACGTCGCCGTAGCGGGCGGGGCTGGTGACGACCGCGACCGAGGGGTGGTTCTTGGCTGCGGCACGGACCATGGAGGGGCCGCCGATGTCGATCTGCTCGACGCACTCGTCGGGCGAGGCGCCCGAGGCGACGGTCTCGCGGAACGGGTACAGGTTGACGACGACGAGGTCGAACGGCTCCACGCCCAGCTCGGCGAGCTGCTCACGGTGGCTGTCCAGGCGCAGGTCGGCGAGGATGCCCGCGTGCACCTTCGGGTGCAGGGTCTTGACCCGGCCGTCGAGGCACTCGGGGAAGCCGGTCAGCTCCTCGACCTTGGTGACGGGGACACCGGCGGCGGCGATACGGGAGGCAGTGGACCCGGTCGACACCAGTTCCACGCCGGCCTCGTGCAGGCCGCGGGCGAGGTCCTCGAGGCCCGTCTTGTCGTACACGCTGACGAGCGCGCGGCGGATCGCCCGCCGGCTGCTGTCCGTGGTCCGGTCGGTCACTGGATAACTACCTTTCGTCCCTCAATGCGATAGCCGTCACGGGCGAGACGCCCCACGACCTCGACGAGCAGCCTTCGCTCGACTTCCTTGATGCGCTCGTGCAGAGCGCTCTCGTCGTCCTCGTCCCGGACCTCGACCACGCCCTGGGCGATGATCGGTCCGGTGTCGACGCCGTCGTCGACGAAGTGGACGGTGCATCCGGTGACCTTGGCGCCGTACGCGAGCGCGTCGCGGACGCCGTGGGCGCCGGGAAAACTGGGCAGCAGCGCCGGATGCGTGTTCACGAACCGGCCGCCGAAGCGGGCCAGGAACGCCTTGCCGACGATCTTCATGAACCCGGCGGAGACGACGAGGTCCGGCTGGTGGGCGGCGACGGCCTCGGTGAGCGCCGCGTCCCACGCCTCGCGGTCGGGGTGGTCCTTCACCCGGCACACGAAGGTCGGCAGCCCGGCACGCTCGGCGCGGGCGAGCCCCTCGATGCCGTCACGGTCGGCGCCGACGGCCACGACCGCGGCCCCGTAGGCCTCGGCTCCGACGGAGGCGATCTCGTCGAGGAGCGCCTGGAGATTGGTGCCGGATCCGGAGACCAGCACGACGAGGCGCTTGGCCACGGTGGAGCCCTTTCTCGGAAAGCGTCTTGCGCTTGTGTTGACCACGGTCGTCATGCGGTGCGACCCCGCACGCCCACGCTTTGTATGTTCGTACGAATGCTTCGGGCGCCCGGATACGGGGAAGCCTACGAAGCGGCCGACCGTCAGCAACGATACCGGCACACCGGACGGGCCCCGTGGGACGGGGGCAGAGCCTGACGGTAGCGTCGGTGGTGTCGGTGAGGAGCGGGCTCGGGAACGCGGCCGGTGGGCGGCACGTTCACGAGACGACAGCTCGCCGCACGATCGAGCACGATCACGTACGACAGCCTTATCGCCCAGGGGAAAGACGCTCACTTGATGCCGGACCGCAGCCTGCGACCTCTCCCGCCGCTCCCTTCGTACCCGGCGCGGGGAGAAACGCGCGGCGCCCTGCTGCGGGAGCGGCCCCCGTCCCCGCCTGACGCGCCCGGACAGGGCGGCCAGGACGGACAGGACGGCGCCGGCCCGAGCGACAACCCGTTCGCGCCGCCGCCGGAGGGCACCCCGGACCGCCCGTGGCAGCCGCGACACCCCGCGGACGGACAGGGCGGCGGGCCCGGCGGGTCCGGTGGACCCGGTAGCGGGCCTGGCGGGTCCGGTGGACCCGGCGGTGGACCCGGTGGCGGGCCCGGCGGTCAGGGCGGCGGCAATCCGTGGGGTCGCGGCTGGAGCGACCGGCAGCCCGGCCGCCAGCCCGGCGGCTTCGGCGAACGCCCCGGCAGCCGCCCCGAGGACCACGGCCCCGGCGGCGGCCAGGACAACCGTCCCGGCCCGCGCTGGGACCCGACCGACCCGGCCCAGCGCCGCGCCCGGTACGCACTGCTGAGCGGTATGTGGGCCTTCTTCTTCGCCCTGTTCAGCTGGCCGTACGTGGCGCTGCTGCTGGGCGCGCTCGCCCTGTACTGGGCCATCAGCGCCCTGCGCGCCGGACCGCGCCCCGCCAACGGCACCACGGGCCGCCCCCAGACCACCGCCGCCGTCAGCGGTCTCGTCACCGGCGCCCTCGCCCTCACCCTGGTCGCCGCGAGCTTCGGCGCCCAGCTGATCTACCGCGACTACTACACCTGCGCCAGGGACGCCCCGACCAGCGAGGCCAAGCAGACCTGCAACGAACACCTGCCGAAGGAACTCCGCGGACTGCTGGGCTCGGAGGACTGACGACCGAGAGCCCCCGGGGCCCGGCATCCGCCGCTCGGCGGACGGCTGGGCGGCACGACCGCGACGCCGGGAAGGGCCGGCGCCCGCCGCTCGGCCGACCGAGTCGGGCGGTGGGCGGTCGAAGGCCCGGGGGTCCGGGGGGCGGAGCCCCCTGGGACAGGGCTGCCGCACCGGTCACGGGGCATCGGGGTCCAGCGGAAGGAAGTCGTACGGCTCGGAGTCGTACGGCGCCGGATCGGCGGAGGCCCGCTGCGCGGGCGGCGCCGGAGAGGCCGACGGGGCCGGAGAGGCCGACGGCACCGGGGAGGCCGACGGGGCCGAGGGGACGTCGCCCGTCCCTGCACCGCCGTACAGCCGTCGGCATCGAACCCCCCGTACCGCCACCGCGACCGGCACCCCCGCCGAGGCCCAGTTCCACCACGTGCCCGAGCCCGCGTCCGGCACGGCCGCCAGCAGCGGGAACGCGGGCAGCAGCGGTGCCGGGTCGGAGGCGAGCGGCGCGGCGACATGCCCGGCGGCGAGCACGAACCCCGGCCCGAGGGCGTACGCGGCACCCCAGACGGCCGCGTTCGGCACCAGCGCGAGACACAGCAGCAGCACCGCGAACCGCCCGGACCAGCCCCCCGTCAGGGTGAGGAAGGACCCGCTGGCTGCCCGCCAGTGCCACACCAGGCTCACCGCCACCAGCAGCGCCCCGCCGCCCACCAGCACGACCGCCCCGGCGGTCGCGGCCCGCCCGGCCGCCCCGAGGCGTTCGCGCGCCTCGGGTCCGAGCACCGCCCGCCGCAGCGGCCCCGGCAGCAGCACCAGCACGCTGTCGACGGGGTCGCGCGGGCGGCCGTACGCCGTCCACACCCCCGCCCCGGCCGCCGCCACCAGCGCCACCAGCGGCAGCGCGACCTCCCGCGCCGGGTTGTGCCAGTCGGGCCGCAGCATCCCGCCGGACGCGTACAGCGCCGCCGCCGCGCCGACGCCGAGGTAGCCGAGGACGGTGCCCGCCCATGCGGTGCGGGCCGACCGGAGGGGCTCGCCGTCACCGCCGTACACGGCGTCCCGCGCCGCCCGGTGCAGCAGCCACACCGGCAGAGCGAGCAGCAGCAGCGGCGTCAGCCCCACAGGTGCGGGCGTGCCGGACAGGGTGTCGGTGCGGACGAGGTCCATGCCGTGCGAGAGCAGCCACAGCGCCGTCGCGATGTGCAGGGCACCGCCCGGCCCGCTGTCGGGGTACGGGGAGCTGATCCACAGCACCATCACCAGCACGGCGGACGCGCCGAGCCCCAGCCCGGCGGCGAGGGCACCGCCGATCAGGCCCGCGGCCAGGCCGGGCGACCGGTCGCGCATCCGGGTGAGCAGGGGTGACAGCGGCGGGCGGCGGTCGGTCCAGGGCATCACGCCGTCATGCTCCCAACGACACGCGCTTTCCCGTCGTAACAGGCGAAGCTCCGTTGTGTCGCTCAATATACGTTTATGTACTTTTTCGTACGAAGGGGCACCCTGTGACGCAGCGCCCTGCCACTCCGCTTCCTCCGCCCAAGGAGCGCCGACGCCTGCGTGAGGCCGCCTCTTTGACGCAGGCTCAGCTCGCGGCACGGCTGGGTGTCTCCCGGCAGACGGTGCGCGCGTGGGAGTCCGGCCGTACGGCGCCGAGCGGCGCGCGGGGGGAGGCGTACGGCAGGCTGCTCGCCGAACTCGCCGGGGGCGCGGCCGACGCGGTGACGCCCGTTCAGGCGGCGGCGGAGGGCGGGCCGGTGAGGCCGGTGCGCAAGGAGAGAGCGGTCGCCGCCGTCGTCGCGTCCTCCCGCACCGGCGACGACCCGATCGACCCGGCCGACCCGGGCGACCCGGCCGACCCGGCGGCCTCGTCGGCCCCGCCC
>NZ_JALLGL010000179.1 GCF_023072675.1 Streptomyces sp. XM83C
CGCGGGGGTGGGGGAGGGTGAGCTGCGGGTCGTCGGAGACGACGGAGGCGTACGCGACGATGTCGACGTCGAGGGTGCGCGGGCCCCAGCGTTCGTCGCGGACGCGGTGGAAGGCCTCCTCGACGGCGTGCGCCCGCTCCAGGAGGGAGGACGGGGGCAGGGTCGTCTTGAGAACGACGACGGCGTTGAAGTAGGAGGGCTGGCTGCCGGGGTCGACACCCCAGGGTTCGGTCTCGTAGACGGGGGAGACCGCTTTGACGCGGACGCCGGGGGTGTCCTCCAGCGCGTCGACGGCGCCCTGGAGGTTCTCCAGGCGGTTGCCCAGGTTGGAGCCGAGCGCGATCACGGCGAGCTTGGGGTTCTGAAGGGTGGTGTCGGCGGCGTCGACCCTCTCGGTGACGGAGGCGGGGACCGGCTGGACGGTCGGGTCGGCGGGACCTTGTGTGAACGCGGTCATACGCGGCTCCGGGTGATGGTGACGGTCACGTCGTCGAAGGGGACGGTGATCGGCGCGTCCGGTTTGTGGACGCACACCTCGACCTCCTGGACTCCTTCGTGTTTCAGACAGGTCTGGGCGATGCGCTCGGCGAGGGTCTCGATCAGGTCGACGGGCTCGCCCTCGACGACGGCCACGACTTCCTCGGCCACGATGCCGTAGTGCACGGTCTTCGACAGGTCGTCGTCGGCCGCGGCGGGACGGGTGTCCAGGCCCAGCACGAGGTCCACGATGAAGGTCTGGCCTTCCTCGCGTTCCCTGGGGAACACACCGTGGTGCCCGCGGGCCTTCAGGCCTCGCAGCGCGACACGATCCACGCGAATCACTCCTGCAGTCGTCGGTGGCGGCCGGTGCCTGTCGTGTGCGGCGGCAGGCCGGCCTCGGTCGAATCTACCCGCGGGCACCGACATCGCGGGGCCCGCGGGGGCGGGGCCAGGGATTCGGTGCGCGAGCTTCCACGGGCGTTCATCGCGTGTTCGCCCTGGGAGACCCGGCTGTTCATGGGTCGAGAGCCGCCCATACCCGGGGTCCCGTGATTCCAACCACGTCCGGGTGCCGTTTAGTCCCTACGGGGGTGTGCGCCGTCCGGGTGCCCGGTCAGGCGGGTGAGGTGTCGCTGTCGTCCTCGTCGCTCTCGGCGAGGACGGGCGAACCGTGGTGGGACCAGAGTTTCCAGCCGTCGGGTGTGCGGTGGAACACGTTGGTGGCGACGACGAGCTGGCCGACGAGGGGGCCGAGTTCCTCCCCGTCGGTGGGCGGGCCGCCGCTGAGGATGTTCTCGGTGCAGGTGACCAGGGCGGTGTCGCCGGTGACGGAGACGTGCACGTCGGTGAGGAAGAACTGGATGTAGTCGGTGTTCGCCATGATCAGGGCGTACGACCGCAGGACCTCGCCCCGTCCGGTGAGGACGGGCCAGCCGGGGTGGACGCAGGAGATCACGCCGGTGTCGGCGGGGTCGTGGTACTCCTCGTCGACGCCCAGGTCGGCGGGGTCGAGCCAGAGCGCCGACAGCGCTTCGAAGTCGCCCTGTTCGAGTGCCTCGTAGAAGGCGGTGTTGGCGGCCTCGACCTCTTCGACATCGGTGTGGGGGGTGCTCACCGGGCTTCCTCGGCGCCGCGCGCGCCCAGCGCGTGGCCCGTGGCGCGGGCTTGTTCCACGGCGTGGGCGACGCGTACGGCGTCGGCGGAGGCGCGTACCTCGTGCACGCGGACCGCCCAGGCGCCGGCGTGCGCGGCGAGCGCGGAGACCGCGGAGGTGGCCGCGTCGCGTTCGCGGGCGGGCGGCGGGGCGCCGTCGGGGCCGGCGAGGACACGGCCGAGGAAGCGCTTGCGGGACGCGGCGACGAGCAGCGGCCGGCCGAGGGCGAGGAGGCGGTCGAGGTGGGCGAGGAGGGCGAGGTCGTGTTCGGCGTTCTTGGAGAATCCGAGGCCGGGGTCGACGACGATGCGGTCGGCGGTGATGCCGCCGGCGAGGACGGCGTCCACGCGCGCGTGGAGTTCGTCGACGACTTCGCGGACGACGTCTTCGTACACACCTTCGACGTTGCCTCCCTGGAGGAAGCCGCGCCAGTGCATGACGACGAAGGGGGCTCCGGCGTCGGCGACGGCCGGGATCATGCGGGGGTCGGCGAGGCCGCCGCTGACGTCGTTGACGAGGACGGCGCCGGCGGCGAGGGAGCGTTCGGCGACGGAGGCGCGCATGGTGTCGACGGAGACGACGACGCCCTCGGAGGCGAGGCCGCGCACGACCGGGATGACGCGGCGCAGTTCCTCGTCCTCGTCGACGCGGGTGGCGCCGGGGCGGGTGGACTCGCCGCCGACATCGACGAGGTCGGCGCCCTGGGCGACCAGGTCGAGGCCGTGCTTGACGGCGGCGGTCGTGTCGAACCAGCGGCCGCCGTCGGAGAAGGAGTCCGGGGTGACGTTGACCACGCCCATGACGGCGCAGCGGTCCCATGCCGGAAGGCCCGTGACGCTCCCGCGTCCGCTGTGGTTGCTCATATGTTCAGCGTAGGCCCCCGGTCGGGGCGGTCGTGCCGGGCGTGCGGGTGGGCGGCCTGTGGTGGGGCGGGCCGCCCACCCGCCGGTCAGGCGGCGCGTACGTCCCGTTCGGCGATCGCGTGGGCGCAGGGCCGGGGGGCGCGGCTGCGGCGGCGCAGGAAGGACGGCAGGGGCAGGGCGAGGTTGACGAACCCTTCCGCCTGCATGGCGGCGAAGCCGATGCGGGGCAGGTCGGCGGATTTCCGGTAGACCACGAAGCGGGGTTCCCAGCGGGGCCGGAACTTGGCGTTGAACTTGTACAGGGACTCGATCTGGAACCAGCGGGAGAGGAACACCAGCAGTCCGCGCCAGGCGCGCAGCACGGGCCCGGCGCCGATCTTCTCGCCGCGGGCAAGGGCCGAGCGGAACATGGCGAAGTTCAGCGACACGCGCGTGATGCCGAACTTGGGGGCGGCCTGAAGGGCGGCGACGATCAGCAGTTCGTTCATGCCGGGGTCGGCGGTGCGGTCGCGGCGCATCAGGTCCAGGGAGGCACCGTCCTTGCCCCACGGCACGAAGTGCAGGATCGCCTTGAGGTCGCCGTACGGGCCGGGCTGTTCGTCGGCCTTGTGGGCGGTGGCGATGAGGCAGTCGGCGTCGGCGGGGTCGCCGATGCGGCCGAGAGCCATGGAGAAGCCGCGTTCGGTGTCGGTGCCGCGCCAGTCGTCGGCGGCGCGGCGGATCCGCTCCAGTTCGGCTTCGCCGAGGTCACGGATGCGCCGTACGCGGGTCTCGTAGCCGGCGCGCTCGATGCGCTTGACCATCTGGCGGACGTTGCGCATCGCGCGGCCGGACAGGGAGAAATCCGCGACGTCGACCACCGCCTCGTCGCCCAGTTCGAGGGCGTCGAGGCCGGTCTCGCGGGTCCAGACCTCGCCGCCGGTCTCCGAGCAGCCCATCACCGCGGGCGTCCAGGAGTGGGCGCGGGCCTCGTCCATGAAGCGTTCGATGGCGCCGGGCCAGGCCTCGACGTCGCCGATCGGGTCGCCGCTGGCGAGCATCACGCCGGAGACGACGCGGTAGGTGACGGCGGCTTTGCCGCTGGGGGAGAAGACGACGGCCTTGTCGCGGCGGAGCGCGAAGTGGCCGAGGGAGTCCCGTCCGCCGTGCTTGTCGAGCAGGGCGCGCAGCCGCTGCTCGTCCTCCTCGGTGAGGCGGGCGGCGGGGTGCTCGGGCCGGAACGCGAGGTAGATGGTGGTGACCGCGGTGAGCAGGCCGAGCGCGCCGAGGGAGAAGGCGACCGTCCAGGAGGTGTTGCCCCGGTAGTCGACGGGGCCCTCGAAGCCGAACAGGCCGTAGACCACGTGGGCGAGACGGTCGGCGAGGCTGGGGTCGCCGACCATGCGGCCGGGATGGGCGCTGACGATGACCAGGCCGAGGGCGAGGGAACCGGCGCTCATCAGGACGAAGTTGGCGAGCGCGCGCCACCTGCTGCGCGGGTCGGGCAGGGCGGAGAACTGGTCGCGGTGGATGATCAGGGGCGCGAGCAGCGCGAGGGAGATCACCACTCCGAGGACCGAGTGACGGTACGTGAACTGGGCCACAGCACCGGCGGGCAGCAGTGCGACTGCGGCTCGCCAGGCGCGGCGCTTGCCGCGCTTGAGGCCGTGCGCGAGCAGGAGCAGCAGCACTCCGGCGCTGAGCGACAGTGCCGCCGCGAACGGCCCGAAAGAGCCGGGCAGTACCTCGGCCATGGCGTGCATACGACTGTGCCGGAAGCGCGGGAACACGCCCGCGGCCACGTCCAGCAGGCCCACGAGTGCGCAGGCCCTGCCGACGAGGACGGGGACGGACTCCGGCCGCGGTCCCTTCAGCAGGTGACGCACGCGGCTTGACCGCTTCGGAACCCCGCCCGACATTTCCCCATCTTCCCTGACAGACATCGCATCCCGTTTGTTCTGCGAGAGACCTTGGAACCGGTGCCCTTGGGGCATCCGGCGACATTGCGCCCTCTAGGACGGTGTCTCGGGGGGAGAGGTTCATTCACCCCGTCAAAGCCGGTTCGAAGGCCGGGGAAAGTCCGGGGCAAGCCCTCGCGGAGATGCGGGAGGCAATCCGGTTTCGGGACGGAAAGCGCAGGCAGGAACCCCATGGGTCTCATGAGCAAGACAGTGCTGTGGTTGGCGATCTTCTTCGCCGTGGTGCTGTTCGTCGGAACGGTGTGGCTGTGGCCGCGCCTCGCACGACGCTCCTGGCGTGCCGTCAGCGGGCGCGTCGGTCTGCTGTTCGCCACGCAACTGGCGCTGTTCTCGTGCGTGGGACTCGCCGCCAACCAGGCGTTCGGCTTCTACGCCAGCTGGGCGGACCTGTTCGGGCAGGAGACCGGGCAGGGCGTCGTCGTCGAGCACACGCAGGGCCGCGGCAAGGACGGCCCGCTGCGGGTGGTCGAGACGAGACCGGTGCCGTCGGGCAGCAAACGGCCCGAGATCGGCGGCCAGGTGCAGAAGGTCCAGATCGTGGGCCGTACGACGCGCATCGCCACGCCCGCGTTCGTGTATCTGCCGCCGGAGTACTTCCAGGAGCAGTACCGCACCCGTACGTTCCCGGCGGCGGTCGCGCTCACCGGCTACCCGGGCACGGCGGGGGCGCTCGTGGACAAGCTGAACTACCCGAGCACGGCACGTCGACTGGCGCGCGACGGGCGCATGCAGCCGATGATCCTGGTGATGATGCGCCCGACGGTGGCGCCGCCGCGTGACACGGAGTGCGTGGACATCCCCGGCGGGCCGCAGACGGAGTCGTTCTTCGCGAAGGATCTGCCCGAGGCGATCAGCGGGCACTACCGGGTCGGCACCAAGCCGGGCACCTGGGGCATCATCGGCGACTCCACCGGCGGCTACTGCGCGCTGAAGATCGCCATGCACCACCCCAAGGTGTACGCGGCGGGCGTCGGCCTGTCGGCGTACTACAAGGCGCCGATCGACCCCACCACCGGTGACCTGTTCCACGGTGACAAGCTGCTCCGCAACCGTGCGGACCTGTTCTGGTACCTCAAGCACGAGCCCGCGCCGGACACCGCGCTGCTCGTCACGAGCAGCAAGCAGGGCGAGCCCAACTACAAGGACACGCTGAAGTTCATCGAGCAGGTGAAGGCGAACGGCCACACGCGCGTGGCGTCGATCATCCTGGAATCGGGCGGGCACAACTTCAACACCTGGCGGCGGGAGATCCCGCCGGCGCTGGAGTGGATGAGCGGCCATCTGTCGTGAGCCGGGGGAGGGCGACGCGCGCCGCCGGCGGGGACGGGGGCCGTGTGCCGCCGGGCGGTTCGGGCGTGCCCCGGCGTGTCAGGAAGCGTTCCGCATTGGCTTCTTTTTGCGGGCCAGGGCTCCACGAGCCGCCTACGCGCGGTAAGTTTCTGGCCATGCCACGTGGACGTCACCGCCATTCACCGCCCCTGCACAGGCTGATGCCACCTTCGGCGATCGCAGGCGTGTCTCTGGTCTGCGCGTTCGGCCCGTGGGTGTTCACGGATCCCACACTGCTGCGCACCCTGGCGGCGATCGCCGCGGCGACGGCGATCGTCGGCGCGGCCGTCATGCGCCGGTGGGACGCGCAGGCGGGCAAGCAGGTGGCCGACCTCACGCGCGCGCGTGCGAGTGACGAGTGGCGGCACGAGGAGCGGATCGCCGAGCTGGAGACCGACCTGGAGGAGTCGCGCGAGCTGCGCACCAAGCTGGAGCAGCGGCTGCGCGCCAAGCGCGCCGAGCTGGCGGGGCTGCGCAACGAGCACGCGGCCCTGCTGCGCCGGTACGCCACCGCCGAGACCGAGCGGGCCAGCGCCCTGGAGGGGCGCCGGCTGCTGGAGATCGAGGCCGGTGCCCCGGCCGACTCGGCGCGTGCGCTGCCGCCGGCGCGTGTGGCGCCGGAGGTGGAGAGCGCGGAGCGCGCGGAGGTCAGGGCCGCGGCGGAGGCCGCCGACGAGAACGGCGGCGACGAGACGCCGGCGGTGTCGGTGTTCTCGCCGGAGGGCTCGAAGCTGTTCCTCCGGGCGCAGGCCGCGCTGGCCCGCTTCGACGCCGACACGCGCGCGGAGCGCAAGGAGTCCGCGGAGCACGCGGACGGCGCGGACCGTGCCGAGCCCGGAACCGGTTCCGAAGGCGCCGAGGGCGGCCCGGCCGTCGCGGGCGCGCGGGAGGGCGAACCGCAGGAGGACGGCGCGCAGGGGAAGCCCGAGGCGGTCGACGCCCATGCGCGTGCGGCCGCCGCCCCCGAGACACCCGCGCATGCGCCCGATGCCTCCGAGGAGCCCTCGGGCGCCCCGGCCGACGCCGAGGCCACGGCCGCCGCGCCGGCCGTCCTGCACCCCACCGCGGGGCACCTGGCGGCGCCGACCGCGGTGGCCGTCGTACCGGCGGCACCGCCCGTGCGGCGTCCGCCGTCCGACGGCGGGTTCGACTTCTTCGGCACGAAGAAGGCCCCCACGCGGGCCGCGCTGGAGGCCGTGCAGAACGAGGACCTGGCCGACGTCGTCGGCGAGGAGGCGCTCGCCGTGCACAAGGCGCAGACCGAGGCCGAGTTCAAGCCGGCCGCCGAGCAGGCGCAGGGCGTGGGCCAGGTGATCGACCTGACGGCGCACGACGAGACCGAGCAGATCGACCTGCACGGGCTGCGCAGCGCGGTGTCCTGACGGCCGTACCGAACATCGAGCACAGGGCGGGGCGCTCCTACGGGGGCGCCCCGCTCGGTGTGTGCGGGCGGGTGTGGCGTCGCTCCCGCGGCCTTCGGGCGCGTACGACCGCACGCGTGCGTGGCCGCCTGGGACCCGGCGCGCGCGTCGGCGCCTCGGCCCCCACCCGCGTGCGTGGTCGGCCGGGCACGGCGTTTCGTTCCCCGCACGCGCGCGTGGCCGCCGTGGCTGTCCTGTCCCGCCCTGGTGACCACGGTTCGGTCCCCGCACGCGCGCGTGGCCGGTCGTCCGCACCCTGATCGGCTCGATCGGCCTGGTCGTTCCCCGCACGCGCGCGTGGCCGGACCTGCCCGAGCCCTGGCGCGTCACCGAGGCGGTTCGGTTCCCGCACGCGCGCGTGGCCGGACCTGCCCGAGCCCC
This sequence comes from Streptomyces sp. XM83C, assembly GCF_023072675.1. Classification (GTDB taxonomy): domain Bacteria; phylum Actinomycetota; class Actinomycetes; order Streptomycetales; family Streptomycetaceae; genus Streptomyces; species Streptomyces thermocoprophilus. Next base: position 7,586 of record NZ_JALLGL010000179.1, read on the forward strand.
GGCGCGTCATCGAGACGGTTCGGCTCCCGCACGCGCGCGTGGTCGGCCGAAGGCAGGGCCGCTCAGGCCATCCACCGGTCCGGCCGTGCGTCGCGGCGGCCGGTGCGGGAACGTTCCGCCTGGGCGCGCAGCAGCGCGGCGGCCTCGTCGGCGTCCCGCAGACGCGCCGTCACGGTCCCGTCCGCGCCGGTGTCCACATGGACGTCGGCGAGCCGCAGCAGCCTCTGCCAGGGCCCCTGCGTGAGCCGTACGCTCTGCACCTTGGCGTGCGGCACGAGCGCCAGGGTGCGCCGCAGCAGCCCGTGCCGCGCCATGAACACCGCGTCGGTGACGGCGAGGCCGTGGCCGCGCCACCACAGCGGCAGCCGACGGCCCGCACGCCGGGGAGGCCGCGAGAGCGACGCGCCCCGCGGGACGGTCACGCCCGGCAGGACGCGGGCGACGACCGCCTCGGCGATCTCGCGCGGGGCGACCGGGACCAGCAGCGAGTTCTCCGAGCCGGCGACGTCCAGTTCGACCCGCACCCAGCCGCGCCGCCGCCACAGCAGCGGCTCGACGATCCGCACCGTCTGCACGCGCCCCGGCGGCACCGTCTCATGACTGCGGTCCAGGAGCCCGTGGTCGATGCGCAGCCCGTCCGGCGACTCGCTCACCGTCCAGTCGTACTCGCCGACGAACCGGCCCACGCCGGCCGCGCCCGCACTGCCCACCAGCGGAATCGCGGTGGCGAGCACCGTCCACACGTTGCCGGTGGCCCACCACAGCAGGGGCGGTACGACGAGAGCGGCGAGAAGCGTGCCCCAGGTGGCGCCGGTGAGTACGAGGGAGAGGGCGAGCACACGCGGGGGCACGCGCAGCATGTCGTGCGCCGGCGCCTCACCGACCTCGTGCGCCGTCTCGGGGGCGAACCCGGCGGCGCGCGCGAGGAGTTCGGCGCGCAGCGCTCGCGCCTCGCGCTCGCCGAGGAAGGCCAGTTCGTCCTTCTCTTCGGCGCCGACGACGTCCAGCCGCAGTTTTGCCACTCCCGCCACGCGCGCGAGGAGCGGCCGGTTGACGTCGACGGCCTGGATGCGTTCCAGCCGGATGTGGGCGGTGCGGCGGAACAACAGGCCGGTACGGATGCGCAGTTCGGTGCCGGTCACCGCGTAGTGGGTGAACCACCAGGTCAGAAAGCCGTACAGGGCGGCGACCGGGACGATCACGGCCAGCACGATCAGCAGGGTGGTCGTCGTCATCCGGCTCAGCTGACGCTGCGTCTGGTCGGGGTCGTGCAGCGCCCAGCCCACGAGCACCGCGATCGGCGCCCACGCCCGCCGCAGCGGCGTCACGGGATGCAGCCGCCGTTCGACGACCGCCTCATCCTGCTCCACGACCGCCTCATCCTGCTCCACGACCGCCTCGCCCTGCTCCCGGATCGCTCCGCCCCGCACGCTCGCTCCGGCCCCCTCAGGTTCCTGCACGGCGCCCTGAGCTTTTCGCCCGGCGTTCTCGCTCCGCACGCCGTTCTCCGCGCCCGGCATGCTCACAGCCCCGCCGATCGGGCTTCGCCCAGCTCGGTGAGCCGGTCGCGGAGCCGCTCCGCCTCGGCCGGGTCCAGGCCGGGGATCGTCGCGTCGGTCGCGGCTGCGGCCGTGTGCAGCTGGACGCTGGCCAGCCCGAAGCGCCGCTCGACAGGGCCCGAGGTGACCTCGACGAGCTGCATGCGCCCGTACGGCACGACCGTCTGCTCATGCCACAGCACGCCCCGGCTGATCAGCAGGTCGTCGGCGCGCTCGGCGTACCGCCACGACCGCCAGTTGCGGCCGAGCATCCTCCAGCCCCACGCCATCAGCGCGAGCGGCAGCGCGGCGAACGCCGCCCACACGGGACCGGCCAGCAGCCCCGGCAGCAGCCCCACGGTCAGTGTCAGCAGCCCCAGCCACACCACCAGCAGCATCCGGCGCATCCGCAGCAGTCCCGGCGGCAGCCCTGTCCACTCCGGCTCGCCCGCCGCGTTCCGCACCGCCGTTCCCTCCGTGACCTGGTCCATGTCCTGTCGGCTGATCCCCGTTTCCATACCGCCAGCCTACGTAAGAGAGACTGTGTCCATGACTCCTACGACGGAGACCATGGTCGGCATCGGCGGTGCCGCGGAGAGCACGGACATGGTGCTCAACATCGGCCCGCAGCACCCGTCCACGCACGGCGTGCTGCGGCTGAAGCTCGTCCTGGACGGCGAGCGCATCACGCGCGCGGAGCCGGTCATCGGCTATATGCACCGCGGTGCGGAGAAGCTGTTCGAGGCGCGGGACTACCGGCAGATCATCGTGCTGGCCAACCGCCACGACTGGCTGTCGGCGTTCTCCAACGAGCTGGGCGTCGTGCTCGCCGTCGAGCGGATGCTCGGCATGGAGGTGCCCGAGCGTGCCGTGTGGACGCGGACCCTGCTGGCGGAGCTGAACCGGGTCCTCAACCATCTGATGTTCCTCGGCTCGTACCCGCTGGAGCTGGGCGGCATCACGCCCGTCTTCTACGCCTTCCGGGAGCGCGAGATCCTCCAGAACGTCATGGAGGAGGTCTCCGGCGGGCGCATGCACTACATGTTCAACCGCGTCGGCGGCCTGAAGGAGGACCTGCCGGCGGGGTGGACGGCACGCGCGCGTGAGGCGGTCGCCGCCGTACGGTCGCGCATGGACGTCTTCGACGACCTGGTCCTCGGCAACGAGATCTTCCGCGGACGCACGCGCGGCGTGGGAGTCCTCACGCCGCAGGCGGTGCACGCGTACGGCGTGAGCGGGCCCATCGCGCGCGCTTCCGGTGTCGACTTCGATCTGCGCCGCGACGAGCCGTACCTCGCCTACGGCGAGCTGCGGGACGTGCTGAAGGTCGTCACACGCGAGGACGGCGACTGCCTCGCCCGCTTCGAGTGCCTGCTGGAGCAGACGCACAACGCGCTCGACCTCGCCGATGCCTGCCTCGACCGCATCGCCGAGCTGCCGCCCGGCCCGATCAACCAGCGGCTGCCGAAGGTGCTGAAGGCACCCGAGGGGCACACCTACGCGTGGACCGAGAACCCGCTCGGCATCAACGGCTACTACCTGGTCAGCAAGGGCGAGAAGACGCCGTACCGGCTGAAGCTGCGCTCCGCGTCGTACAACAACATCCAGGCGCTGACCGAGCTGCTGCCGGGGACGCTGGTCGCGGACATGGTGGCGATCCTGGGGTCGATGTTCTTCGTGGTCGGCGACATCGACAAGTGACCGAAGGGCGACCGGCCCGCACGGGCCGGTCCGCCGTCACACGTCCGCCGGCCGTCGCACCCCTGGCGAAGCCGGTCCGTCGTCACACCTCGGCGATCGGGTCCGCCGCACCCACCGGCTGCACCAGCCACCAGAAGTCGCCCAGTCCGCCCTCTGCCGTGAGCTCCGCGGCCTCCCCGGCGCCCGCGAGGGCGCGCACATAGCCCGCCGGGTCCGTGGACGCGAGCGCGAGCGGGGGGCGCGCCCCGGTGACCCCGAGGGCGCGCAGGGCATCCCGCTGACGCAGGAGGCGCGCGCCCGGGAGCGCCGGTGCACGCCCGGCGTACGCCGCGCACGAGTCCAGGGCGACGTGCGCCGTGATGTCGCACGTCCCGTCCGGCACGGGCGCCGTCTCCCGGCCCGCGCAAAAGCCGGTCAGGGTGCCGAACGGAGGGCGGGTGCCGGCCATGTGGCCGTAGTCCACGGCCACCGCCAGCCCCCGCTCGACGCACGCGACGGCGGACGCCCACGCCTCGTCCCGCGGCAGCCCGATCTCCGCGCGCAGCCCCTCCTCACCGCCGAGCGGCCACCACTCCTCCAGCCAACGGGCGTCCGCGTCCGACACCTCCGCCACCGGGGCCCCGAGACGCTCGGACCCGTCCCGGCGTACGAGCACCAGCCGGGGCACTCCGGCGGCGTCGGTCTCCACGACATCGAGGGGTACGTTGTCCAGCCATTCGTTGGCGAAGAGCAGACCCGTGATCCCGCGGGGCGGCTCGGGCCGCCACTCGATCCGCCCGTCGAGACTCTCCGGCCGGTCCGCGAACTCGACGGCGTACGCGCGCGTGCGGGCCGCCACCTCGTCCGGGAGGGCACGGAGCACCCCGGCGGCCAGTTCGCCACGCCCGGCCGCCATGTCCACGAAGTCCAGCGTGCCGGGACGGCCCAGCGCCTCGTCCACACGGCACAGCAGCCGTGCCACGGCCCCCGCGAACAGCGGCGAGGCGTGCACGGACGTACGGAAATGCCCGGCGGGCCCCTCCGGGCGCCGGTAGAAGCCCTCCGGCCCGTACAGCGCCTCCTCGGCCGCGACCCGCCAGCCCCGCCACTCCTCCGTCACCTCACACACCCCACCGGCGCCGCCACTCCTCCGTCACCTCGCACACCCCACCGGCCCCTCGACTCCTCCGTCACCTCACGCACCCCACCGGCCCCCGCCGCTCTCCCGTCACCGTCTCCGACTCCTCACGCACCCCGCCAGACTAGGCGTACGGAAGATCGGCTCCTCCACCTTGCGGAGTACACACAATCGCTCCGGATCGACCCTCCGGTTGACCCCTGCACGCATTTCCCGTCCCTACGCTGGGTTACGTGCAGCGCCTCTATGACTTCCTCCGCAGACACCCGACGTGGGTCGACGGCTTCTGGGCCGTCGTCCTGTTCGGGTTCTCGCTCATCGCGGAGGTGTCGGGCCAGGAGACCCGCGGCACCGACGCCCCGGCGCTCGTGCTCCCGGTGACGCTGCTGCTCTGCGCGATGATCGCGCTGCGCCGCCGTATGCCGGAGAAGATGCTGCTGCTGGCCCTCGGCCTCGGTGCCGCCCAGGTCGTGCTGGACGTGGAGACACGGATCGCGGACTTCGCCCTGCTGGTGATCGTGTACACGGCCGCCGCGACCGGTGAGCGCTGGGCGTCCCGGCTGGCGCTCGCGTCGGGCCTGGCCGCTGCGACCGTGGCCCAGCTGCGCTGGCCCAACCAGGAGACCGGCGCCATGGGCAACGTGGCGGTGGTCGTCTTCATGACGGTGCCGTTCGCGCTCGCCTGGGTGCTCGGCGACTCCATACGCACCCGCCGCGCCTACTACGCGCAGCTGGAGGAACGCGCGACCCGGCTGGAGAAGGAACGCGAGGCGCAGGCGAAGGTCGCGGTCGCCGCCGAACGCGCCCGTATCGCCCGCGAACTGCACGACGTCGTCGCCCACAACGTGTCCGTGATGGTCGTCCAGGCGGACGGCGCCGCCTATGTCCTGGACACCGCGCCCGACCAGGCGAAGAAGGCCCTGGAGACGATCTCCTCCACCGGCCGTCAGGCCCTCGCCGAGATGCGCCGCCTGCTCGGTGTGCTGCGCACCGGCGAACACCAGGAGGCCGGGGAGTACGTCCCGCAGCCCGACGTCCGGCAGATCGAGGACCTCGTCGAACAGTGCCGCGGGTCCGGTCTGCCCGTCGACTTCAAGATCGAGGGCACACCGCGCCCCCTGCCCAGCGGCGTGGAGCTGACGGCGTACCGGATCGTGCAGGAGGCCCTCACCAACACGCGCAAGCACGGCGGGCCCAACGCCGGCGCCAGCGTCCGCCTGGTGTACTTCGACGACGGGCTCGGCCTGCTCGTGGAGGACGACGGCAAGGGCGCCCCGCACGAGCTGTACGAGGAGGGCGGCTTCGACGGCCAGGGACACGGCCTGATCGGCATGCGCGAGCGGGTCGGCATGGTCGGCGGCACCCTGGACGCGGGCCCGCGCCCCGGCGGAGGATTCCGCATCAGCGCCCTGCTGCCGCTCAAACCGGCGCAGTGACCGCCCCGCACGCCCCCGTACGCCCC
>NZ_JALLGL010000017.1 GCF_023072675.1 Streptomyces sp. XM83C
CCCTGAGCCCCGCCGCCTCCGCCGCACCCGCCGGGACCGCGCGCTGGGACGCCCCCGCGGCCGGCATCCCCGCGCACCGCGGCCCCACCACCGCGCTCGCCGCCGAGCGGGCCCGGCAGGCCCGTATGGCCGTCGTCGGCGCCGTCACCGAACGCTGGGCACCCGAACAGGCCGGACCCGTCCACGAGAACTGGCAGCTCGCCGCACCCATCGGCCCCGCCACCGACCTGTGGGCCCTCGGCGCGCTGCTCTTCCGCGCCGTACAGGGACACGCGCCCTACCCGGAGGAGTCCACGGCCGAGCTGGTGCAGATGGTGTGCGCCGAGCCGCCCGCGTTCGCCGAGGAGTGCGGGCCGCTGCGCCCCGTCGTCGAGTCACTGCTGCGCCAGGACCCCCTGGAACGCCCCGACGTGGAGGAACTGCGCGGCTGGCTCCGCTCGTTGGTGCGCTCCGCGCCCGAGCCGGAGGCCGGGCTGCACGTCATCGCCGCGCCGCCCACCGACCCGCGCCGGCTGCCGATCGTGCGGCGCCGCGGCGAGCTGGTGCGCAGGCGGCGCGCCCGACTGCCCGCCGACAGCCCGCACGGCCGGCACAAGCGGGCCCGGCAGGACGCCCGTTCCGCCCGCTCCGGCTCCCCGCGCAGCCTCGGCCGCAGGCTGCTGCTGCTCATACTGCTGCTGCTGGCCGGAGCGGTCGCGTACGCCATGCTGTTCATGCCGAAGGCCGGCAGCGACACCGGCAGCGCCCCCGTCGGCGACCGGACCGGCGCCACCGGTGAGGCCGCCCCCGTCTCCGGGGCGCCCGAGGCGAGCAGCGCGCCCCGGCCCGACCAGACCACGCCGGGCGGCGACAGCGGCGACAGCGAAGGCCCGGCCGCCTCCACGGAGGCCTCGTCCGGGGGCGGCACCCAGGTCGCCGACGGCTTCACCCTGCGCTCCGACCCGGCGGGCTTTCGGATAGCCGTCGCCAACGGCTGGCAGCGCACCCCGAAGAACGGCCGCGGCCAGGTCGTCTACTCCCACGGCGACTTCGAGCTGATCGTCGTACCCGGCCGTGACAGCGCCGCGACCTACGGCAGCGATCCGATGGTCTACCAGCGGGAGAAGGAGCACGAGATCCAGCCCTACCGGGACTCCACCTGGGCCACCGCGAGCGGCCTGAAGACCATTCAGGTCGGCGGGCGCACCATGGCGGAAGGCCAGTTCACCTGGTCCGGCGGCGACGGCCGCGAGCTGTACGTGCGCAACCTCGCCGTGCTGGTCGACGGCCGCTACCACATAGTGCAGGTGCGCGGACCAGAGGCCGAACGGGACGAGGTGACACGGCTGTACGAGCAGGCGTCGACCACGTACCAGCCGGCGGGCTGACCCCCGTCACCGCCCGTGTGGGCCCCGAGTGCCGCGCGCCGCTCCCGGCGCCGCCGCCGTGCACCGCAAGTGCCCGGCGAACTGCCCCCGGTCGCGGGCCGGCCGCCGAACGGCCCCCGCACCAGGGGGAACCGTCACAGTGCGGTCACCGTGGCACCCCTGACGTTCCCGGAATCCGGGCCGGTCTTTAGTCTGGCTCAGTCAAGAGCATTGCGGGGCAACGTGAATCAGATGCAGGGCCTGCTCCTCGCGGGCCGCTACCGGCTCGCCGATTCCATCGGCAGCGGCGGCATGGGCCGTGTGTGGCGCGCCCACGACGAGCTGCTGCACCGGGCGGTGGCGATCAAGGAGCTGACCGCAGCTCTCTACGTCTCCGAGAGCGAGCAGGCCGTCCTGCTGGCCCGCACCCGCGCCGAGGCGCGGGCCGCCGCACGCATCAACCACTCCGCCGTCGTCACCGTGCACGACGTACTGGAACACGACGGCCGGCCCTGGATCGTGATGGAGCTGGTCGAGGGCCGCTCCCTCGCCGACGCCGTGAAGGAACAGGGCCGCGTCGCACCGGAGGAAGCCGCCCGAATCGGCCTGTGGGTGCTGCGCGCGCTGCGCGCCGCGCACTCCGCGGGCGTCCTGCACCGCGACGTGAAGCCCGGGAACGTCCTGCTCGGCCACGACGGCCGTGTCCTGCTCACCGACTTCGGCATCGCCCAGATCGAGGGTGACACGACCATCACCCGCACCGGCGAGGTCGTCGGCTCCGTCGACTACCTCGCCCCCGAACGCGTCCGCGGCCACGACCCGGGCCCCTCCTCCGACCTGTGGGCGCTGGGCGCGACCCTGTACACGGCCGTCGAGGGCAGATCGCCGTTCCGCCGGACGTCACCGCTGTCCACCATGCAGGCCGTCGTCGAGGAGGAGGCGGACGCCCCGTCCAACGCCGGCCCGCTCACCCCCGTCATCGCCGCGCTGCTCCGCAAGGACCCGGCGAGCAGACCCGACGCCGCCGAGACCGAGCAGATGCTCGCCGAAGCCGCCGAGGGTCGCACGCCCGGCGCCGCGCAGGCCTACGTCCCGACCGCCGAGCACGCCGGGCCGCACCACGGACAGGGCCGGACGTACGGCGGCGGGCAGGCACACCCGCCGACCCCCGTGGACACCGGCAGCGCCGGCACCGGCCGCCCGGGCACGCCGTACGGCACCCGCGGCCCGTCCGCCGGCCCCCACACCCCGTCCGCCGGGTCGACGACGCCGTACGCCTCGGGCGGTACGGCCCCCTACCCGCCGGCCGGGCCCACGGGACCCGAGCCGCCGGGCCGCCGCCCGCGCAGACTGCGGCTCGTCGCGCTGGTCGTGGCCGTCGCGGCGGTCGTCGGCGCGGGCACCGCCGTGGTGATCCAGCAGTGGGACCAGGGCCGCGACGGGAAGACCGGCGGCACCACCTCGTCCGCTTCCCCCGCCACGACGTCCGGCTCCGGCACCACCCCCACCCCCACCGCCTCGGCGGCCGGCGGCGGCACCGCCCATGTCCCCGACGGCTGGACGCGGGTCCAGGACCCGCTGGGGTTCACGCTCAACGTGCCCGAGGGCTGGACGCGGAAGGTCGCCGGCCGCAGCGAGGACGGCACCCTCACCCAGATCGACTACTCGGGCGACGGCGGGAAACACTTCCTGCGCGTGTCGGTCGACACCGACCCCGACTACAACGACCCGCACCAGCACTTCCTTGACCTGGAAGGGCAGATCGAGAACCGGCTCGTCGACTACAAGCGGCTCGACATCCGGCGCACCCTCTACCGGGACCGGCAGTCCGCCGTCTGGGAGTACACCTGGACGCAGCTCGCCAAGGACTCCCCCTTCCCCGGCCCGCGCCGCGCCGTCGACCAGGCGTACGTGGCGCCGGACGGCGTCGAGTACGCCCTCTACCTGTCCGTCCCGGTCGACGACTGGCCCACCGCGCAGCAGCAGTTCAAGGAGATCCTGCGCGGCTGGCAGCCCGCCTCGTCCTGACCGCCGCTCAACTCGTGGGGTTGCGTCGGGTTTCGTCCCGTATCGTCCCGTCCCCGTCCGGCCCGTTTCAAGCCGGTGCCTTGCCCCTTCTGGCCGATTGGTCACGCGGAGGCGGCACGTCCGGTGGGGCATGATGGGGCGCATGGGGACCGAGGGGGACGGCGTCCGTACGATCGCGGGCCGCTACCGGCTGCACACCCGGCTGGGCCGCGGCGGCATGGGCGTCGTCTGGCGTGCCACCGACGAACTGCTCGGACGTGAGGTCGCGGTCAAGGAGATCGCCCTCGACGAGCAGCTCGACGCGGCCCAGGCCCGCCGTCAGCACGATCGCACCCTGCGCGAGGCGCGCGCGGTCGCACAGTTGCGCCACCCGCACATCATCGTCGTCCACGACATCGTGGAGTGCGGCGAACGGCCGTACATCGTCATGGAACTGATCGAGGGCGGCTCCCTCGCCGACCGGATCGCCCGGCAAGGACCCGTCGACGCGGCCGAGGCCGCCCGGATCGGCGTCGCCCTCCTCGGCGCGCTGCGCACCGCCCACGCGGCCGGGGTGCTGCACCGCGACATCAAACCCGCCAACGTCCTCGTCGAGTCCGGCACCGGCCGTGTCGTCCTCACCGACTTCGGCATCGCTCAGGTCGCCGGTGCCACCACCCTCACCGAGACGGGCTCCTTCGTCGGCTCCCCCGAGTACACGGCACCCGAACGGATGTCCGGCGCCCGTACCGGCCCGGAGTCCGACCTGTGGTCCCTGGGCGCCCTGCTGTGCACGGCCCTCAGCGGCGAGTCGCCGTTCCGCCGCGACTCCCTCGGCGGGGTCCTGCACGCCGTCGTCTTCGACGAGATCCGTACGCCGCCGCAGGCCGCGCCGATCGAAGCGGTCGTACGCGGCCTGCTGGAACGCGACCCGGACCGGCGGATGCCCGCCGCCGAGGCGGAACGCCTGCTGCGCGCCTACCTCGACACGGGGCGTACGCCCGCGCCGACGCCCGTCCCCTACACACCGACCCGGCCCGACAACCCGGTCACCCCGGCCCGCCGGACGTACTCGGCACGGGGCATGCTGGTGTCGGCGCTGCTGGCCGCCGCCGTGGCCGGCGCGGGTGTGTCCGCGGCGGCCCTGCTGATGAACGACCACGGCGCCGGCGACGGCACCCCGGTCAGCTCACCCCGGCACAGCGGCGAGGACGGCCGCCCCGGCCGCAGCACGCCCCCGGCCACCGCGGGCCCCGGCACGCCGACACCGACGCCCTCCGCCACCCGTACCCCCGCGGCCGTCGGCGGGGCCTCCTCCGACGGCCGCCCCACCGCGCCGTCCGGCTACCGGCTCGCCGAGGACCCGGCCGGGTTCACCCTCGCCGTGCCGGACGGCTTCACCCGGCACCCGCAGGGGCAGCGCGTCTTCTACCTGTCGCCGGGGGAGACCTACCGCCTCGGCATCAAGATCACCGACCCCGAACCGGGCGGGCCGCTCGCGGTGATGCGGCGCGCCGCCGCCAAGGGCCCCGACAACAACCCCGGTTACCGCGACGGCCGCGTCACCGCGACGAGCCACGGCGGGCGGCCCGCCGCGCTCTGGGAGTTCACCTGGGACGGCTTCAGCGCGGCCGAGGGCCCCCGGCACACCTACGACCTGTGCTGGGAGCAGAACGGGCGGATGTACGACGTGTGGGTGTCGGCGCCGGGCGGCTGATCGCGGGCCGGTACCGGCTGCTCGCCAAGCTCGGGCACGGCGGCATGGGCACCGTGTGGCGGGCCAAGGACGAGACCGTCGACCGTGAGGTCGCCGTCAAGGAACCCCGCGTCCCCGACAACCTGCCCGAGAGGGAGCGCGCCAACGCCTACGAGCGGATGCGCCGCGAGGCGCGTGCCGCGGCCCGGCTCGACCACCCCGCGGTGGTGAACGTGCACGACGTGGCCGTCGTCGACGGCCGGCCGTGGATCGTCATGGAGCTGGTGCAGGGACGTTCCCTCGGCGACGTCCTCCAGGAAGGCACCCTGGGGGTGCGCGACGCCGCCCGTATCGGCCTGGAGGTCCTCGGCGCGCTGGAGGCCGCGCACGCGGCGGGCATCCTGCACCGGGACGTGAAACCGGACAACGTCCTGCTCGGCCGGCACGACCGGGTCGTCCTCACCGACTTCGGCATCGCCCAGATCGAGGGCGAGACCAATCTGACCGACACCGGCGCCTTCGTCGGCTCGCCCGAGTACATCGCGCCGGAGCGCGTCCTCGGCCAGCGCCCCGGCCCCGCCTCCGACCTGTGGTCGCTGGGCGTGGTGCTGTACGCGGCGACGGAGGGCGTCTCGCCGTTCCGTCGCAGCAACACCCCCGCCACTCTCCAGTCCGTCCTGAACGCCGTGCCCGCCCCGCCCGCCTCCGCGCAGGGCCCGCTCGCCGAGGCCATCAACGGCCTGCTGCAGAAGGATCCGGCACACCGTCCCACCGCACCCCAGGTACGCGCCCTGCTGGAGGCCGCCGCCGAGCCGCCGGCGCCCGTGCCCGCGACGCCGACCCAGGTGGTGACGTACGCCGACGCGCCCCGGCGGGGCTTCCGGCCCGGCCGCAAGACGTGGTTCGGGCTCGGCGCGGCGGTGGTCGCGGCGGCGGTCGCCGGGTACCTGCTGCTCGCCGACCCGTTCGCCGGTCCGCTGCCCGACAGTTGGGACACCCATCACGAGGGCACGCTGCGTGCGACGATCGCGGCGCCCGACGCCTACGAGCGTTCCGTCCCCGACTCCAAGACGGACAAGCGGCACCGGGTGGGCTACGCGGACCCCAGCGGCAGCATCTGGCTGGACCTCAGCCTGGAGCGGAAGTCCGAGGACAACCTGGGCGAGATCGCGGCGTCGGCGGCGGCCGAGATGTACGAGGACCAGGCCGAGTTCAAGAAGCGCGGCTCCTACGCCTACGACATGCCGGAGAACCCGGTCACCGTCGTCGACGGCAACCGCACCTTCCAGGGGAGGGAGGCCGCGCTGCTGACGGTCACGTTCAAGACCGACGACAGGGAGCACCCCCGCCCGCGCGAGATGCAGATCTTCTACTACCGGACGCAGTCCGGGGACATGTACAAGCTGACCGTCTCCTATCCGGGCAAGGGCGACTTCACCGCGCGGGGACGTGAGGTGGCGCGGCTGGCGATCGCCAACCTGGACGTGGACAAGCCCTGAGAGGGCGCCGCGTCTGTTCGTCGTCGGCGCAGACGGCCGTGGGGCGGGCGCCGCTGCTGCCAGGGCGCGCGCATGAAGACGGCACGGGCGCTCCGGGGCGCTTTGGTGGCGGCGCGGTGTGTCCGGCCGACCGCCCGAGATCGAATCGTGCCCGATCCGCTTCGACAATGCCCTGATCAGCGCATTTGTTGCCAGTGAGCACTGGCGCCGTGTGAGCAGTCGGTGAATCCCGATTACCGACGGGTACACAAAGGCTCCGGCCGGGCATACCCTGCGGCCCATGACGGACTCGCAGGCCTCGGACACGACCATGCCCGAACAGAGCACGCCGGACACGACCGGCCCGCAGCGGACCACCAACCCCCTGGCCCCCGCCCCCGCGGGCGCCCGCACCGCCGCCGACGTGGTCACCCCCGACCTGGTCGCGCGGCTCACCAAGGACGTCGTCGGTTCGGGCCGGACCGCCAACCACACCCCGTTCACCGGCGAGAAGCTGGCCGACCTGCCCGAGTCCACCCCCGAGGACGTCGCCCGCGCCTTCGAGGCGGCCCGCGCCGCACAGGCCGTGTGGGCGCAGGTGCCGGTGCGGGAGCGTGCCGCCGTACTGCTCCGCTTCCACGACCTCGTCCTCGAACGCCAGGCCGAGATCCTCGATCTGATCCAGCTGGAGACCGGCAAGGCCCGGCTGCACGCGCACGAGGAGGTGCAGGCCGTCGCCATCGCGGCCCGCCACTACGGCCGCAGGGCCGCCGCGTATCTGAAGCCGAAGCGGCACGCGGGCGCCATGCCGGCGCTGACGAAAGTCGTGGAGCTGCGTCACCCGCGCGGTGTCGTCGGCCAGATCGCCCCGTGGAACTACCCGCTGGAACTGTCGGTCGGCGACGCGCTGCCGGCGTTCGTCGCGGGCAACGCCGTCGTCATGAAGCCCGACACCGAGACCTGCCTGACCGCGCTGTGGGCCAGGGACCTGCTGATCGAGGCGGGCCTGCCCTCCGGCGTCTTCCAGGTCGTCATCGGCGACGGCCCGGTCGTCGGCCCGGCGGTCGTACGCCACGCCGACTACGTCTCCTTCACCGGTTCCACCCGCACCGGCCGCGAGGTCGCCGAGCGCGCCGCCGCCCGCCTGGTCGGCGTCTCCCTCGAACTCGGCGGCAAGAACGCCATGCTGGTGCTGGAGGACGCCGACATCGAGAAGGCCGCCGCCGGCGCGATCCGCGCCTGCTTCTCCTCCGCCGGCCAGCTGTGCATCTCCATCGAGCGGCTGTACGTCCACGAGGCGATCGCGGACGCCTTCCTCGAGCGCTTCGTCGCCCGTACGAAGGCGATGCGCCTCGGCACCTCTCTCGCGTACGGCGCCGACATGGGCTCCCTGGTCGGAGAACGCCAGCTGGAGACCGTACGCCGGCATGTCGAGGAGGCCGTCGCCAAGGGCGCGAAGGTGCTGGCGGGCGGGGTGGCACGCCCGGACGCGGGGCCGTACTTCTTCGAACCGACCGTCCTCGACGGCGTCACCGAGCCGATGTCCGTGTGCACGGAGGAGACGTTCGGCCCGGTCGTGTCCGTCTACCGGTTCCGCTCCGAGGACGAGGCGATCGGGCGGGCCAACGCCACGCCGTACGGCCTGAACGCCTCCGTGTGGACCAAGGACGCCCGCCGTGGCCGCCAGGTCGCCGCCCGGCTGCGGACCGGCACCGTCAACATCAACGAGGGGTACGCGCCCGCGTACGGCAGTGTCCAGTCCCCGATGGGCGGCATGAAGGACTCCGGCCTCGGCCGCCGGCACGGCTCCGAGGGCATCCTCAAGTACACCGAGGCGCAGACCGTCGCCCATCAGCGGCTGCTGCCGATGGCGCCGTCGTTCGGCATGGACGACGAGAAGTACGCGGCCTTCATGAGCACGAGCCTGCGCCTGATGAAGGCGTTCCGTTTCCGCTGAGCCGCCCGGGGGGCCGCCGGGCCGCCCGCACAGCACACTCGAAGGAGAGAAGGCACGTGCCACAGGACGCTTCCCTGGATGCCGCCCCGCACGACTCCGCGCCGGAGGAGACGCGGAAGGAGACGCGGGACGACGGCGACGGCTACGACTACGACGTGATCGTCGTGGGCTCCGGATTCGGCGGCTCGGTCTCCGCCCTGCGCCTCACCGAGAAGGGCTACTCGGTGGGTGTCCTGGAGGCGGGCCGGCGCTTCACCCGCGAGACCCTGCCGAAGAACAGCTGGGACCTGAAGAACTACCTGTGGGCCCCCAAGCTCGGCCTGTACGGCATCCAGCGCATCCATCTGCTGGGCAATGTCATGGTCCTCGCGGGCGCCGGGGTCGGCGGCGGCTCCCTCAACTACGCCAACACCCTCTACGTACCGCCGAAGCCCTTCTTCGAGGACCCGCAGTGGAAGGACATCACCGACTGGCAGGAGGAGCTGGAGCCGTACTACGACCAGGCCCGCCGCATGCTCGGCGTCCGCCTCAACCCGACCATGACGCCGTCCGACGTGCACCTGAAGGCGGCGGCGCAGCGCATGGGCTGCGGTGACACCTTCCACATGGCACCGGTCGGCGTCTTCTTCGGCGACGGCGAGGACGCGGACGGCACCGCGAAGGCCAAGCCCGGCCAGCAGGTCCCCGACCCGTACTTCGGCGGCGTCGGCCCCGACCGCAAGGCCTGCACCGAGTGCGGCGAGTGCATGACGGGTTGCCGGCACGGCGCGAAGAACACCCTCAACGAGAACTACCTCTACCTCGCGGAGAAGGCCGGCGCGAAGGTCCACCCCCTCACCACGGTCGTCGCCGTCACCGGCGACTCGCGCGGCGGATACGCCGTCAAGACCCTCCCCACCGACAACCGCCGCAAGGGCCGCAGCCGCACCTTCACCGCACGCCGGGTGATCCTCGCCGCGGGCACCTACGGCACCCAGACCCTCCTGCACCGCATGAAGGCCACCGGCCAGCTGCCGTACCTGTCGCCGCGCCTCGGCGAGCTGACCCGCACCAACTCCGAGGCACTCGTCGGCGCACAGACCGACGACCGCCGCTACCGCAAGGCGACCGGCGCGCCCAAGGCCGACTTCACGCGCGGCGTGGCCATCACGTCGTCCATCCACCCCGACGAGAACACCCACATCGAGCCCGTCCGCTACGGCAAGGGCTCCAACTCGATGGGCGGCCTGTCCATCCTCCAGGTGCCGTACGTGGAGCGCGGCTCACGCGTCGGCGCCTGGCTGAGGAACGCGGCGAAACACCCCCTCCTCGTCCTGCGCTCGCTCTCCAACCGGCGCTGGTCGGAGCGGACCATCATCGGCCTGGTGATGCAGTCCCTGGACAACTCCCTGACGACGTACCTGAAACCGTCCGGCGTCGGCAAGGGTCTGCTGACGGCACGACAGGGGCACGGCGCTCCCAACCCGAAGCAGATCAAGGCGGCGTCGGAGGGCGCGTCGGCGCTGGCGGCGGAGATCAACGGCTTCGCCGGCTCCAACGTGGGCGAGCTGATGGGCACCCCCCTCACCGCGCACTTCCTCGGCGGCTGCCCCATCGGCGCCTCACGGGAGACCGGCGTCATCGACCCGTACCACCGCCTGTACGGCCACCCCGGCATCTCCGTCGTCGACGGCGCCGCCGTCACGGCGAACCTGGGCGTGAACCCGTCCCTGACGATCACGGCACAGGCGGAACGCGCCATGTCGTACTGGCCCAACAAGGGCGAGGACGACCCGCGCCCCGCCCAGCACGAGCCCTACCGTCGCCTCACCCCGATCGAACCCAAGCACCCGGTGGTCCCCCAGGAAGCCTTCGCCGCCCTGCGCCTCCCGTTCCTGGGCATACCGACGGTGCCGCCGAAGGCGAAGTAGCGGGCGGCCTTGTGCGGTCCGGAAGCGGATCGCGTCCGCGCATGCGAAGGGCCCCGCGGGGTGCGCCCGCGGGGCCCTTCCTTTCGTCAGCACCGGCGTCAGGGCAGCGCCGGTGCCTGGGAGGCGGCGCCGGGGGGTAACGCCGCCGCGGTGGCTGTGGGCCGGCCCGCTTCGCATGGTCCGGACCTCCGACGGTGGGACGTGAGAGGTCCGTGGGAACGGGCAATGCAGTTGTGGATAAGGGGACTTGGGGCTTCACGGCCTTCTATGCATCGTGCTGGACGAACCCGGTGCCCGCAACCTTTCGACCCAGACTTGATGCATATATGCGCCGTTCCCGCCGGCCGGCCCCGGGCGTCCCCGGAGCCGGCCGTTCTCTTGGGTGACCGGGCTGCTGTCCCCTGCCGTCCGGTCACTTCCCTGGAGCGAGGTCCCACGACGCACGGCACGTTCCGTACGTCTCATCGCTCCAGTGAGCCACGCGTGGTTCTATCGGGCCCGCCCCTGGCTGGCACGGACACCGGTACCAACGAAGCCGCCCAGGGCCGGTCACGCGCCGTACGGGTGAGAGGCGGCCGTGAACTCAAGTGCGAGGCCGCCGCGCCCCCGCCTCAGATGCGGCCCCGGCACAGCTCCAGCAGCGTCATCGCCAGCGCCGTACCCGGCTTGCCCAGCGCCTCCCTGTAGTGGCCGAGCACCTCCATCTCGCGGGAGAGGTTCACGCGCCGGCCGCCGGAGGCGATCCGCGCCTCCTGGATGACGGCGGAGACGGCCATCCGCTCCTGGATCAGGCCGATGATCCGGTCGTCGAGCGCGTCGATACGCTCCCGCGCGCCGGTGATCACTTCGGCGGCCTCGGCCGTGTGCGCGCCCGTCTTCTCCGTGGACTCGGTGGTGGTCGCGGTCATCTCTGGGGCTCCTCGTCGGATGGATGCGGTGCCCCGGATCGGCAAGGTCCGTGATCCACGCAGAGCGCCCCGGACCTTTTCGGCCCGGGGCGCCTGGGAAGTCGCTCGATCAGTTGCTCAAGCAGCACGACCATGGCAGCCGGCGGGCCGGGTGCCATAGGTAAAGAAGTACGTGGTCTGCGAGAGCATGCGGCCAGTATGCCGCGCCCGCCCCGGCCGTCCAAGCCGGTTCGCATCGTGAGATGCGCGACTGTCGGGCCGTACCCCTGGCGGATCGGACGAGGCCGTCCGGCCGCCTCGGTAGAATTGGCCAGCACAAGGACCCCGCCCCACCGCCGGAAGGCTCCCGTGTCATCAGCGCCCTCCGCTGCCGCCGCCCCCGACACCGTCCTGGTCGTCGACTTCGGCGCGCAGTATGCCCAGCTCATCGCCCGTCGCGTCCGTGAGGCCCGGGTCTACAGCGAGATCGTCCCCAGCACCATGCCGGTCGAGGAGATGCTCGCCAAGAAGCCCGCGGCGATCATCCTCTCCGGCGGCCCGTCGTCCGTGTACGAGGACGGCGCCCCCAGCCTCGACCGCCAGATCTTCGAGGCCGGCGTCCCCGTCTTCGGCATGTGCTACGGCTTCCAGCTGATGGCGCAGGCCCTCGGCGGCACCGTCGACAACACCGGCGCCCGCGAGTACGGCCGCACCGACCTGCACGTCTCCAAGCCGTCCTCCACCCTCTTCGAGGGCACCCCGGCCGAGCAGCACGTGTGGATGTCGCACGGCGACGCCTGCTCCGCCGCCCCCGAGGGCTTCACCGTCACCGCGTCCACCGACGTCGTCCCGGTCGCCGCCTTCGAGAACGACGAGAAGAAGCTCTACGGCGTCCAGTACCACCCCGAGGTCATGCACTCCACGCACGGCCAGCAGGTGCTGGAGCACTTCCTGTACCGCGGCGCCGGGCTGAAGCCGACCTGGACCACCGGCAACGTCATCGAGGAGCAGGTCGAGGCCATCCGCGAACTGGTCGGCGACAAGCGCGCGATCTGCGGCCTGTCCGGCGGCGTCGACTCCGCCGTGGCCGCCGCCCTCGTGCAGAAGGCCATCGGCTCCCAGCTGACCTGCGTCTACGTCGACCACGGCCTGATGCGCAAGGGCGAGACCGAGCAGGTCGAGAAGGACTTCGTCGCCGCGACCGGCGTCCAGCTGAAGGTCGTCGACGCCGAGGCGCGCTTCCTCGACGCGCTGAAGGGCGTCACCGACCCCGAGCAGAAGCGCAAGATCATCGGCCGGGAGTTCATCCGCGTCTTCGAGCAGGCGCAGGCCGAGATCATCGCCGACGAGGGCCCGGCCGTGGAGTTCCTCGTGCAGGGCACGCTCTACCCGGACGTCGTGGAGTCCGGCGGCGGCACCGGCACCGCCAACATCAAGTCGCACCACAACGTCGGCGGCCTCCCCGAGGACCTCGAGTTCAAGCTGATCGAGCCGCTGCGGAAGCTGTTCAAGGACGAGGTCCGCATGGTCGGCCAGGAACTCGGCCTGCCCGAGGAGATCGTCCAGCGCCAGCCCTTCCCCGGCCCCGGTCTCGGCATCCGCATCGTCGGCGAGGTCACCAAGGAGCGCCTCGACCTGCTGCGCGAGGCCGACGCCATCGCCCGCGAGGAGCTGACCGCAGCCGGCCTCGACCGGGACATCTGGCAGTGCCCCGTCGTGCTGCTCGCCGACGTCCGCAGCGTCGGCGTCCAGGGCGACGGCCGCACCTACGGCCACCCGATCGTGCTGCGGCCCGTCTCCTCCGAGGACGCCATGACCGCCGACTGGTCGCGGCTGCCGTACGACGTCCTCGCGCGGATCTCCACCCGCATCACCAACGAGGTGCGGGACGTCAACCGCGTCGTCCTCGACGTCACCAGCAAGCCGCCGGGGACCATCGAGTGGGAGTAGGCCGGGCGGGGCGGCAGCCCCCACCGGCCCCCGTCAGGTCCGTTTGAGCGTGCGCACCGGCGCTCCGGGCCGCCAGACCTGGACGACCAGATACCGCTCGTCCACGACGTAGGTCCGTACGACCTCCGTCAGCTCGGTGCGGAAGAGGTGGAGCGGCTCCGGCGGTTCCACCTCTTTCACATACGCCCCCTTCACCGCCGGGTCGGACACCTCCACCGCCCGCCCCGCGATCCGCACGTCACCGCCGCCCATCGAGGTGCCCTCACCGGGGTTCGCCTGCAACGCGAACCTCGGGTCGCGCCGCAGATCGCGCGCCTTCAGCGAGTCCCACATCATCCCCAGCCACAGCTCGCCGTCGCGGAAGTCCGCCTCGATACCGGAGGTGCGCGGGCTGCCGTCCTTGCGGAGTGTGGCGAGCACATGATGCGTGAACGCCCGGAAGCGGTCCTCGACGGTCCTCGCGAGGTCGGGCTCGGCGGTGGCGAAGGTGTCCCAGTTCGCTGCCATACGGCGAGTGTGACGGCCAAAGGCGACATCTCCTGTCGTCTTTCGGCGGGGTCTGTTCTCTTCCGCCGACCGGCGGTACCTTCCCGCCCCTGCGCTGCACGCCGCCCGCCCCGACGTCGTCGCCCACTGCCACACTGTGCACGGCCGCGCGCCGGCCGCGCTCGGCGAGGTCATCGAGCCGATCACCCGGGAGAGCTGCGCCTTCTACGAGGACGTGGCCCTGTACGACGACTGCTCCGGGGGTCGCCGTCGACCCGGAGGAGGGCAAACGCATCGCCGGGGTGCTCGGCACCCGCAAGGCGCTCGTGCCGCGCAACCGCGGGCTGCTGACCGTCGGCGACTCCGTGGACGCCGCCGCGTGGTGGTCCCTGTCGATGGGGCGTGCCGCGCAGGTGCAGCTCACCGCGAAGGCCGCGGGCCGGCCCGTCCTCATCGACCACCGGCCGGCGACCGCCACCCGCGAGCGGCTCGGCGGCGACCTCGTCGCGTGGATCAACTGCCAGCCGCTGTGGCAGGACATCACCCGCACCGAGCCCGACCTGCTGAGCTGACCCGGGCGGACCGCCGCCGCGCGGACGGCGCGTCAACACGGCGACGCGCCCTTCACCCTCGCTGACCAGACCTGACGGCCCCGCACGTCCGCGCGTAGGGCACAATTCGTCCTCGTCGCAGGGGAGTTGCCGGTCCTGAGGGCCGGGCGGGACGCGGGGAAGGCAGGCATCGGCGTGGCGGTGCAGGAGGCGAGAGGGCAGGCCGTGGCGGCCGGCGTGCACGCGGGTGGCTGCACCTGCGGGGACTGCCCGCACGGGGCGCGGGAGGGGCATCGGCGGGCGGTCGCCGAATTCCTGCTGAAACGGGACGAGTTCGCCGCCGGGAAGGGGCTGCCCGCGGCCGTCGCACACTCGGCGTCCGCGTCCCGCCAGTGGGTGTCGGAGGAGCTGACCCAGGTGGCGGAACAGGTCGCCGAACGCAGCCGCGCCGAGGGAGAGGCGTGGCTGGCCCGGCTGTGGCGGCGAACCGCCTTCGCGGTGTGGGCGGCCGTCGTCGCCCTGCTGCTGGTGCAGGCGCTGACCGCGGTCGGCGCCGGCTGGACCGCGGCCCGCACCGCCGGGCTGCTCGCCGCGCTCGTGGTGGCCGTCGCCCTGACCGCGGCGTCCTGGTTCCACCGGGCCCGCGGCGGCGCCCTCGCGCCCGTCATCGGGGAGGACAACCGGCTGTCCACCTCCCGCACGGTGGCCGCCGCCTGGGTGCTGTTCCTCGCCTACGCCGTGCTCGTGCTGGCCGGCCGGGTCGCCGCCGCCTCCGCTCCCGGCGAGCGGGACGCGCTGATCTCCGGGCTGGAACTCGCCCGCGGCGCCGGTGTGGTGACCGTGCTTGCCGTGGTGTGCGGGATCGCCGTGCTGGTCCGGCGGGTGGTCGGCCGGCGGGTGCTGGCGCAGCAGCTCCAGAAGGTGCCCGCCGACCGGCCCCGCGCCGCCGACCTGCTGACCGACGACGCCGGGCGGGGCACCTTCGCCGACCTGCAGTACGTCGTGATCAGCGCGGTCGCCCTGGCCTTCGCCGCCGTACGCCTCGCCCGCCGCCCCGACCAGCTGCCCGACCTGCCCTGGGGGCTGGCCGTGGTGGTGCTGATCTCCGCGGCGACCTACCTCGCCGGGAAGTACGCGGAGGGCGGCAGGCCCGTCATCCTCTCCGTCGTCCGGGCCCGCGAGGCCGGTGATTTGGACGCGCCCATTCGCACCGGCGACGACATCGAGATCCGCGGCGCGGGCTTCGTCCCGCCCGGCGCGGGCAGCGCCGACCGGCTGTCCCGGATGGCGGTCCGCATCGGCACCGTCCATGTGCACGTCCCCCTCGTCCCCGTCACCGGCGGCTTCAGCAACCCCACCGACACCGTGCTGACCGTGCCGGTGCCCGCCGACGTGGAGCCGGGCCGCGTGGAGGTACAGGTGGTCACCGCGGCCGGTGTGGAGACCGACCGGTACACCATCGACGTGACCGAGTGACGATCCGCCCGGCCTGCGCCGGTTCGTCCTGGCGTTCCTGCCGAATGTCCTTCCGTCCATTGAGCACTCCCCGTTTTTCGTACGTATGGTCTGGTAAGGGTTACGGCACGGCGGGGCGAGAGGCGGCTGGGAGCAAATGACCCATGGCATGCGCACGGACACACGCACCCCTGATGTCGGCGGCCGGCGCGACTGGCGCGACACGGCCACCCGCTACGCACTCCTCCCGCTGCGCGTCTTCCTCGGCGTCACCTTCATCTACGCCGGGCTGGACAAGCTGACCGACAGCGCCTTCATGAAGGCCGACGGCGCCGGGTCCATCGGGGAGACGATGCGCGCCGTGCGGGACTCCGCGGCCGTCCCCGCGCTGGTCGACCTGGCCCTGAAGAGCCCGACCGGCTTCGGCTACGCCATCGCCTTCGGTGAGCTGGCCGTCGGCCTCGGCGCGCTGTTCGGCCTGCTGACCCGGCTCGCCGCGCTCGGCGGCGCGCTGATCTCCCTCAGCCTGTGGCTGACGGTGAGCTGGGCCACCGAGCCGTACTACTACGGCAACGACCTCATCTACCTGATGGCCTGGCTGCCGCTGATCCTCGCCGGGGCCTCCGTGTTCTCCCTGGACGCCGCCCTACGGGCGAGGCGCCGGGCGGCGAACAGCTACAGCTGAGGCCCACGGGCCCGCGCGGTTCGGGCCCCGCCGGACAGGCGGCTTTGGACGGCAGCCCCCGGGGCCGCCTGGGCGCGCCCCGTCGACCGGCCCACGGTGGCCCGGCGTGCGGCCGTCGTCCCGCCTGCGCCGGGCCGGGGGGCCCTTGCCGACCGGCCTGCGCCGGCCCGGCGTGCGGCCGTCGTCCGGCCTGCGCCGGGCCGGGGGGCCCTTGCCGACCGGCCTGCGCCGGCCCGGCGCGCCTCCGTCGTCCGGCCTACGCCGGCCCGGCGGGGTCGGCTTCCGTGCCGCTCCCGCGGTCCGTACCGTGCCCCGACCGGCAGCTGTGGGCGCCGTGCCCGATCATTCCCACCGCGGCGGCCAGGCACAGGCCCCCGACGACCATCGGTATCAGCGCGAACCAGGGCATGTCCCACAGCCCGCCCGCGTCACCGGCGTACGCCACGCCCGCCGCGGTGAGGGAGAGGCCGGCGACCAGACGGCCCGGCCGGAACTCATGACGCAGCACGGCTCACCTCCACCTGGCCGAGACCGACCTCCACGTCCAGGTCGAGCGTGCCGGTGCGTTCCTCGCCCTTGGCCGGGGCGAGCGTGACCTGCTCGGTCCTGTCCGGCTGCACATCCACGTCCCTGCTGTCCTCCCCGGGCAACCGGATGTCGCCCACGCCCACCTCGATGTCGGCCCGGACGGTCAGCCCCGGCGGCACGATCACCCGCACCTTGCCCAGGCCGACCTCCACCCTGGTGGACACCGTCTGCTCCGCCGCCGGTCTCAGCCGGGTCAGATCCAGCGTGCCCACACCCGTCCCCAGGTCGTACACCGGCTGCACGTCCGCGACCGTCGCGGGCCGCCACGTGGTGTGGATCCAGTGGGTGTCGATGTCCTTCGGCAGGACCGTCGCACAGGCCAGCAGGGCCGCCGTGACGACCGCGAGGAACACGGTCCCGGCGCCTGTCCGGCCGAGGAACGAGCTGAGCGCGACACCCAGGCCGAACACGGCGAGCGCGCAGGCCAGCCCCATCTGCAGGCTGGTCCCGAGCGGCTCGCTGTCCCAGGTCAGCCCCGTCCCCAGACCGCCCGCGAGCAGTGCGAGCAGGAACACCCGGCCGCCGATCGGCCGTGGCCCGCGCGGCTCGGGCGGGGCGGCCCGCGGCGGGCGCACGGCGTCGTGGGCGCCGCGGTGCCCGATCAGATCGACGTCGACGATCGAGGTGATGTCGGGCTCGCGGGCGTCCCGCGGGCCCCACAGATAGCCCGTGCCGCCCTCGTGGGTGCCGTCCTTGACGATCGGGTCACGCCACCAGGACCAGGCCGTGGGCACCGGCGGCGCCTGCGCCTCCGGCGGGGCGTCGGCGGCGGCCTGCGCCGCTATCGGATCGGCGGCGGGGGCGCCGCGCCGCTGCGACCAGTAGCCCGCGCCCGCGAGCAGGAGGGACAGCACGAGCGCGAACGTCAGCACACTGCCGTTGTTCAGCAAGGTCAGGAAGACCCCGCAGCCCACCAGCGCGAACAGCACCGCCGTCAGGGCCTGCCCGTCCACGCGGCCGGTGAGCAGCTTGCGGACCTCGTTCTCCTCCTCGTCGTCCGCGGGCACGAACAGCCACGCGAAGCCGTAGAAGATGAGGCCGATCCCGCCGGCCGCGGCCAGCACCGCCAGCGTGATACGGAAGATCACCGGGTCCATGTCGCAGGAGCGGCCCAGGCCCGCGCACACACCGGACAGCATCTTGTGCCGCCGGTCCCGGCGGAACGGGAGCGGTCCTGTGGCCGCGTCGGCCGGCCCGGTCGCCCCTTCTGCTCCCGTGTGCGCGCGCGGATCCTCTGAAGAGGACGGCCGGGCGCCCGAGCCGGGCATCCCGCCCCGGCCGGGCTCCCCGTCCGCGGCGTGCTGGTGATCGCTCATGAGTCCATGGTGACGGCCGAGCCGCCGCCGCGGCAGTCGGGATGACCCTGGCCCGACCCTGATATCGGCCCTGAGCCGGGCCGGGGCGGCGGGCGGCGGCCGGCCGGACGGGCCCGGCCGAAGATCAGGGGTGTCTCGGGGCCGGACCCTGATGCCCGGCGCAGGCCGTCGTGTGACCATCGATGGCATGCCGGAAGCCGCAGCGCCCCTCGTCGAACCGCGGCCCCCGCGCAAGCTCTACCGCAGCAGCGACGGACGCTGGCTCGGTGGCGTGGCGCGAGGGCTCGCCGGGCATCTCGGGCTGCCCGTGATCTGGGTCCGCCTGGTCTTCATCGGCCTGTTCATGGCCGACGGACTCGGCGCGCTGCTGTATGCCGCGTTCTGGTTCTTCGTGCCGCTCGGCGTGGGCGGCGTCGAGACGCAGAAGACGCCGCTGGTCGCGACGGAGACGTCGCCCGACGGCCGGCGCCGCATCGTGGCCCGCAGACCGGACAAGGGGCAGATCCTCGCCCTGCTGCTCATGGTCGCCGTCGCGATGATCTTCGTGGGCAGTGTGGACCTGGGCCGCGGCACCAAGGCCTACCTCCTGCCCGCCGTCCTCGTCGCGGCGGGCGTCGCCCTGGTGTGGCGGCAGGCGGACAACGCCCGCCGGGCCCGCTGGGTCGAGGTCGGCCGCCGACGCCGTACGCTCACGCTGCTGCGGGCGGTCGCGGGCGTCCTGCTGGTCACCGCGGGCGTCTCCGGCATCTTCGTCCTGCAAGGCTCCGCCGCCCATCTCGGCTCCGTCCTTCAGGCCGCCCTCGCGGTCCTCGTCGGGATCACGCTGCTCGCCGGCCCGTATCTCGTCCGTATGACACAGGACCTGTCCGAGGAACGCCTGATGCGTATCCGCGCGCAGGAACGCGCGGAGGTCGCCGCCCACGTCCACGACTCGGTGCTGCACACCCTGACCCTGATCCAGCGCAACGCCGACAACGCCGCGGAGGTGCGCCGCCTCGCCCGCGCCCAGGAGCGCGACCTGCGGACCTGGCTGTACAAGCCGGAGGGCAGCGGCAAGGACGAGGACGACGAGCCCGCCACCCTCGCGGAGGCGGTGCGGCGCAACGCGGCCGAGGTGGAGGACAAGCACGGCGTCCCCATCGAGGTGGTCGTCGTCGGCGACTGCCCGCTCGACGAACGGATCGGCGCGCAGATGCAGGCCGCGCGCGAAGCGATGGTGAACGCCGCCAAGTACGGTGGCGAGGGCGGCGCCGTGCAGGTGTTCGCGGAGGTCGAGGGGAGGACTGTCTTCGTGTCGGTCCGGGACCGCGGTCCCGGCTTCGACCTCGATTCGATACCCGCCGACCGGATGGGCGTCAGAGAATCGATCATCGGCCGTATGGAGCGCAACGGCGGTACGGCGCGGCTGCGCGCGGTGCCGGACGGCGGCACGGAGGTCGAGCTGGAGATGGAGAGGGCGGAGAAGACGTCATGAGCGACCCGACCGAGGCGAACACGGAGACCGGCGGCGACAGCGCGGGCAAGCGGCATGTGCGTGTCGTCCTCGTCGACGACCACCGTATGTTCCGTACGGGGGTGCAGGCCGAGATCGGCCGGACCGAGGAGACCGGTGTGGAGGTCGTCGGGGAGGCCGCCGACGTGGACCAGGCGGTCACCGTGATCACCGCGACCCGGCCCGAGGTGGTGCTCCTCGATGTGCATCTGCCGGGCGGCGGCGGTGTCGAGGTGCTGCGCCGGTGCGCCGCGCTGACCGCCGACACCGAGCAGCCGGTGCGTTTCCTCGCGCTGTCGGTGTCGGACGCGGCGGAGGACGTCATCGGGGTGATCCGCGGCGGTGCGCGCGGCTACGTCACGAAGACGATCACGGGTGCGGATCTCGTCGACTCGATCTTCCGCGTCCAGGAGGGCGACGCGGTGTTCTCGCCCCGCCTGGCCGGGTTCGTCCTCGACGCGTTCGCGTCCACGGACGCCCCGCCGGTCGACGAGGACCTGGACCGTCTCACCCAGCGTGAGCGTGAGGTGCTGCGGCTGATCGCGCGTGGCTACGCGTACAAGGAGATCGCCAAGCAGCTGTTCATCTCCGTGAAGACGGTCGAGTCCCATGTCTCGGCGGTCCTGCGGAAATTGCAGCTGTCCAACCGGCACGAGCTGACCCGCTGGGCGACGGCCCGACGCCTCGTCTGAGCCGGGGCGGGCCCGCCGCCCGCGCCCGAGCGGGGCGGCATCGGCCGGGGGCGGGTCAGACCACCCGGGTCGCTCCCGACAGAGGCATCTCGTCGATGGGGGCGATGCGGACCGGGGCGGAGGGATTGGGGGCGTGGATCATGCGGCCGTTGCCGATGTACAGGCCGACATGGCTGATGCCCGAGTAGAAGAACACCAGGTCGCCGGGGCGGAGTTCGGAGCGCGAGACGCGGCGGCCGGCGTCGATCTGCGCGTACGTCGTGCGGGGCAGTGAGACTCCGGCGGAGCGGTAGGCGGCCTGCACCAGGCCCGAGCAGTCGAAGGCGTCGGGGCCGGTCGCGCCCCACACATACGGGCTGCCGAGCTTGCTGTAGGCGTAGGCGATCGCGGCGGCGGCGCGGGAGTTGGTGGCGCCGCTGTCGGGGGCCGTCAGGCCGTCCCGGCCGTCGTCGGCGGCGCGTGAGGCGCGGTCGGCGGAGGCGGGGCCGGCTCCGAAGCGGGCGCGTTCCGCGGGGGCGAGGCTGTCCAGGAGCCGTCGGGCGGCGTCGAGTTTGCCGTCGATGGTCTTCTTGTACCGGGCGAGTTCGGCCTGCCGGGCGCGCAGCGACGTGATCTGGACGCGGGCTGCCCCGCGCAGCTGCTCGATCTCCCGGAGCTGGTTGCGGACGCGGGTGACGGCGGACGCCTGCCGGTCGCCGGCGCGTTCGGCGAAGGCGGCGCCGTCGAGGTACCGGTCGGGGTCGGAGGACAGCATCAGCTGGTAGGCCGGGTCGAAGCCGCCCCTGCGGTACTGCGCGGCGGCGACGGAACCGAGCGCGTCACGCGCCTCGTTGAGCGCCTCCTGCTTGCGGGCGGCCTCGTCGCGCAGCGTGTTCAGCCGGCGTTCCGCCTTGCGGGCCTCCTCCTTGGCGCCGTTGTACTTCTCGGTGGTCGCCTCGGCCTCCCGGTACAGTCGGTCCACCTTGGCCTTGACCTGGGCCGGTGTCAGGTTCGGCTCGGCGTGGCCGGTGCCCTCGAAGACCGTCGCGGTGGCCGCGCCCGCGAGGGCGAGACCGACGGCCGTACGGGCCGTGTTGCCGCTGACCGAGCGTGGCCGGGGTTTTCGATGTGCTGCCACGGGGACTGCACGTCCTTTCGTCGGGGCTGTTCGCCTGGAGGAGGACGCTAGGCCCGTCGATATCGACCCGGTAACGGGATGTGCGGAAGTGGCGGCCGGGAATCGGCATGCGACCGCACCTGATCATGTGCGTGCGCTTTGGGGTGCATATATGCGGGAGAAGCGGTGGAACTAGGCTCCGGGCCATGGACGTACTCATCCACATCCTCGTCGCCCTGCACATCATCGGTATCGCGTCGCTCCTGGGCGGTTTCCTCACCCAGATGAAGGCGATGGGCCAGGGCACTGCCCGTTTCGTGCCCGCCATGCTGCACGGCGCGCTGACCATGCTGGTCACCGGTGTCGCCCTGGTCGGCCTGCACCAGGCGGAGGGCCACACCGTCAACAACATCAAGATCGGTGTGAAGCTGGCCCTGCTGATCGTGATCCTCGGCCTCGTCTATGTGAAGCGGGACGACGAGACGGTGGACAAGCGCCTCTTCGGCCTGGTGGGCCTGCTGACCGTCGCGAACATCTTCATCGCGGTGCTGTGGACCTGATCTCCCGCCCGGCCGACCGCACGGCCCCCACGGTGACCGCGAGCCACGCGGTCACCGCCACCCACAGCAGCACCTCACCCGGCACGTCCGGCCACGACACCCCGACCGCGGCGGCGACGGACAGGGTCCCCGCCGCCGTCATGCCCATCGGGAACACCGTCGCCCAGCGGCGCACGTCGTAACGCGTCCGGGGGCGGACCGCCTCGGCGACGACCAGCACGACGTACCAGCACAGGTCGAGCACGAGCAGCGCGACGGTCACCGTGCGCAGCACACCGCGGTCGTCGTCGTTCCACAGATACAGGCGCGGCCCGTTCGCGGCGAGCAGCTTCGACCCGGCGAGCGCGGAGATCGCCAGCGCACCGCCCGCCACCCAATGGTCCCCGGCCCCCTCCAGGACCTGCCGCGGATCGAACCGCATGAGGGCGGCGGCGTACAGCACCAGCCCGACCCAGAACAGCACCATCGCGGCCCGTGCCAACCAGGCCGTCGTCTCCTGCGCGGCCAGCGTGGCGCCGAGCACCGCCAGGCCCTCCGTCGCCACGCACCCCAGGAACACCGACCCCGGCATGCCCCTCCGCCAGCGCGGCACGACACGGACCAGCAGCACCGCCCACGCCACCGTGGCCAGCGCCAGCAGCGCCGCCGCGAGGCCGGACCAGCCGAGCGCGGACACCCGCGTGCCCAGCACGGCGGTCGCCGCGGGCGCGGTCAGCGCGGCGGGTGTCGCGGCCTCCGCCGCCCAGTGCGTACGGTCCCACAGCAGCCGTACGGCGAAGTCCGCGGCGAGCCCCACCCAGGCCACGGCGGCCAGGGCGAGGAAGACGCGGGACAGGGTCTCGTACCCGGTCAGGTGCAGGCCGACGGAGACGATGCCGGTCGCCATGACGGCGGCACCGGCCGCCGACGGACGCCGCGCCCACCAGGCGCGCAGGGGCAAGGGGGAGGAGCCGGGCATGGGCCGATGCTAGGGAGCGACAGGGCCGGCTCGGCGCGGGGCACGCGCGCGTGGGCGGGAAAAGCCCGCGAAAGCAGCCGGAAGGCCCGCCGCAGGTCCGGCGGGCGGGACCGGCCGTGTGATCTGGACCGACGGCGGGCCTCCCGGGGTCTGCCCCGCCCCGCCGCCCGGCCCCTCCGCCGGCGGCGGAGTCCGCGTCAGGCAGGCCGTACCACGCTGTGGATCGAGCCCTCGCCGTCGTAGTAGATCGACTCCTCGCGCACATAGGCGCCCGGTTTCGGCGCGTGGATCATCATGCCGTTGCCGATGTACAGGCCGACGTGCGTGACATCGTCGTAGAAGAAGACCAGGTCGCCGGGGCGCGCCTGCGACAGCGGGACGGTCGTGCCGGCGTTCACCTGGTCGTACGTGGTGCGCGGCAGGTCGACACCGGCGGCCTTCCACGCGGCCTGGGTGAGGCCGGAGCAGTCGTACGAGTCGGGGCCGGTGGCGCCCCAGACGTACGGCTTGCCGATCTGCGAGCGGGCGAACGCGAGCGCCTTGTCGGCCTTGGTGGAGTACGAGGAGTCCGTGGCCGACGTACCCCCGGACGTACCGGACGCGTCGGAGGCGCCGGTCCCGGAGGAGTCGGACGACTGCTCGTCCTGCTGGGCGGCGGCCTCGTCCCGGCGCTGCTGCTCCGCCTGCTGCTCCGCCTGCTGCTGCCGCGCCAGCTCGGCGGCCTTGCGCGCGGCCTCCTCCTGCTTGCGCTTCTCGATCGCCGCGAGCCGGGCCTTCTCCTCGGCGTTCAGCTTCGCCAGCAGTTCCCGCGCCGCGGTGAACTTCTGCTGGACGGTCGCCTTGGCCGTCTTCAGGTCGCTCTGCGACTTGGTCAGCGTCCGCAGGCTCTCCGTGGCCTCCCGGCGCTGCTTCATCGTCTCGGACTGCTGGGTGAAGTAGTCGTCGACGGCGGCCTTCTGGCGGCCGGTCAGCCGGTCCATGACCTGCGACTGGTCGAACAGGTCCTGCGGACTGTCGGCGAGCAGGAACGTCGCGGTGTCCGGCACCGCGGCACCGGTGCGGTACTGGGCGGCGGCGAAGGAACCCAGGCGCTCCCTTGCTTCGTTGAGCTTCTGGGTGCGCTCGGCGATGTCGTCGAGGAGGGTGTCGACACGCTTGCGCTGGGTGGCGGTCTTCTCCTTGGCCGCGTTGTATTTCTCGGTCGCCGACTCGGCCTGCCGGTAGAGGTCGTCGACCTTCTTCTCGACCTCCTCGAGGCTGGGCCGGTCGTCCGCGGCGGGGGAGGCGTGGGCGGACTGGGAGAGCAGAGCGACGGAGGTGAGGGCGGCGGTGGCGAGGGCGGGGGTGCGCAGAGCAGTGGCGAGATTGCCCGTGGGGCGCGACTTGCGATGCGACGCCAAGGGAGGCGACTCCTTCCGTGGTCCGCCTACGGGGTTAGCTGTCGGGTTCGGGCTCGGATCGGAAGGGTCGCCCTACGGCCGGTCCTCGCGGACGGGCCGATTCACCCCGGAGTTTCGGTGGGTCCCCGGCTCCGGGCGCCGTCAGGGGCGCGCCGGACTCGGCGGAGGCCGCATGGCCCGGCGACGTTCGCCGGTGGGGGTCGTACGGCCTGCCGGGCACGGTAGCCAACTGGCGTGGCCGCTGTGAAGGTTGGGGAATGATATGCCCGATACGTTTTCGTGACCTGCGTGGACGGGCGTGGGGGATATGGCGATACGGCGGTATCCGTGAGGACATGGGCTCATATCGGCCTGTACGGCACTGTGGGTCCTGGTATCGGTGGCTCTGTGCGGGCGCGTCGATACGCCCGCCGCACAGCCCTGCTTTCCGGGAGGCCCCGCTCGCACGCCTTCCGGAAGGTACTGCTCGCCTTCCGGGAGGCACCGCCCGCCTTTCCGGCCTTCCCGGAGAAGGACCGCCTTTCCGGGAGGGACCGTCCCCCTCCGCGTCCCCGCCCCGTACGTGACGAACCTCTCGCGCCCCGGGTGTCCCCGCCCCGGGACGCCGTGCCCGAAGGGCCGGGCGACCGGCCCGCGGCACCGCCCCGTCGGCCGGAAACTCCGACGTCCCGGCCCCGCCGGTCGCCGCTCGTGACGGCGCGGCCATGGCCGGCGACCACAGGCCGCGCCGCGGCACCTGCTGGATGCCGGCCGCCGGACCGCAGAGAAATCCGCCCGACTTTCCCGGGCGGCGGCGGGCTGTCAGTGGGGCACCCTAGACTCGGAGAGCGATGAGCAGCCTCTTTGACGACAGCTTCCTGGCGGAACTCCAGGCCCCGCGGGCCCACGAGGAGGAACCCCCGCCGCCGCCCGAGGACGATCACGCTCCGGAGCCGCTTCCGGACGATCTGTTCGGCGGGAAGTTCGACGTGCCCCCGGACCGTGACGAGTACTACCGCGACGGCGCCCACCGTCCCGCGGTCGACCCGGCCGCCCTGCTGGAGGGGCTGAACGACAACCAGCGCGCCGCCGTCGTCCACGCCGGCTCCCCCCTGCTCATCGTCGCCGGCGCCGGCTCCGGCAAGACCCGCGTGCTCACCCACCGCATCGCCTACCTGCTCGCCGAGCGGGACGTCCACCCGGGCCAGATCCTCGCGATCACCTTCACCAACAAGGCCGCCGGCGAGATGAAGGAGCGAGTCGAGCAGCTCGTCGGCCCGCGTGCGAACGCGATGTGGGTGATGACCTTCCACAGTGCGTGCGTGCGCATCCTGCGCCGCGAGAGCAAGAAGCTCGGCTTCACGTCCTCGTTCTCGATCTACGACGCCGCCGACTCCAAGCGGCTGATGGCCCTGGTCTGCCGCGACCTGGACCTCGACCCCAAGCGCTACCCGCCCAAGTCCTTCAGCGCCAAGATCAGCAACCTGAAGAACGAGCTGATCGACGAGGAGGACTTCGCCGCGCAGGCCGCCGACGGCTTCGAGAAGACCCTCGCGCAGGCCTACGCCCTCTACCAGTCGCGGCTGCGCGAGGCGAACGCCCTCGACTTCGACGACCTGATCATGACGACGGTCAATCTGCTGCGCGCCTTCCCGGACGTCGCCGAGCACTACCGCCGCCGCTTCCGGCACGTCCTGGTCGACGAGTACCAGGACACCAACCACGCCCAGTACGCCCTCGTGCGCGAACTGGTCGGCACGCGCGAGCACCCGGTCGACGTCCCGCCCAGCGAGTACGACGTGCCGCCCGCCGAACTCTGCGTCGTCGGTGACGCCGACCAGTCGATCTACGCCTTCCGCGGCGCGACCATCCGCAACATCCTCCAGTTCGAGGAGGACTACCCGGACGCCACGACGATCCTGCTGGAGCAGAACTACCGCTCCACGCAGACGATCCTCTCCGCCGCCAACGCGGTCATCGAGCGCAACGAGTCCCGCCGCCCGAAGAACCTGTGGACCAACGCGGGCGCCGGCGCCCGCATCACCGGCTATGTCGCCGACACCGAGCACGACGAGGCGCAGTTCGTCGCCGACGAGATAGACCGACTCGTCGACGCGGGCGACGCGAAGGCCGGCGACGTCGCCGTCTTCTACCGCACCAACGCCCAGTCCCGTGTCTTCGAAGAGGTCTTCATCCGCGTCGGCCTGCCCTACAAGGTCGTCGGCGGCGTCCGCTTCTACGAGCGCAAGGAGGTCCGGGACGTCCTCGCCTACCTGCGGGTCCTCGCCAACCCGGAGGACTCCGTCCCGCTGCGCCGCATCCTCAACGTGCCCAAGCGGGGCATCGGCGAACGCGCCGAGGCGATGATCGACGCCCTCGCCCAGCGGGAGAAGATCAGCTTCCCGCAGGCGCTGAAGCGGGTCGACGAGGCGTACGGCATGGCCGCCCGGTCCACCAACGCGGTCAAGCGGTTCAACACGCTGATGGAGGACCTGCGCACCATCGTCGAGTCCGGCGCCGGACCGGCCACCGTGCTGGAGGCCGTCCTCGAACGCACCGGCTACCTCGCCGAGTTGCAGGCCTCCACGGACCCGCAGGACGAGACCCGCATCGAGAACCTTCAGGAACTCGCCGCCGTCGCCCTGGAGTTCGAGCAGGAGCACGGAGAGGGCGAGCAGGGCACGCTCGCCGACTTCCTGGAGCAGGTCGCCCTCGTCGCCGACTCCGACCAGATCCCCGACGAGGAGGACGGCGACGGCGTCATCACCCTGATGACCCTGCACACCGCCAAAGGCCTGGAGTTCCCGGTGGTGTTCCTCACCGGCATGGAGGACGGTGTCTTCCCGCACATGCGGGCCCTCGGCCAGACCAAGGAGCTGGAGGAGGAGCGCCGCCTCGCCTACGTCGGCATCACCCGCGCCCGCGAGCGGCTGTATC
This sequence comes from Streptomyces sp. XM83C, assembly GCF_023072675.1. Classification (GTDB taxonomy): domain Bacteria; phylum Actinomycetota; class Actinomycetes; order Streptomycetales; family Streptomycetaceae; genus Streptomyces; species Streptomyces thermocoprophilus. The sequence continues at coordinate 27,427 of NZ_JALLGL010000017.1, forward strand.
TGACGCGGGCGGCGATGCGCAGCGCGTGGGGGCAGCCGTCGTACAACCCGCCCTCCCGCTTCCTGGAGGAGATCCCGCCGCAGTACGTCGACTGGAAGCGCACCGGCGCCACCTCGCGCATGTCCTCCGGCCCGGCGTCCGGCATCGCCGCGTCGTTGTCCTCGTCCCGGTCGAGGTCGTCCGCCGCGGGCGCGTCCGGTTTCGCCACGCGGCGCGCCGGGGGCAAGCCTCAGGTGTCGCTGGCCGTCGGCGACCGGGTCACGCACGACCAGTTCGGGCTCGGCACGGTCGTCGCGGTCAAGGGCGCCGACGACAAGGCGGAGGCCACGATCGACTTCGGCGACGGCAAGCCCAAGCGGCTGCTGCTGCGGTACGCGCCGGTGGAGAAGCTGTAGCCGCGTGACAGGCCGGGGGCTTCGGCCTCCGGCCGGGCCGCGGGCGTGAGGTCACGCCCCGCGGGGGTGAACCGCCGCGCGGGGGACGTCCGGTGCGGGATCAGGTCGGGTCGAGGCCGTGGCTGCGCAGCCACGACAGCGGGTCGATGGCCGAACCGCCGTAGGGCCGTACCTCGAAGTGCAGATGCGGGCCGGTGGAGTTGCCCGAGCTGCCCGAGTACGCGATCGGCTCGCCGGCCTTGACCGTCGTACCGGAAGCGACGCGATAGCTGGAGAGGTGGCAGTACCACGTCTCCGTGCCGTCCTTCGCGGTCACGATCATCATGTTGCCGTACGCGTTGTTCCACTGCGTCCGCACGGTGCCGTCCGTCGCGGCCATCACCGTGGAGCCGTAGGCGACGGGGAAGTCGATGCCGGTGTGCACGGACATCCAGTTGATGCCGGCCTGGCCGTAGTAGGCGCTCAGCCCGTGCTGGGCGACCGGCAGGGCGAACTTGGGGCGCAGCCGCTCCTTGCGGGCGGCCTCCTCCGCGGCCTTCTTCCGCTCCAGTTCCTGCTGCGCCTTGAGGTCGAGGCGCTCCTGCGTGCGGCTGGCACGGTCGGTGAAGTCGTCGGCGGCGGCGGACAGGCTGCGCAGCTCCGTGTCCAGTTTCTTGTTGGCGGCGGACGGTTTCACCGCCTGCGCGTCCGACGCGGTGGTGGCCGTGTCCGAGCTGTCGTCGCCGCTGAACGTGCCGACGGAGGCGGCGGCGACCCCGGCGACACCCATCACACACACCGAGGGGACGGCGACCGTCAGCAGCGCGGAACGTTTCGCGGGCGTACGGCGCCTGCCGCGCGAGCCACGGCCGGCGGTGCGCGGGGCGGGACGCGGGGCGACCTCCTCCTGGTCGTCCAGGAGAAGCGGCCCTTCCGCCTCCACGGCGGGCAGTTCACCGGTCGCGGACAGCTCCGATGCCGTGCCGCCGGCGGTGTCGTCGCCGTAGCCGCTGTCCTCGAAGCCGCCCATGGGCGTCTCGTCGGGAAGCGCGTCGAAGGTCGCCGTGGCCTGCTGGTCGAAGGACTCCGGCCGGTACGGCTGCCGGGATTCCTGCCCGTGGGGTCGGCCGTCGTCCTGCTGGTACGAATGCCCGCTGTCCTGCTGGTACGGCTGCTCGGTCGTACCGTCGGTGTTCCACTGCGTCGCGTCGTACGCGCCGGTGTCGAAGGCCTGCGTGCCCCACTCCCACTGCTGCGTCTGCGCGGCCGTGGTCTGGTCGGGCCGCAGCCAGGCGGAGGCGTCCCACTGTCCGGAGATGTCCGGTGCGCCGCCCTGCGCGGGGACCGTCGCCGACAACTGCTGGTCCGCGGTCCACGAGGTCGTGTCGTACGCGCCGGTGTCCTGCGCGGCGTACTGCTGTGCCGCGTACGGGTCCTGGAGGAAAGCGGCGTGGCCGACGGTGGCCCACTGGCCGCTGTCGTACGCGCCCGTGGTGTCGGCAGGCATGCTGCCGAAGAGCGGGTCGGCGTCGAAACCGGGCGCGGTGTGCCCGCCCATGGAATAACCGGTGGTGTCGTAGCCGTTGTACGTGGCGAAGTCGCCGTACGCGGCTTCCTGGGGGCCGTAGGCCGCATAGGGCGCCGAGGCGGCGTCGGAAGCCGGAGCCGGGGTGGTCGCGGTCCCCGACGGGTGACGGTCGTTCACCAACTTCTCTTTCGCCTCGACAACAGGGGCTGCCAGAGCAGTGCGGCGACTGTACCCGGCGGTATGCGGGCGGGACAATCTTCGGCAGGTGTCCGGGCAGCAGGAAACAGGCAATCGGATGTGTTTCGCCGGAGTGCGAACCTTCCCTTGGTGCTGCGTTCGAAGAGTGTTCGAGTGGGGTGGCGTCGGGAGCGGGGTGAGCGACGCTGCGCGGCCTCACGGGCCCCGATCACACTGTGTGACTCCCTTGCCTCAAGGTGTCAGGGGTGCGCGCCCCCGGCCGCGCCCCCGCCGTTCGCGCTCCCCGCTCACGCCACCGTGAGACCGCCCGTATGCCCGGCGCCGCCCGCCTCGGGCAGTTCCGCGTCCAGAGCCTGCCGTATCCCCGTCGCGACCGCCGGATGCACCGGCAGCGCCAGATGACCCACACCCGTGACCCGGACGTTCTGCACGATCAGATCGGGATGGTCGATGCAGGCCGTCTCCAGCGGGACCATGATGTGGTCGAGGTCGCTCCAGAAACACACGAAGCGGGTACGGCAGCCGGGCGCCGGACGGGCCAGCTCCTCGATGACCGGCGACCCGGGGCGCATCTGCCGGACGATCGGGTGCGCGTCGGCCAGCCGGGCCACGCGCGTTCCCGAGTGGGGCGTACCGAGCGTGACCAGGGTGCGCACACGCTGGTCACCGCCGAGACGCTGCACGTAGTAGCGGGCGATCAGACCACCCAGGCTGTGCCCCACGACGTCGACCTGTTCGCTGCCGGTGCGCTCGCAGATCTCCTCGATGTGCCGGCCCAGCAGATCCGCCGCCGCACGGATGTCGCAGGTCAGCGGCGAGTAGTTCAGCGACTCCACCCGCTGCCGGCCGTGCTGGGCCAGGCTGCGGCGCAGCAGCACGAACACGGACCGATTGTCGATGAACCCGTGCAGCAGCACCACCGGAGGCCGGTCCTGGGCCGGCAGCCGCGCCGGGTCCGGCACATCACCAGCGGGCCGACGGGCGGCGGTGGGGGAGCGGCGCTCCTGCGTGATGCCCGAGGGATACAGCAGAAGGTGTCCGGCGAGGATCGCCAGCTCCAGGGCCGTCGCCTTCAGCAGTGCCGCGGACAGGCCCGTCAGCCTCGCCGGCAGCAGGCGCCTGCACAGCGGCAGCAGGGACGGCAGGAGAAAAGGGGGGAACGTCAGGGAAAGCGGCGGACGAAAGGGCTGCGGACCCCTGGTCACCTTCATGGCCGACCTCCTGTCGACACACGCAAGGACGGCCTCGTCCCCCGTGTGCGCTCCTGGGCGGTCGCGGGGAGATCATCGGGGTTTCCTGCCGGTGGTCCCCGCTGCCTGCCTTGTCTGCTCCGGGTGCCCCGCGAGCCCTGATCGAATCGGACGAAGAACCGGCGTCGTGCCCGTCTCGCGGCTCGGAACGGTGCGCTGCCGGTGTGTCCCTGTGTGTGATTTCCCCCTCCCTGTCCACCGCGAAACGGCCGGGTGCGGGATGCTGGCGATAACGTTCGTTCACTTCCTCGGCCGGTGCGGGTACCGCTCGCACCCGTCGGCCGGGATGAATGCAGTCGCTTCATGGAGGCAGTGATGGGTGTGGCAGCCGGTCCGATCCGCGTGGTGGTGGCCAAGCCGGGGCTCGACGGCCACGATCGCGGGGCCAAGGTCATCGCGCGGGCGCTGCGCGACGCGGGTATGGAGGTCATCTACACCGGGCTCCACCAGACCCCCGAGCAGATCGTCGACACCGCGATCCAGGAGGACGCCGACGCGATCGGTCTGTCCATCCTCTCGGGAGCGCACAACACGCTCTTCGCGGCCGTGATCGACCTGCTGAAGGAGCGGGACGCCGAGGACATCCTCGTCTTCGGCGGCGGGATCATCCCGGAGGCGGACATCCCCCCGCTCAAGGAGAAGGGCGTCGCGGAGATCTTCACCCCTGGCGCCACGACGCAGTCCATCGTCGACTGGGTCCGCGCCAACGTGCGACAGCCGGCGGAGGCGTGAGGGCTGGGGCTCGAGGGCTGGGGCGGGTCGGCCGGCCTGATCCGGACCTCAGGCACGGTTGATCCGGGCTTCACGCGGGCCTGCGCCGGCCCGATCCGGTCCCCACCCTGGCCTGAGCCGGTCTGCCCCGGTTCCTGCCGGGGCAGGGTGCCGTCCGGGCCGGGGCGCTTCGGGCGAGCGGGGCCGCGGGGCTGTCGCCTCGGCCCGCCGGGCGGTGGCGGTGAGGCACGCGCCGAGGGCCAGGCGGCAGGGGCCGGTCAGGCAGACGGGACCGACCCGGCCTCGGCCGCCGCTGTGGTCGTCGCCTCGGCCGACGCCTCGGGCATCGGCGCCGTCAGTTCCTCCGTCATCGCCGCCCGCAGCCGCAGTGTCGTCACCAGGCGCTGGAACGCCTCCGCCCAGTAGCCGCCCGCTCCCGGCGAGGCGTCCTCCGGTTCGTCCGGTACGGCCAGCAAGGCATTCAGGCGGCCCGCCTCCGCGGGGTCCAGGCACCGCTCGGCCAGGCCCATCACCCCGCTGAAACTCCACGGGTAACTCCCCGCGTCCCGAGCGATGTTCAAGGCGTCCACCACCGCTCGGCCGAGCGGCGCCGCCCACGGCACCGCGCACACCCCGAGCAGCTGGAACGCCTCGGACAGCCCGTGCGCCGCGATGAACCCCGCCACCCACCCGGCCCGCTCCTCGGCCCCCAGCGTCGCGAGCAGCTTCGCCCGCTCGGCCAGCGACACCGCGCCCGGCCCGCCCGCCTCCGGCGCCGACGGCGAACCCAGCAACGCCCGCGCCCACTCGGCGTCCCGCTGCCGTACAGCGGCCCGGCACCACGCGGCGTGCAGTTCGCTCCGCCAGTCGTCAGCCACCCGCAACGCCACGATCTCCCGCGGCGTACGGCCGCCCAGCCGCGCCGGCCAGGCCCCGAGCGGCGCCGCCTCCACCAACTGGCCCAGCCACCAGGACCGTTCCCCGCGACCCGCCGGAGCCTTCGGCAGCACCCCGTCCCGCTCCATCCCCGCATCGCACTCGTGCGGCGCCTCCACCACGAGCGTCGGTGTGCCCCGCGTGCGGTCCATCGCCACGCACGACCCGGCCCGCGCCGCCATCCGCGCCGCCAGCGCCGAACCCGGCAACGCCGACAGCAACTCCGCCGCTGTCGCCCGCACATTGCGGCTGCGGTCCGTCAACGCCCGCTCCAGGAACGGCTCGTCGTCCGGACCGAGACCCGTACGCAGCGAGTCCAGGAGCATCAGCCGGTCCTCGGCCCGCTCCGTCGCCCATGTCGACGCCAGCAGCTCCCGCCCCGCACGCGGGTCCCGCTGCCGCACCGCCGTCAGCAGCGCGACCCGCTCGGCGAACAGGCCCTCCTCCCACAGCCGGGCCGTCCCCTCCACATCGTCGGCGGCCGGCAGCCCCGACCCGCTGCCCGGCGTGGCCCGCAGAGCGAACCGCCAGTGCGGGTTGAGCCGCGCCAGCCACAGCCCACGCGGGCCCGCGAACCGCAGCGCCGCCGGTCTCAGGTCGGTGCGGCCACGCGCCGCGTCCAGCAGGGCGGGCAGCAGATGTGCGGGAGGCGCGTAACCGTGGGCGTTCGCCAACGCCAGCCACTGCGGCAGCAGTTCCATCAGGTCCGGTGCCGTACCGCGCCGTCCGGCACCGGCAGCGGGGCGGTCCGCCAGCAGCGAGGCCAGCCTGCGGGCCGCGGCAGGCGGCAGCGCGGGGCGCGGGTCCTGCGGCGCCGGTTCCGGCCTGCGCGTGGCGGGCAGCGTCGCCGGACGCAGGCCCGCCCGTCGCCGTACGGCCGCCTCGGCCGCCGCGTCCAGCAGTGCCGCGGGCGCCGGCCGGCCGGGGGCCGAGGCAGGCGGCGTACGCCGGTCAGTGCCCAGCAGGGCCGACGTGACCAGCTCCTCCCAGAGATCCGGGGCCGGGGTGCCGTTCATGTGGGTGTCCTTTCCTCTGTGGTCGCGAGCAGGCCGGGGCCGGTCGTGCCGGGGCGGGCGCTCACATGCCGGGCCCGTACCCGCGGTCAGTGCACCGGTACGGCCTCGCCCTCCCCTCCCGGCCAGGCCGTCAGCGGCGTGAAACCGCGGTGGCCGCACTCGCCGAAGACGCTCACCGGGGCGCCGCCCGAAAGAGCCACCAGCCGCCACAGGCCCGGCCGGGAACGGGCGACCGGGGAGAGCGGCAGGGCCGTGTCCGCGTCGGCGTCGGCCAGCCACCAGGAGTCCCCGTCCGGCACCGGCACGACCCGGCCCAGCGTCACCGGCACGGACTCCAGCCATGGATCGCCGCGCAACGCCTCCCCGTAACAGGCCGCCGCACCCTCCGTCGTCACCCCCTCCGGACGCGCCCCGCACGCGACCGGCGGCCCGAAACGCTCGCCGAGCGCCACCCGTGGAGTCCCGCCCGGAAAGGCGGACACCTCCGCGTCCAGCGCCAGCCCGACCGGCAGCGCCAGATCGGGAGCGCGACCGGCCGCCCCGTACGACAACAGCAGCGCCGTCCGCCGCGAGGCGACGCCGTACAGCCAGACACGGCGGGTCGTCAGTCTGGCGTCGGCCGTGTCGTACTGCGCGAGGACCAGCCACCGGTCACGCAACGGCGGACCCTGCGCTCTGCCGGGCAGGCCGACCCGCGTGCGGACCGCCGCCGCCAGCCCCTCCGGCAGCCGCTCACGGCCGAGCCAGCCCTGGTCCAGCAGATGCAGCAGCGCGCACTCCTCCAGCAGCCGCACCGGCCAGTCCGGCCCCGACCCCGGTACGGCGCCCAGCTCCCGCACCCGCGAGGCCAGGCCCGGCGCCTGCGCGTCGACCATGCGGGCCGCCGTCTCCTCCCACAGCCCGTACCCCTCCTGCTCCGCCGCGGCCAGGCCGGCGCGCAGCAGATCGGCCAGCCGCTGCTCCAACTCCGTGCAACCCGCCGTGATCCGCTCGGCGCGCCGCTCCGCCCGACGCCGCGCCGCCTCGGAACGTGAGGAGCCGGAGGAGGCCGAGGAACCGGAGGAGGAGCCGGACGACGAGCCCCCCGCGCCCGTCGTCCGCTGCTCCACCACCTCGTCGAGTCCGCTGCCCGCCTCCCGTGACGCGGTGTCAGGCGCCACGGCCGACACCTGCTCCGCGCTGCGGCGCACCCCCTGCTCAGTCATGCCACCGACGGTAGGTCCACCCACTGACAACGAGCCCCGCACACGGTCCCGGACACGGCCCCGCACACCCCGCCCCGGCGGCGTTTCCGCAGGTCGGATCGCGTTGTCAGTGGGGTGGTGCACCGTGGATGCCAGACCGAACCGGCGGAGCTGGAGGGGGACTTTGCCATGACCGTTTCCGGACAGACGACGGCCGTACCGACGCCGGCCGCGCACGCCGGAGAACAGGCCGGACAGGCATGGGCGGCGCCCGTCGCCGAGCAGACCGCGCAGGTGCTGAGGCCGCACGCCGAGGACGCCTTCGCGGACGAACTCGCCGCGCTCGCCGCGCAGGACGACCGGCCGCGCCCGCCGCGCTGGAAGCTGTCCCCGTGGGCGGTGGCGACCTACCTGCTCGGCGGCACCCTGCCCGACGGCACGGTGATCACACCGAAATACGTCGGCCCGCGCCGCATCGTCGAGGTCGCCGTCACCACCCTCGCCACCGACCGCGCACTGCTGCTGCTCGGCGTTCCCGGCACCGCCAAGACATGGGTCTCGGAACATCTGGCCGCCGCGGTCAGCGGGGACTCGACACTCCTCGTGCAGGGCACCGCCGGCACCCCGGAAGAGGCGATCCGCTACGGCTGGAACTACGCCCGGCTGCTCGCCCACGGACCGAGCCGCGACGCCCTCGTCCCCAGCCCCGTCATGCGGGCCATGGCGGAGGGGGCGACGGCCAGGATCGAGGAGCTGACACGGATACCGGCGGATGTTCAGGACACGCTCATCACCATCCTGTCCGAGAAGACCCTGCCGATACCGGAACTGGGCCAGGAAGTGCAGGCGGTACGCGGCTTCAACGTCATCGCCACCGCCAACGACCGCGACCGGGGCGTCAACGACCTGTCCAGTGCGCTGCGCCGCCGCTTCAACACGGTCGTACTGCCGCTGCCGGAGAGCGTGGAGGCCGAGGTCGACATCGTCTCCCGGCGCGTCGAACAGATCGGCCGCTCGCTGGACCTGCCGCCCGTGCCCGACGGCGTCGACGAGATCCGCCGCGTCGTCACCGTCTTCCGGGAACTGCGCGACGGGATCACCGCCGACGGCAGGACCAGGGTGAAGTCGCCCAGCGGCACGCTGTCCACCGCCGAGGCGATCTCCGTCGTCACCAACGGCCTCGCTCTCGCCGCCCACTTCGGCGACGGCGTGCTGCGGCCGGGCGATGTCGCCGGGGGCATCCTCGGCGCCGTCGTCCGCGACCCGGCCGCCGACCGGGTCGTCTGGCAGGAGTACCTGGAGGCCGTCGTCCGCGAACGCGACGGCTGGACCGACTTCTACCGCGCGTGCCGGGAGGTGACGGCGGCGTGAGCGGCGGGTGGGGGTGAGCACCTGGTGTGCGTCGACGGGGGCGGACGGGCCGCGTGCCCGGTACAAGAGACAGGGGGTGACCTGGGCCGACTGATGACCTGGTGCCGACGGAACGGGGAGAGCCGGTGACCGGATGCGGGCGATGACCACTGTGCAGGGGACGACTGGGGGAGAGATGCGGATGGTTGGGCGACTGCGGAACGCGGGCATGCCGGGGACGGCCGTCGGCGGCGTGTGGATGGCGGGCGGGGAGGACGACACGCGCTGGCCGCAGGCCGTACGGGCAGCGAACTGTGCCCGGTCGGCCCGGTCGGCCCGGTGGGCCCGGTGGGCCCGGTCGGCGGGGATCGCGGTGGTGCGCGCGGTGCCCGTGGCGGTCCGGCCGGCCGGGCGGGGCACGTGGGCGGCCGGGTGACGGGGAGCGGCACGGGAGTGCTGCTGCTCGGGGTACGGCATCACGGGCCCGGTTCGGCGCGGGCCGTACGGGCCGCACTGGACGCGGCACGGCCGAAGGTGGTGCTCATCGAAGGACCGCCCGAGGCCGATCCGTTGATCCCGCTCGCGGCGGATCAGGGCATGCGACCGCCGGTCGCGTTGCTCGCGCACGCCGTGGACGAGCCCGGACGGTCGGCGTTCTGGCCCATGGCCGAGTTCTCCCCGGAGTGGATCGCCCTCCGCTGGGCCCTCGACCAAGGGGTCCCCGCCCGGTTCATCGATCTGCCCGCCGCGCACGCGCTGGCCTGGAAGGAGGAGACGGACGACGGCGACGGGGAGACGGCGCCGTCGGGACCCGACGTGCGGATCGATCCGCTCGCGGTGCTCGCCGACACCGCCGGATACGACGACGCCGAACGCTGGTGGGAGGACGTCGTCGAGCACCGGGGCCCCGGCGACGAGGACGCGTTCGCCCCGTTCGTCGTCGTGGAGGAGGCGATGACCGCGCTGCGGGACGCGTACGGCGGCGGAGGCCACCGACGGGACCTCGTACGGGAGGCACACATGCGCCTGCGGATACGGGACGCCCGGCGCGAGGTGGGGGACGATGCCGTGGCCGTGGTCTGCGGGGCCTGGCATGTGCCCGCGCTGCGGCGGACGGCCACCGTCGCCGCCGACCGGGCGCTCCTCAAGGGCCTGCCCAAGGCCAGGACGGACGTGACATGGGTGCCGTGGACCTACCGCAGACTCGCGCGGGAGGGAGGCTACGGCGCCGGCGTGGACTCACCCGGCTGGTACGGGCACCTGTTCGCCTCGCCGGACCGGCCGGTCGAGCGGTGGCTGACCAAGGTGGCCGGACTGCTGCGCGCGGAGGACCGGCCTGTCTCCTCCGCGCACGTCATCGAAGCCGTACGGCTCGCCGAGACCCTCGCCGCGCTGCGCGGGCGGCCGGTGCCCGGGCTGACCGAGACCACCGACGCGGTACGGGCGGTGATGTGCGACGGCTCGGACGTGCCGCTGGATCTGGTACGAGACCGGCTCGTCGTCGGCGACACGCTCGGGCAGGTGCCGCCGACCGCGCCAGCGGTGCCGTTGCAGCGGGACCTCGACCGCTCGCAGCGGCGGCTGCGGCTCAGACCCGAGGCGCAGCGACGGGAGGTCGAACTGGACCTACGCGGGGAGACCGACGCCGAGCGCAGCAAGCTGCTGCACCGGCTGCGGCTGCTCGGCGTCGACTGGGGCCTGCCCCGGACCTCACGGGGGAGCACGGGCACCTTCCGGGAGACCTGGCGGCTGCGCTGGGAACCGGAGCTGGCGGTGCGGGTCGCCGAGGCGGGCGTCTGGGGCACGACCGTCCTCGCCGCCGCGACCGCCAAGGCGGAGGCCGACGCGGCGGCGGCCGGCACGCTCGCCGAGGTCACCGCGCTGGCCGAGCAGTGCCTGCGGGCCGGGCTGCCCGACGCGCTGCCCACGGTGATGCGGTGCCTCAGCCACCGGGCCGCCCTCGACACGGACGTCGGCCGGCTCGCGCAGGCGCTGCCCGCGCTGGTCCGCGCCCTGCGCTACGGCGATGTGCGCGGCACCGACACCCGGGCGCTCGCCGAAGTCGCCGTGGGCCTCGCCCGACGGGTCTTCGTCGGCCTGCCCCCGGCCTGCGCCGCCCTCGACACGGACGCCGCCGACGAGATGCGGCGCCACATCGACGCGGTGCACGGCGCGATGGGCCTGCTCGCCGACAGCGCCGACAGCGCTGACAGCGCCGACCGGTCCGACAGCGCCGAGCGCGCCGGCGGAGATCTGCGGGTGTCGTGGTACGGCGTGCTGCGGGTGGTGTCCTCGCGGGACCGGGTGCCCGGCGTGATCCGGGGGCGGGCCGTGCGGCTCCTGCTCGACGCGGGTGAGCTGGGGCAGGACGAGGCGGCCCGGCTCATGGGGCCGGCGCTCTCGCCGGGAACGCCGCCGGGGGATGCGGCCGCGTGGATCGAGGGGTTCGTCGGCGGCGGAGGGGGCGGCATGCTCCTCGTCCATGACGAGCGGCTGCTCGCCCTGGTGGACGGCTGGCTGACCGGGGTGTCGGCGGAGGCGTTCACGGACGTGCTGCCGCTGCTGCGGCGGACGTTCGGGGCGTACGAGCCGGGAGTGCGCCGCACCCTCGGGGAACTGGTCCGGCGAGGGCCGGGGCAGCGGGCCGGGGCGGGGCCCGGCGGACCCGGGCTGCCGGGTTTCGCGCCCGACCTGGACGAGGAGCGCGCCGGTGCGGTCGTGCCCGTGGTGCGGCTGCTGCTGGGACGGACAGGCCATGAGGAAGAGAGCCGGCTGACGGGGGTGGGCACATGACGACCGACGGTGGCAGCGCCGCCCAGGCCTCCGCCGAGGAGCGGCTGCGGCGCTGGCGGCTGGTGCTGGGCGGAGGCCCGGCCGACGGCACCGGGCAGGCGCTGTCCGGGCGGGACGCGGCGATGGACGGCACACTCGCCGCCCTCTACGACACCGACGACAACGCGGGCGACACCGGCGAGGGCAGGCCCCGCACGGGCCGGGACCGTGCGGCGGGGCTCGGTGCCTCGGCGCCCTCCGTGGTGCGCTGGCTCGGCGACATCCGGACGTACTTCCCGTCCTCCGTCGTCCAGGTGATGCAACGGGACGCCGTCGAACGGCTCGGGCTGTCCACGCTGCTGCTGGAGCCGGAGATGCTTCAGGCGGTGGAGCCGGACGTGCACCTCGTCGGCACACTCCTGTCGCTGAACCAGGCGATGCCGGAGACCACGAAGGAGACGGCACGCGCCGTGGTCCGCAAGGTCGTGGACGACCTGGAGAAGCGGCTCGCCACGCGGACGCGGGCCGCGGTCACCGGTGCCCTCGACCGCAGCGCCCGTGTCGCCCGGCCCCGCCACCGGGACATCGACTGGAACCGCACCATCGCCGCCAACCTCAAGCACTACCTGCCCGAGCACGGCACGATCGTGCCGGAGCGGCTCGTCGGACACGGGCGGGCGGCACGGTCCGTGAGGAAGGACGTCATCCTCTGCGTCGACCAGTCCGGGTCGATGGCGGCGTCCGTCGTGCACGCGTCCGTCTTCGGCGCGGTGCTGGCCTCCATGCGGTCCCTCAGCACACGGCTCGTCGTCTTCGACACGGCGGTCGTCGATCTCACCGACCAGCTCGACGACCCGGTCGACGTCCTCTTCGGCACGCGGCTCGGCGGCGGCACCGACATCAACCGGGCGCTGGCGTACTGCCAGTCACGCATCACCCGGCCCACCGAGACGGTCGTCGTGCTGATCAGCGACCTCTACGAGGGCGGCATCCGGCACGAGATGCTGAGACGGGTGGCGGCGATGAAGGCGTCCGGAGTGCAGTTCGTGGCGCTGCTCGCGCTGTCCGACGAGGGGGCGCCCGCATACGACCGGGACCACGCCGCCGCCCTCGCGGCGCTGGGCGCGCCCGCCTTCGCCTGCACACCCGATCTGTTCCCCGAGGTGATGGCGGCGGCCGTGGAGAGGCGACCGCTGCCGATACCGGACACCGCATAGCCGGACACGGCGGTGAGGGGCGGGGCCGGTGACGGTCGCGCCCTCACCTGCCCCGCCCGCGGACGCACCCGGATGGCCGAAGGCCGCCGGCCAAGTCCCACCGGAGCCCCGGCGGAGCCCCACTGGACCCCACCGGAGCCCCACCGGAGCACGGGAACAGGGGCCGCCACCGTCGGAGGCCCACGGAAC
>NZ_JALLGL010000180.1 GCF_023072675.1 Streptomyces sp. XM83C
GCAGCGTGAGAGTTTTAAAAGAGACAGGGGTGCGTTTAGTCGACGGGACCGGCCCCGCCCGTCTGCGCCGGCCCGGCGGTCTGGCCGCTGCGGGCCGGGTCCGCGGGCCCGGCCTGCGGTGCGTCGTACGTGCCCGTCGTCTGCGGGGTCGGGCCGCTGCGGTCGCCGAGGCCCGTGGTGTCCGGGGCGGCAGCCGCGTGGCGGTGGGCGCGGTCGGTGTCGGCCGTGCCGGAGGCGGGCGCCGGGACGGCACGGGCGTGGCTGTGGGCGACGGCCGCCTGGATGCCGTCGGCGAGGGCACGGGCCTCGGCCAGCCCCTGGTCGGTGAGGAGTTCTGCCAGGCCGCCGGCGTATCCCTGGCCGACGGCGCGCACCTTCCAGGCGCCCTGACGCCGGTACAGCTCCAGGGCGACGACGGCGGACTCGGCATCCAGACCGGTGAGGGTGAAGGTGGCGACCTCGGTGCCGTCGACGCCGGTCACGGCGACGAACGGCGCGGCGACCGCGCCGAAACGGACCGGTCCGCGCCCGTCCGTGGGCAGGGCGAGCAGCACGTCGACGCGGTGCACGGTGTCCGCGACGGCGTCCAGGTCGACCGCGAGCCGGTGCTCGGCGGCTGCCTGCCGGGACACCTCCACGCCGGGGAGGGCGGGGGCGCCGGGGTGGGCGACCCACTCCACGCCCCGTACCGTGCCCTGCTCGTCGCTGAGGGTGGCGGCTGCCACGACCGGGGTGCCGGCCGAGATCCTGACTTCCAGGCGGACCTGGGTCAGCGGGTGGTTCTGCCCCCGCACCAGCTCGGCCGTCATCGCCTTCCGTCCCCCTGTGTCACCGTGTCGTCCGTGCCGTTCGCCTGTCCCTGCCCCCGGGTCCGCTACAGGAGCGGGAGGATGCTCGGCATCAGGTCCTGGAAGGTGCGGCCGTTGGCGGGGGTGCCGAGAGCGGTCATCGTCCAGCCGGTGCCCGCGCGGTGCACCTTGGCCATGATCTGCGCGGTGTAGGCGCCGCCGCCGGCGAGGGTGTAGCGGGCGAGTTCCTGCCCGTTGGTCTCGTCGACGAGGCGGCAGAACGCGTTCTGCACCTCCTGGAAGGTCTGGCCCGTGAAGGAGTTCACGGTGAAGACGATCTGGTCGATGTGGACCGGGACGCGCTGAAGGTCGACGAGGATGGCCTCGTCGTCGCCGCCCTGGCCGGCACCGCCGACGAGGTTGTCACCGGTGTGGCGCACGGAGCCGTCGTCGCTCACGAGGTGACGGAAGAAGACGACGTCCACGGGCTGCTTGTCCGCGAAGAGCACGGCGGAGGCGTCGAGGTCGATCTCCCGGGTACGGGAGCCGAACAGGCCGCGCCGGGGGGCTGCCTGCCAGCCGAGACCCATGCGGACCGCGGTCAGGCTGCCCCCGTCGTTCTTCTGCAGACTGATGGCCTGACCCTTGGTCATGTTGACGGTCACGCGGTGATTCCCCTCTCGAAACAGTCCCCTGTTGGCCGCAGAGTTCGCGGTTGACCAGCACCCTACGCAGGTCCGCCGACCGTACCGAACCCCGGTGCACTGTTTGTGTCGGTCTTGCAACACAGTGCGTGCCGTGCGGGGGCCCGGTCACGGGGCGGCCGACGAGGGGTCAGGCCAGGCCCGCTTCCTTCATCTGGCGCAGTTCCTTCTTCATCTCGGCGACCTCGTCGCGCAGCCGGGCCGCGATCTCGAACTGGAGGTCGGCGGCGGCGGCGCGCATGCGTTCCGTCAGCTCCTCGATCTGCTCGGCGAGTTCTGCGGCGGGTGTGGTGGTGGGCACGCCGTCCGCCGCTCTGCCCTTGGCGGGCTTGGTCTTCGCGGCCTTGCCGGCCTTCGCCTTGTCGCCGAGGGACGGCACGGGCGCCTTGGTGGGGCGGCCGTCCTTCTTGGCGCGGTAACCGGTGCCGAGCAGCTGCTCGGTGTCGACCTCCTCGCGGGCGATCTGCGCGACGATGTCGTTGATCTTCTTGCGCAGCGGCTGCGGGTCGATGCCGTTGGCCTCGTTGTACGCGATCTGCTTCTCGCGGCGCCGGTTGGTCTCGTCGATGGCCCGCTCCATCGCCGGGGTGATCTTGTCGGCGTACATGTGGACCTGGCCGGAGACGTTGCGCGCGGCCCGGCCGATGGTCTGGATGAGGGAGGTGCCGGACCGCAGGAAGCCTTCCTTGTCGGCGTCGAGGATGGCCACGAGGGACACCTCGGGCAGGTCGAGGCCCTCGCGCAGCAGGTTGATGCCGACCAGCACGTCGTACTCGCCGGCGCGCAGTTCGCGCAGCAGCTCCACGCGGCGCAGGGTGTCGACGTCGCTGTGCAGATAGCGCACCTGGATGCCCAGCTCCAGGAAGTAGTCGGTGAGGTCCTCGGCCATCTTCTTGGTGAGTGTGGTGACCAGGACGCGCTCGTCCTTCTCGGTGCGCTTGCGGATCTCGTGCACCAGGTCGTCGATCTGTCCCTCGGTGGGCTTGACGACGACCTCGGGGTCGACCAGGCCGGTGGGGCGGATGATCTGCTCGACGACGCCGTTGGACCGGGACAGTTCGTAGGTGCCGGGGGTGGCCGACAGATACACCGTCTGGCCGATGCGCTCCTGGAACTCCTCCCACTTCAGCGGCCGGTTGTCGAGGGCGGAGGGCAGCCGGAAACCGTGTTCGACGAGGGTCCGCTTGCGGGAGGCGTCGCCCTCGTACATCGCGCCGATCTGCGGCACGGTGACATGGGACTCGTCGATGACGAGGAGGAAGTCCTCGGGGAAGTAGTCGAGCAGGGTGTTGGGCGGGGTGCCGGGGGCGCGGCCGTCGAAGTGCATCGAGTAGTTCTCGACGCCGGAGCAGGTGCCGATCTGGCGGAGCATCTCGATGTCGTACGTCGTCCGCATGCGCAGGCGCTGCGCCTCCAGCAGCTTGCCCTGCTTCTCCAGCTCGGCCAGCCGCTCCGCCAGCTCCTTCTCGATGTCGTTGACGGCCCGCTCCATGCGTTCGGGGCCGGCGACGTAGTGCGAGGCGGGGAAGACGTACAGCAGCTGCTCGTCGCTGATGATCTCGCCGGTGAGGGGGTGGAGCGTGGTGAGCGCCTCGATCTCGTCGCCGAACATCTCGATGCGGACGGCCAGCTCCTCGTAGACCGGGAAGATCTCGATGGTGTCGCCGCGCACACGGAAGGTGCCGCGGGTGAACGCCATGTCGTTGCGCGTGTACTGGATGTCCACGAAGCGGCGCAGCAGCTCGTCCCGGTCGATCTCGTCGCCGACCCGCAGGGGGACCATCCGGTCGACGTACTCCTGCGGGGTGCCCAGGCCGTAGATGCAGGAGACGGAGGCCACCACGACGACGTCGCGCCGGGTGAGGAGCGAGTTGGTGGCGGAGTGCCGCAGCCGCTCCACCTCCTCGTTGATGGAGGAGTCCTTCTCGATGTAGGTGTCCGACTGCGGGACGTACGCCTCGGGCTGGTAGTAGTCGTAGTACGAGACGAAGTACTCGACGGCGTTGTTGGGGAGCAGCTCCCGGAACTCGTTGGCCAGCTGGGCGGCGAGCGTCTTGTTCGGCGCCATCACGAGGGTGGGGCGCTGGAGCTTCTCGATCATCCACGCGGTGGTGGCGGACTTGCCGGTGCCGGTCGCGCCCAGCAGGACGACGTCCTTCTCACCGGCCTCGATACGGCGGGCCAGGTCGGCGATGGCCGCCGGCTGGTCACCGCTGGGCTGGTAGGGGCTGACGACCTCGAAGGGCGCCACCGTGCGTTCGATGTGGGAAACGGGCCGCATGAACCCACCGTACGACCCACCACTGACAATGCGGCCTCGGTCAGCGGCTCTGCGGGCTGCGGACCCGGCGTCGGCCCAGGTCACGGCGCGGGCGCGGGCCCGGGCGGCGGGCGGTGTGCGCGGCGTGGGCCCGGGCGGGGACGCCGGGTTCGGGCTCGGGCGGGGCCTGGCGGGGGCTGCCGGTGACCGTCTTCGGGTCGAGGAGGACGACGGCGGCGGCGAGGCAGAGGAAGGTGAGCGGGCCGATCAGCATGGGGGCGAGCAGGCTCGCGGGCGAGTCACCGACGGTGGGTGACCCCGTCGCGTGGAGGTGGACGCTGACGCCGGCCCTGGCCGTGTAGTGCATGCCGCTGACGGCGACACCCATGATGAGGGCGGCGCCCACGCTCCACCACCATCCCCGGACCTGGCCGGCGGCCCACAGTGCGGCGGTGGCGGCAGCCATGCCTATGACGACGGAGGCGGCGACGCTGGGCGTGTCGTACTCGATCCGTCCGTCCAGGCGCATACCGGCCATGCCCAGGTAGTGCATGGACGCGATGCCCAGCCCGGTGACGGTGCCGCCGGTGAACAGGGCGGCGCCGCGAGGGCGCGGCCCCTGGTAGCCGACGATGAAGATGCCGACGCCGATCATGACGACGGCGAGGCCGAGGCTGGCGAACGTGGTCGGCTTGTCGTAGTGGATGGGCGCCTCGGCGACGGTGAAGCCCATCATCGCGATGAAGTGCATGGTCCAGATGCCGGAGCCGATGGCGGCGGAGGCGAGGGCGAGCCAGCCGGGCCGCCATGAGCCCGCGACACGCCGAACTCTGGTGGTGCAGCGAAGTCCGAGGGCGCTGCCGAGGCAGGCCATGAGGTAGGCCACCAGCGGCGTGACGAGTCCGTAGGTGAAACCGTCGACCGTGCCCTGCATGCGCGGCTGCCCTTCCGCCCTGTTCCGTCCCGGAATCCACTGAAAAAAGCACCCTCCCAGCGCCGCGCGAGCGGTCAGGGCCGAGTGCGAAGAGTATGACGTCCACCGGAATGGTCGAACGATTTTCCGGCAAAGAATCACGCCGCTGCCGCAGATGTGCGGCACCAGTGAGCGGACTTGAGCAACACCGTTCGAGATGTGGCCGTCCTGCACCCCTCCGTCGTTCACACTCTGCTGTCAGAGTTGAGCTGTCCGTGATCGCTCGACGCGAGGAGTACGCATGCACGCGCGCGCAGTTGCCGCCACGACCACCGCGCTCCTGGCCACCACCTGCCTCCTGGTCGCCGCGCCCGGCGCCCGGGCCGACGACCTCGGCGCCCCGCCGACGGTCGTCGCCCACCGGGGCGCTTCCGCCTACGCTCCCGAGAACACGCTGGCCGCCGTGGACAAGGCGGCCGAACTCGGCATCCGCTGGGTGGAGAACGACGTCCAGCGCACCAAGGACGGCGAACTCGTGGTGATCCACGACGACAACCTCAAGCGCACCACCGACGCGGAGGAGGTCTTCCCCGACCGTGCGCCGTGGAAGGTGAAGGACTTCACCGCCGCGGAGATCGCCCGGCTGGACGCCGGCAGCTGGTTCGGAGCCGCCTACGCGGGCGCGCGTGTGCCGACGCTGACGCAGTATCTGAGGCGCGTGGAGCGCAACCGGCAGCAGCTGCTGTTGGAGATCAAGAACCCGGAGCTGTATCCGGGGATCGAGCAGCAGACGCTGAAGGTGCTCGCCAACCAGGGCTGGCTGGACCGGGCGCATGTGGAGAGCCGGCTGGTGGTGCAGAGCTTCAGCGCGGACAGCATCCGCGCGGTGCACGATCTGAAGCCGGCGGTGAAGACGGGCTTCCTGGGCACGCCGGCCGTCGCCGACCTGCCCACGTACGCCGCCTTCACCGATCAGATCAACCCGTCCTACGGAACGATCTCCGCAGGCTATGTGGCCGCGGTGCACGCCTTCACCGGGGCACACGGCAAGGCGATGGAAGTCTTCACGTGGACCGTCGACGACGCGGCGAACGCGCAGCGGGTGGCCGGTTACGGCGTCGACGGCATCATCACCAACAAGCCGGACGTGGTCCGCGACGCTGTCTCGGGCGACTGACGGGACGCCCCGTGGAGCGGCGCGCGGCCCGCTCCACGGGGCGCTGTCGGTGCCGGGCCGTACGGTGGCCGTATGAACAGCGATGGGCAGGTCGAGCAACGGGTCGTGTGGGCGGTCGTCGGCACGGACATCGGTCCGCTGCTGCTCGCGGCCACCGGTGCGGGGCTGGTCCGTGTCGTGTTCCACGCGTCGGACGCGGTGCGGGAGCGGGCGGTGCGGCAGCTGGCGGAGCGTCTGGGGACCGAACCCGTGGAGGATCCGGCCTCGCCGCTGCTGGCCGAGGCGATACGCCAGGTGGAGGCGTACTTCTCCGGTGCGCGGCGCACCTTCGAGCTGCCGCTGGACTGGTCGCTGGTGTCGGGTTTCAACCGCCAGGTGCTGCGCGAGCTGGCCTGTGGCGTGCCGTTCGGCACGGTCGTGGGGTACGGCGATCTCGCCCGTCGGGTGGGGCAGCCGGGGGCGGCGCAGGCGGTGGGGCTGGCGATGGGCGCCAATCCGCTGCCGGTGGTGGTGCCCTGTCATCGCGTCGTGGAGAGCGACGGCGGGATCGGCGGTTTCGGGGGCGGCCTGGAGACGAAGCGGAAGCTGCTCGCCCTGGAAGGGGTGCTGCCGGAGCCGCTGTTCTGACGGGGGCTTTGGGCGCCGCCCCGCTCGCGACGGCCGGGCGGGGCCTCCGGCGGGAAAGGGCCGGGTGCGGCGCAGGCCGGCCGGAGAGGCGCTCCGGCCGGCCGGCGGGATCGGCTCGGGTCAGTCGTAGTGGCGTACTTCCATGACGTTGCCGTCGGGGTCGCGGAAGTAGACGTTGCGGGCGGCCCGGCCGCGCGCTCCGAAAGAGTTGTGGGAGACGCCGGACATCGGCACGGCCCGCTCACGGAGCCGTTCCAGCAGCGCGTCGAAGGCGGTTTCCGTCACGGACAGGCAGATGTGGTTGACGGGGTGTCCTGTGCTGCCGTCGGCGCCGGGGACCATGGTCAGCCGCGGTGCCCGCGCCACCGGCATGAGGTCGATGATGGTCTCGTCGCTGACCCGAACGGACGGGAAGGGTGCCTCCCCGTTCTTGTGCTCGGTGAGGCGCACCGGCTCCAGTCCGAGCACATCCTGGTAGAAGGCGGTGGAGGCGGCGGGGTCGCGCACCCAGAGCACGACATGGTCGAGACGCGTGGAGTTGTCCGTCATGCCTCCAGGCTGCTTTCGGTCCGTGGGGCTCACAAGGGTTTGACCGGCCAAGCTGATCGCCAGAGATGAGGGAGGACCGACAGACAGGAGGCAGACCGTGGTGCTGATGGTGTCGGAAGAGGTGCGGGAGGCGCTCGACGCGGGCCGGCCGGTGGTGGCACTGGAGTCCACGATCATCGCGCACGGGCTGCCGCGCCCGAGGAACCTCCAGGTGGCGCTGGAGCTGGAGGCCGCGGTACGGGGCGAGGGTGCCGTGCCTGCGACGATCGCCGTGCTGGACGGGCGGCCGCGGGTGGGGCTGGACAAGGGGCAGCTGGAGCGGGTCGCCAACGAGGACGGCATCCGCAAACTGGGCCACCGTGATCTGCCGCTGGCGGTGGCGGCCGGGGCGAGCGGGGCGACCACGGTGTCGGCGACCGCGCACCTGGCGGCGCTCGCCGGGGTGCGGGTCTTCGCGACGGGCGGTCTGGGCGGGGTGCACCGGCAGTGGACGGTCACCCAGGACGAGTCGGCCGATCTGGGTCTGCTGGCGCGCACCCGGATCACGGTGGTGTGCGCGGGCGTGAAATCGATCCTGGACGTTCCGGCGACGCTGCAACGGCTGGAGACGCTGGGCGTCGCGGTCGCCGGTTACGGCACGGACCGTTTCCCCGGCTTCTACCTCTCCGACTCGGGGCATCCCGTGGACTGGCGGCTCGACACGCCGGAGCAGGTCGCCGAGGTGATGCGGGCCCAGGACGCGCTCGGCGGGGGCGGGTCGGCGCTGATCGTCGCCAATCCGGTGCCCGAGGCGGAGCAGCTGGATCCGGAGGTCCACGCACGTGTGCTCGAGGACGCGCTGCGGGCGTGCGACGAGCAGGGGGTGACCGGACAGGGCGTCACGCCGTTCCTGCTGGACCATCTGGTGCGTCACACCGACGGCGCCTCGCTGAGCGCCAACCTGGCGGCGGTACGGGGCAATGTGCGGCTGGCCGGGCGGATCGCGGCGGCCTGGGCGGGGGCGTGACGGGCGGGCCGCACGGCGCGCTGCTGGTCGTCGGGGATGTCGTCACCGACGTGGTGGCCCTGCACCGGGGGCCGCTGGCCACGGGCACGGACACGGCGGCGGTGATCCGCACGCTGCCCGGTGGCGCGGGTGCCAACGTGGCCTGCTGGGCGGCCCGCCGCGGGTGCGGGGAGGTACGGCTCCTCGGCCGGGTCGGCGCGGACGCGGCGGCGTGGCACGAGCGGGAGCTGTCGGCCTGCGGGGTGCGTCCCAGGCTCGTGGTGGATGCGGAGGCGCCGACGGGCACGGTCATCTGCCTGGTCGACGAGGGGTCCGCGGCGGAGCGGACGTTCCTCACCGACAGCGGGGCGTCGCTGCGCCTGACGTCCGACGACTGGTCGGACGGGCTGCTGGACGGGGTGACGCGGCTGCATCTGTCGGGCTATCTGCTGTTCTCCGAACGGAGCAGGGCGCTGCTGTCGACGGCGCTCGCGGCGGCACGCGCGCGTGGCGTGCCGGTGAGTCTCGATCCGGCGTCGGCCGGGTTCCTGACGGAGCTGGGGGCCGACCGTTTCCTCGCACTCGTGGACGGGGTGGAGGTGCTGCTGCCCAGCCGTGACGAGGCGTGCCTGCTGACCGGCCTGTCCGATGCGGGCGACGCGGCGGCGGCGCTGAGCCGCCGGGTGCCGCTGGTCGTCGCGAAGCTCGGCCCGCTGGGGGCGCTGGTGGCGCGGGGCGGTGCCGTCACGGCGCGGGTCCCGGCCGTACCGGCCGAGCCCCGGGACACGACCGGCGCCGGAGACGCCTTCACGGGTGCGTTTCTCGCCGCGCTCCTCGCCGGTGCCGCGCCCGAGGCCGCGGCGGCGGAGGGCTGCCGGGCGGGCGCGGAGGCGGTGGAACGGGTGGGCGGCAGGCCCGCGGCCGACGGTGAGGACGTCTGCTGACGTGGTGTGACCTCGGGGAGGGTCAGGCCTTCCGCCCCCATGCCGAGATCATCGGGGCGGTGGCCAGGTCCATGCTGCCGGAGGAGATGTTGGCGAGGTGCCGGTCGATCTCCTCGTCGGTGGCGAGGCCCGCGGTGACGAGCCGGCCGCGGATCTGACGGACGGTCGCGGACTCCAGTGCCACGCAGGCGGGCGACGCCAGCGGGAAGTAGGCATCGGCCTCGACGCGCCGCAGTCCGGCCTCGCGCAGCAGTCGCGGCAGCCGGCGGCCGTAGGAGAGGTCGGCGCCGCGCCGGTCGAGCAGGGTGCGGAAGGCATGCCGCAGCCGGTTGGCCAGTTTCTGTTCGGGCCCGGACTCGTCGGGGCAGACGAGCGGCTGCAGGGCGGGGTCGGCGTCCTCAACGAGCAGCCGCCCGCCGGGCCGCAGCGACCTCACCATGGACGCCAGCGCGCGGTCACGGTCCGGTACGTGGACGAGTACGAGCCGGGCGTGCACCAGGTCGAAGCCCTCCGCGGGAGGTTCCTCGGCGCCGACGTCGTGGACGCGTACCTCGACGGGCGGGCGGGCCACGGGGGTGAGTTGTGTGGTGTCGATGTCGGTGGCGAACACCTTCCCGGTGGGCCCGACCTTCTTGGCGAGCCAGGACACCACCGAAGTGCCGCCGGCCCCGACCTCCCAGCACCGCCAGCCGGGGCCGACGCCCAGGGCCTCCAGGTGCCGGAACGTGGTGGGGTCGAAGAGTTCGGCGAAGGCGGCGAAGCGCTCCGCCGCCTCGCTCTGGCGGTTTTCGAGCAGGTACCCGTCGTCGGTTCGCGTCATGTTCCGATCATCCCAGTTGCCCGGATCATCACGCCGGGGCGACGCTCCGTGTCCGGTCCACGGGGCCCGGCCAGGATACGCCGGGCGCGGGGACGCCGGTTTGTGCGGGCCCTCGGGCGCCGTCACCGAGATCCGTGCCGCGGCCCGCCGACTCGCCCGGCTCGAGCGGTCGGGGCGCCGCCGGGTCGGGGGTCCGGGAGTGGCAGCGGGTCCGGCGCTCGGGGTGCCGCGGCTGTTCTTCCACAGGCGGGAACCAAGCGGAATCCGTGCTTTCCACAGGCCCGCCCGCGCCCTGCTGCGTCCTGGCACACTGGCGCGACCAGGCACGGCAGCGGCGGTGCGCCGCTCGGGAGATCCGCACGGGGGGTTCGGTATGTCGATGGCCGGGAATCTGCGGAAGGTCACGGACCGGGTCGGCGGGCTGCGCAGGGTGGCGCGGCTGGCGCGGCGGCGCCCCCGTGTCGACCTCAGCCATCCGGCACGGTCCCCGCTGGGCTCCTCGGTGGTCAAGTGCGTGACGTACCGGGACGGTGTGCGCCTGCCCGGCGGTGAGGATCTGATCGAGTCGGTGCGGACGGTCCGCAAGAGCGGGGACGGTTTCGTCTGGCTGGGGCTGCACGAGCCGACGAACGACGAGTTCGCGGGCATCGCCGAGCTGTTCGATCTGCATCCGCTGGCGGTGGAGGACGCGGTCGAGGCGCACCAGCGGCCGAAGGTGGAGCGGTACGACGACACGCTGTTCGCGGTGTTCAAGACGGTCTGCTACATCGAGCACGAGGAGCTGACCGAGACGAGCGAGGTGGTGGGAACCGGCGAGATCATGGTGTTCGTCGGTGTGGACTTCGTGGTCACCGTGCGGCACGGCCGGCACGGTTCGCTCGGCCCGTTGCGCGAGGAGCTGGAGGCGCATCCGGGACAGCTGGCCAAGGGGCCGTCGGCGGTGCTGCACGCGGTCGCCGACCATGTCGTGGACGAGTATCTGCATGTCATCGACGCGGTGCAGCTGGACATCGAGCAGGTCGAGACGGATGTGTTCACGGAGGGCGGCGCGCGGGCCGACCCGGGGCGGATCTATCAGCTGAAACGTGAGCTGCTGGAGCTGAAGCGGGCGGTGATCCCGCTCGGCCGGCCGCTGCTGGATCTCGCGGACCGGCCGACGCGGGTCGTCGAACCGGAGATACAGGCCTACTTCCGTGATGTGTCCGACCATCTGCTGCGGGCGACCGAGCAGATCGCCGCGTTCGACGAGCTGCTGAACTCCATCCTCCAGGCGCACCTGGCGCAGGTGACGGTGGCGCAGAACGAGGACATGCGGAAGATCACGGCGTGGGCGGCGGTGATCGCCGTACCGACGATGGTGTGCGGTGTGTACGGCATGAACTTCGATCACATGCCGGAGCTGCACTGGAGGTTCGGCTACGGCCTGGTGATCGGTGTGACAGCCGTGGCCTGTCTGGCGCTGTACCGGGGATTCCGGCGCAACGGCTGGCTGTGACCGGCCGTCGCCGCCCGCCACGCGGGAACGGCGACGCATCCGGCCGCCTCACAGATTCGAGGTACCGCCGCCCGCGTAGACGTGCTCGGCCCAGGCGCCGACCTGTTCCTCCGTCAGATGCCGGGCGAGGTCGGCCTCGCTGATCATGCCGACGAGGCGCTTGTTCTCGATGACGGGAAGGCGGCGGATCTGGTGCTCCTGCATCTCCTGGAGCACCTCGCTGACGTCGGCGCTCGCGTCGATCCAGCGAGGGGTGCCCTGGGCGAGGTCACCGGCGGTGACCCGGGACGGGTCGTGGCCCAGCGCGACACAGCCGACGACGATGTCGCGGTCGGTGAGGATGCCGCAGAGCCGCTCGTTCTCGTCGCTGATGGGCAGGACACCGACGCCCAGTTCACGCATCAGCTGCGCGGCGCGGTCCAGGGTCTCGTGAGCGGGGATCCACTGGGCGCCCCGGTGCATGATGTCTCCGGCGGTGGTCATGGAGTACCTCCCTGTGCCGGACGGCCGGCGCGGCGCGGGACGCACCGCTGTCCCGGCGTCCTCAATTCTCGTCGCGCCGGTCCCCGCCCGCACCTCGCGCGGGTCAGCTTCTGAAGCCGCTCCAGGCCGGATGCCGGGGATCGTCGGCGCGGACCAGGACATCGGCCGTGCCGGCCGGGTCGGTCTCCTGCTCGTAGCGCGCGTAGGCGGGGAGCGTCCAGTGGTCCGCCTCGGGGGTACGGCGGCGCAGGGCGGCCGGCGAGAGGAGGACGTGCACGGAGAGATCGAAAGGGAACCAGTGCCGCAGAAGGAGGGGGCCGTGGAGCAACAGGACGCCGCCGGGCGGGAGCTGCACGTAGGCGCTGCGGGTGGCCCGGTCCGTGACCGGATCGCGCAGGTCGGGCAGGACACGCCCGTCACCGTCGGGGTCGAGCGGGCCGAACACCTCGCGCCACAGGGCACCGGTGTCGAACCAGCCGTCGTAGTAGGCCTCCACGTCCTCACGCCCGTGCTCCAGGCGGAGCGAAGCGGGACGCAGGAACCCGTGCGTGCCGACGACGAGGCAGGGCCGGCCGCGTGTCCGCAGTGCCTCGGCGACCAGCTCGGCGAGGTCTCCG
Source organism: Streptomyces sp. XM83C (assembly GCF_023072675.1). Classification (GTDB taxonomy): domain Bacteria; phylum Actinomycetota; class Actinomycetes; order Streptomycetales; family Streptomycetaceae; genus Streptomyces; species Streptomyces thermocoprophilus. The sequence goes on from NZ_JALLGL010000180.1 coordinate 12,363, forward strand.
GGCCGGGCGGCGGGCGCGCCGTCGAGGGCGACGCGGGGCCGTTGACCGCCATCGGCCGGCTCCAGGCCGAGCAGCCGCTCGGCGAGACGGTCGGCGAGCCGCTCCCAGGTGATCGCTTCGAGTCGCACAGGCCCATCATGCGCCGTCGGGGTCCTGCCACCGGGGCCGGCCCCGGTGGGGCGGCCGTGGCTGCTGTTGTGGGGGTGCGGGGTGAGGAGAGTGCGGCGGTCAGGGGCCGGTGATGGGGTGCGGCGCGCGCTGGGGAAGGAACCGGGTATGGCCGTCACCGTCGTTCCCGGCGCTGCTCCCCGCCCTCGTGGTGGACCTGTGGTCGTGCAGCCGCTGCGGCGCAAGCACTGCGCTGCCTGCCGGCGTGGCCCTCTGCCACTGCTGGTGCTGGAGGAGGGCGCGCCGCGCTGTCTGGACTGCGCTGACCTCGGGCATCTGGTGTTCCTGCCGCGCGGGGACACGGCACTGACCCGTAGATCGCGGGAGGAGAGCGGCCTGTCGGCGGTGGTCGTGCGCTTCAACCGGCGCAAGGGGCGCTACGAGCGGCAGGGCGTCCTTGTCGAAGAGGCGGCGCTGGCCCGGGCCGAGGAGCGCTGTCTGGCGGACGCGGAGGCGCGGCGACGGCGACGCGCGCGGGACGCACGGCGGCGGGCGGTGCAGGACGCGCGGTTCGCGGAGGCGTTCGCGGCGGAGATCCTCAGGATTTTCCCCCGCTGCCCACCGGACCGGGCCCGGGCGATCGCCGCGCACGCCTCGGTGCGGGGCAGCGGCCGGGTCGGCCGCAGCGCGGAGGGGCGGGCCCTGTCCGAGCGGGCCGTGGTGTCAGCTGTGGTGGCGTCCGTACGGCACCTGGAGACGCCGTACGACACGCTGCTGATGAGCGGCGTCGCGCGGCACGAGGCGCGGCGCCGGATCGCGGCCGGTGTGGAGGCGGTGCTGCGCGAGTGGGGGTGGCAGGGCCCAGGACTCGGCGCGCCTCGGTGAGCTGCGGCGGGATGGGGGCGGGCTGGGG
>NZ_JALLGL010000181.1 GCF_023072675.1 Streptomyces sp. XM83C
GCAAGGGGGTGATCGGGCGGCCGGGGGCCGTGTTGCGGAGTCCGTGGGGAAGGCTCCTTCCGGGTCGGTCGGGACTGCCGTACCGCTCGTGCCGGGGGGCGCGGCGGGTGGGGTGGACGGGCTGACACCGTCGCCCGCCGCGGGGGTCGCGTGCCAGACACGGCTGTTCGTCACTTGCCGGGCACGGGCCGCTCTGCTACGGACGGCCCACCCGGCCCTGCGGCCCCCGCCGGGCTGTGCGAACGTGCAGGCAGACAGGCACGAGGGAGCGGGCGTGGGTGATCTGTTTCTGGTACGGCACGGCGAGACCGAGTGGTCCCGGTCGGGGCGGCACACCGGGCGGACGGACGTGCCGCTGACCGAGCACGGGCGGGAGGAGGCACGCCGGCTGGCGCCGCTGGTCCGCTCGCACCGGATCGGCGCCGCGTTCGTGAGCCCGATGCAGCGGGCGCGGGAGACGGCCGAGCTGATCGGGGTGCACGACGCGCGCGTGGACGCCGATCTCCTGGAGTGGGACTACGGCGGCTACGAGGGTGTGACCACGGTGGACATCCAGCGGGAGCGGCCCGGCTGGTTCCTGTTCACGGACGGGGTGGTGCCCGGCCCGCCGGAGCGTCCCGGCGAGACGGTGGAGCAGGTGGGGGCGCGGGCCGACCGGATGCTGGCGAAGGTGGACGCGGCGCTCGCCAACACGGAGGGCGTGGTGCTGCTCGTCGCCCACGGCCACTTCCTGCGTGTCCTCACCGCCCGCCGCCTGGGCCTCGCCCCGCAGCACGGGGCGCTGTTCCAGCTGGCCACCGGCGCGCTGTGCCGGCTGGGCACGGAGCACGGGCGGCCGGTGATCTCGGGGTGGAATGTCAGACCCCCGGCGTAGCCTGCGAAGCGGGTGCGGGGAAGGCCGCCGTGCCGCGGCCCGAGGCCCCGAGTTCCCTTCCCGGAAAGGAGCAGCGCACGCCATGACCCGCCCGCCCACCGCCGCGCTGCGGCGTGTCATCGATGCCGCCGACCCCGTCACCGGACGGCTGCGCGGGACACCGGCGCAGCTCGCGGCGCTCGTACGGCAGGGGCTGGCGTTCCGGCATCCGCGTCCGCCGCACGACCACTTCCTCACCCCGGCCGGGCACCGGATACGGGAGACACCGGCGTGCGTGCCGCCCGAGCCTGCGCCCGCCGCGCCGGACAGCGGGGTGTTCGCCGCGCGGACCGGCGACGAGGAGAAACCGCCGGACCGGGGGCCCGGCCGGGCGCGTGAGGTGCACAGTGCCTGGCAGGGGCTGCTGGAGCTGCGCCGCATGACGAACCCGGACGCGTCGACGGACCGGCCGTGCGGCTGGGAGCGGGCGCATCTGGTGCAGGCGGCGGCGCTGGCGTTGGAGGCGGCCGGGCAGCGCCCCGCCGGGGGCGGCGAGGAGGGGTACCGGGTGCGGGAGACACCGCAGCCGGAGGCCGTCGCCGTGTACGCGGGGACGGCGGATGATCTGCGAGCCTGCGCGTCGGCGCTGGAGCGGTCGGGATGGCAGGCCGGGGAGTACACCGAGCCGCGCACCCGCAGGCGCTATCTGCTCGCTTCACCGCGCCGCGTGTAGAGGATCACCCCGCGACGCGGGCGGGAGCATGCCAAGATCGACGGGCAGGTACACGAACCCGAGGGGGAAGTGATGAGCGAGCCGTTCTCCGTGCGGATCACCGTCCGCGGATACGAGACCGACACCCAGGGGCACTTGAACCAGGCCGTGTATCTGAACTACGCGGAGCACGCCCGCTGGTCCCTGCTCCAGGCGGCCGGCATCACCCAGAAGCAGCTGGTGTCCACGGGCGTGGGCCCGGTCGCCCTGGAGACCACCGTCCGCTACCGGCGTGAGCTGCTCGCCGGCGACGAGGTGGACGTGACCTGCGCGTTCCTGTGGGGCGAGGGCAAGACGTTCCGCATGGAGCAGCAGATCCGCAAGACGGACGGCACGCTCGCCGCCGAGATCACCGGCGTCGGCGGCCTGCTGGACCTGAAGACCCGCCGCCTGGTGGCCGACCCCCGGGCCCACTTCAAGCAACTCGCGGCGGACCCGGGCCTGTTCGGCCTGTAGGCGGCGGCCCCCGGACCCCTCCCCCGGTGTCGGACGGCCGGCTCACCCTGCACCCCGCCGTCGGCGGGGTCGGCCTCCGCGAGGAGATCCGGCCGGCGTGAGCCGACGGCGGGCCGGGGACCACGGCGGACATGCCGTCTGCTCCGGCCGGCCGTGCCGGGCCCGCGCCGTGGCGCTCAGTGCACGGCGGCGATCTCCTCCCCCGCCTCCATCGGGTGTGTGACGTCCTGCGCCTCACGCTGCCGGCCGAGGTGGTTGAAGACCAGGTTGAGCAGGACGGCGGTGACGCAGCCGGTGGAGATGCCGGAGTCGAGGACGATCCGCGCGGTCTCCGGGAAGGCGTGGTAGAACTCCGGCTCGGTGACCGGTATCAGCCCGGCCGCGAGGGACACGGCGACGATCAGGACGTTGTTGTCGCGGTCGAGTCCGGCCCGTACGAGGGTCTGGACGCCGCTCGCGGCGACCGAGCCGAACAGGACGACCCCGGCCCCGCCGAGGACCGGGCGGGGCACGACCGCGATCAGCGACGCGGCGACCGGACACAGGCCCATCAGGACGAGGAACGCGCCGCCCGTCGCGACGACGAAGCGGCTGCGGATACGGGTCATCGCGACCAGGCCGATGTTCTGCGCGAACGCGCTGCACATGAACCCGTTGAACAGCGGGCTGATCGCCGAGCCGAGGGTGTCGGCGCGCAGGCCCGCGGCGATGGTCTTCTCGTCGGCGGGTCGCTCCACGATCTCGCCGAGGGCGAGCATGTCGGCGGTGGACTCGGTCATCGACACGACCATCACCACGCACAGCGAGAGGATCGCGGCGAGCTGGAACCGAGGGGCGCCGAAGTGGAACGGGGTGGGGAAGCCGACCAGGCCGGCGTCGGCCACGGGAGCGAAGTCGGTGGCGCCGAACGGGATCGCGACGAGCGTGCCGACGACCAGGCCGAGAAGGACGGCGATCTGCTTGACGAAGCCGCGGGTGAAGCGGCGCAGCAGCAGCACGACGACGAGAGTGATGCCGGCGAGGCCGAGGTTGGTCGCCGATCCGTAGTCGTGGGCGGCCGGGTTCGGGCCCTGGGCCCAGCCGAACGCGACGGGCAGCAGGGACACACCGATCAGGGTGATGACGGTGCCGGTGACGACCGGCGGGAAGAAACGTATCGCTTTGCTGAAGAACGGCGCGGCGACGAAACCGAGCAGACCGGCGACGATCACCGCGCCGAAGATGACCGGCAGGGCGTCGGACTTGTCGTCGGTGGAGGCGACGATCGCGGTCATGGGGGCGACGCCCGCGAAGGTGACGCCGTTGACGAAGGGCAGCCGGGCGCCGATCTTCCAGATGCCGAGGGTCTGCAGGAAGGTGGCGAGGCCCGCGGTGAACAGGCAGGCGCCGGTGAGGAAGGTGAGGTCGGCGCCGGACAGGCCGATGGCCGCGCCGACGATCAGGGGTGGGGCGACGACTCCCGCGTACATGGCGGCCACATGCTGGAGGCCGGTGGTGGCCATCTTCAGCGCGGGGAGTTTCTCGTCTACGGGGTGGGCGGCCACGGCGGCTCCTCCGGTCGGTTAACACGTCGTCGGGGACGTGGGTTTCAGGGAGGTGGTGCTGGTGTGGTCGTGCGGGACCGTGACGGGGGTGGCGCGGTGAGCGAGAGGGGTGCGCGGGGTGCGGCCGGGTGACCGCGTCGGAGCGCGGCGGGTGCGGCCGGTGACCGTTCCGGGGCGCGGGCAGGTGCGCGCGCCCCGGAGACGGCTGCCGTGGATCCCGCTCGGATCCACGGTCCCCGGCCGGGAGCCGTCCCTCCCGGCCGGGAGCGGGTGCCGCCGGTCAGTCCCGGCCGGCGATTCGGGCGAGGCGGCGGGCCTCGTCGCGGGTGGCACGGGCGACGGCGTCCTCGTCGACGGTGAGCAGGCGGCCGTTCTCCACGATCTGCCGGCCGTTCACGAAGGACGCGGTGACGGGGGCGGCGGCGCCGAAGACGAGCGCGGTGACCGGGTCGGCGATGGAGGCGTGGGCGAGGGTGTCCATCTTCCACAGCACGACGTCGGCGAGCTTGCCCGGTTCCAGAGAGCCGATCTGGTCGGCGCGGCCGAGGACCTGCGCACCGCCGTACGTGCCGAGGCGCAGCGCCTGACGGGCGTTCAGGGCGGCCTCGCGGTGGGCGCCGAGCCGGTTGATGAGCAGGGCGTTGCGCAGTTCGGTGTGGAGTTCGCCGGACTCGTTGGACGCGGTGCCGTCGACGCCGAGGCCGACGGGGACACCGGCGGCGAGCATGTCGGGGACGCGGGCGATGCCGGCGGCGAGGCGGGCGTTGGAGGACGGGCAGTGGGCGACGCCGGTCCTGGTGCGGGCGAACGCGGCGATGTCGGAGTCGTTCATGTGGACGCAGTGCGCCATCCACACGTCCTCGCCGAGCCAGCCGGTGGACTCGAAGTAGTCGGTGGGGCCCATGCCGAACAGTTCGTGGCAGAACTTCTCCTCCTCCACGGTCTCCGAGCCGTGGGTGTGCAGCCGTACGCCGAGCCGGCGGGCCAGTTCGGCGCCCTGCTTGAGGAGTTCGGTGGAGACGGAGAACGGCGAGCAGGGGGCGACGGCGACCTGGGTCATCGCGTCGAAGGAGGCGTCGTGGTGCCGCTTCACGGTCTCCTCGGTGGCGGCGAGCGCGCCGTCGAGGGTCTCGACGGCGAAGTCCGGGGGCAGTCCGCCGTCCTTCTCGCTGCGGTCCATGGAGCCGCGGGCGAGGGTGAACCGTACGCCCGTCTCGGCGGCGGCGCGGATGATCGCGCCGGACAGGTCGCCGGAGCCGTGCGGGAAGACGTAGTGGTGGTCCATGGCGGTGGTGACGCCGCCGCGGGCCATCATGGCGAGGGAGCCCTGCGCGGCCGTGTGGCACATCTGCTCGTCGATACGCGCCCACGTCGGGTACAGCGCGACCAGCCAGTTGAACAGGTTGTGGTCGGTGGCGAGGCCGCGGGTGATCCACTGGTAGAAGTGGTGGTGGGTGTTGACCAGGCCGGGGGTGGCGAGGTGGCCGCTCGCGTCGATGCGGCGGGCCACGTCGTCGAGGCCGTCGGGGGCGGGGCCCGCGCCGACCGACTCGATCCTGTTGCCGGCCAGGACGATATGCCCGGAGGCGTACTCGGTGTCGCCCGCGTCCACGGTCGCGATCGCACAGTTCTCGATGACGATGCGCGGGGCTGCCGAAGGTGCCATGGTGCGTCCTTGTCTTTCGGTGGCGGAGCCGCGGACACGGGACCAGGCGTCGTGTCCGCGGGAGGGCACGGCAGGACCCTAGGAGGATTTGAGTGCCGGAGCCTGGCGGCGGCTCCGGGTGCCGAGAGGTCGAGGGCGGCGCGCCCCCGGCCCGTGCGGCCGGACCGGGGGCGCGCGCCCCGGGTCAGAGGTTGGTCATGTCGACCGGGATGAGCTGTTCGGCGCCGTCGCGCAGGATGGTCGCCTCGATGAGGCCGTAGGGCCGGTCGGCGGCGTAGTACACGGCGCCGTCCTTGGCCTCGTTCTCGATGCCGAACGGCGACAGGTCCGAGCGGAAGTGGTGCTTGTTCGGCATGGAGAAGCGGATCTCGTCGACCTCGTCGCGCGAGTTCAGCACTCGTACGCCCATCTCGAAGAGGGTCTGCTGGAGGGAGTACGAGTAGGTCTCGGCGAAGGCCTGGAGGGCGTGCTTGCGGACGCCGGCGTAGGAGCGGTCCCAGTCGGGGGCGTGGGAGTCGATGCCGTCCCAGTTGTGCCGCCACCAGGTGGAGACGGTGGTGGCGAGGATACGGTCGTAGTCCTCCTGGAGGGTGGTGTACTTGTCCTTCAGGAAGCCCCAGAACTCGGAGTTGGTGGTGTTCAGGACGGTGAGGTCCTTGAACCCGGACAGCACCTGGATGCCGTGGCCGTCGTAGGTGATCTGCGCGAGGCGGGTCTCCTGGCCCTTGCGGACGAAGGAGTGGGCTATCTCGTCGGCGCCGACGAAGCGGGCGCCGCCCTTGGAGGTCTCGATCCGCTCCCAGCTGTACTCCTCGATGCGGATCCGGGCCCGGTGGATGGGCGCGGTGTCGTCGACGAAGTGGCGGGCGAGCTTGATGCCGAAGTCCTCGGCGCTGTCGATGCCGTGCTCCTTGGCGAAGGCGAACACGGTGTTCTTGGTGGTGTCGGTGGGCAGGACGTTCGCGTTGGAGCCGCTGCGGTGGACCTCCTCCATGTCGCCGGAGAGGGCGACGGAGACGTTCAGGTCCTTGATGTGGTGGGTGTCGCCGTCGCGCGTGACTTTCACGACGCGGTTCTCGGCCTTGCCGTACTGGTTCTGTCCCAGGACGAAGCGGGTCATGTGTCGGTCAGCTCCCTCGGTAAACGGAGTAGCCGAACGGGTTGAGCAGCAGCGGAACGTGGTAGTGCTCGCCCGGCACCACCGCGAAGGCGATGGTGACCTCGGGGAAGAACACGGGCCGGCCGTTCTCGCTGTCCCGATGCGCGGGGGCGTCCTGCTGGGCCGCGGCTTGTGTGGTGGTGAAGTACGACTCGGTGTCGAAGTCGAGCCGTACATGGGTGGTTCCCTCCGGCAGGGCCGGGAGGTCCTTGCACCGCCCGTCCGCGTCGGTGGCCGAGCCGCCGAGTTCCTTCCAGTCCGCGTGGCGCCCGCTGCGGGCGGACAGGCGGACGGGGACGGCCTCGGCGGGCCGGCCGCGGGAGGTGTCCAGGATGTGCGTGGACACCGAGGCGGTGGTGCTGGTGCTCATGGCGTGGTCAGTCCTCTTCGACGAGTCGTGCCAGTCGGATGCGGTTGATCCTGCCCAGCTCGGTGCGGACGATCTCCCGCTCCTGCTCCGGCGAGTTCCCGATCCGTTCCTTGACCGCGTCGCGCATCTGCTCTCCGGTCCGGCCGGTCGCGCAGATGAGGAAGACGTGGCCGAACTTCTCCTGGTAGGCCAGGTTGAGTTCGAGCATCTCCGCCTTCAGCTGCTCGGAGGCGCCCGCCATGCCGCTCTGTTCCCGTGCGGAGGTGGGGTCCCCCGGCTCGGGGCGGCCGATCGGCGGGTGCCCGGCCATGGCTTCGGTGAGGTCCTCGGCGGTCAGCTCGGCCATGGCGGCGTCGCTGGCGGTGTAGAGGTCCTCGGGGGTGGCGTAGGGGCGGGCGGCGAGCAGCCGCCGTACCCACGCGGTGGAGGTGCACGCCTCGTGGAGCGCGGCGCGGGCCGCGTCCTCGTCGAGGGCGTTGAAGCGGGCCAGGCCCGGCGGCGTGGAAGTCGACGTCACGGGTGCCTCCGTGGCCTTGTGCTGAACGGGCTGCCGTTAGCTAACGCCCTCCGAAACACCACGTCAACAGTTTGTTGAAAATTCGGGGTAACAAAAAGCCGCCGCCCGGCGGGGGCGGCGGCGGTCGTCCGCGGACCGGCGGCGACGGCCCTGACCTGGCAGGACGGGCCTGTCAGGCGCCCTTCTCGCGGTTCAGGTAGTTGTAGACGGTGAAGCGGCTGACGCCCAGCGCGCTCGCCACGGTCTCCACTCCGTGGCGGACGGAGAAGGCGCCGCGGGCCTCCAGGATGCGCACGACCTCCTGCTTGGCCTTGCGGTCCAGATCGGCGAGCGGCCGGCCCTTGCGGCGTTCCATCGCGGCGAGGATGTGGTCGAGGGAGTCGGCGAGCTGCGGCAGCCGTACGGCCACGGCGGCGCTGCCCTGCCAGGACAGCACCACGTCCTCGGGGGCGGCCTCGTCGGGCGGCAGCATCTCGCCGCCGATCGCGTCGACGAGCGGCTTGACGGCCGCGATGAACGTCTCGTCCCCGGCGTCGCTCACTCGCCCTCCCGGATCACGTTGACCTGGAGGGAGACACGCGTCGCGCCGGCTTCGAGGCTCTGCCGGAGCAGGGCGTCCACGGCGTCGAGCACGGCGTCGGCGCGGCCCTCGGCGGTGTTGCCGAAGGGGCCCACGTCCACCGACTCCAGGTCGGCCGTCTCGATGACCCGCCGGGCCACCAGCGCATGCTCGGGCGCCTCGTCCAGGTCGAAGGGCTCGGTCGTGAACTCCACTCTCAATCGCACGCGCACAACCTAGCGTGCGGGGCCGCGGCCCGCCGACCCCTCTTGACAAGCCCCGACCCCCACCGGCAGTCTTCCAATACGCAGAAACTAACTTCCGTCATACGGAAACTCGACACGGAAGGGAGCGCGGCACCCGATGGGACTCGCAGACCAGCGCTTCAACGTCAACCTGTCGATCCTCTTCACGGAACTCCCGCTCCTGGAGCGCCCCGCGGCCGCCGCCGCGGCCGGCTTCACCGCGGTCGAGCTGTGGTGGCCCTGGATCGACACCCCCACCCCCGAGCGGTCCGAACTCGACGCCCTGAAGCAGGCGATCGAAGATGCGGGCGTACGGCTCACGGGGCTGAACTTCTACGCCGGACAGCTGCCCGGACCGGACCGAGGCGCCCTGTCGGTGCCCGGTGAGGAGTCGGAGAGGTTCCGCGCCAACATCGACGTGGCCGCCGACTTCGCCGCCTCGCTCGGCTGCACCGCGCTCAACGCGCTGTACGGCAACCGTGTCGAGGGCGTCGACCCGGCCGAGCAGGACGCGCTCGCGCTGGAGAACCTGGTCCTCGCGGCGCGCGCCGCCGACCGGATCGGCGCGATCCTGCTGATCGAGGCGCTGAACAAGCCCGAGTCTCCGCTGTACCCGCTGGTGAGCGCACCGGCCGCGGTCGGCGTCGTGGACCAGGTCAACGCGGCGACCGGCCTCGGCAACGCCAAGTTCCTGATGGACCTGTACCACCTGTCCATGAACGGCGAGGACCTGCCGGCCGTGATCGACGCGTACGCCGCGAAGACCGGCCACGTCCAGATCGCCGACAACCCGGGCCGCGGCGCGCCGGGCACCGGCTCCCTTCCCCTGGAGGACCTCCTCGACCGGCTCCGCAAGGCCGGCTACGACGGCTGGGTGGGCCTGGAGTACAAGCCCGGCGACCGCCCGAGCGCCGACGCCTTCGACTGGCTGCCCGCCGGGCTGCGCGCGGCCCGCTGACCACCGCGCGGCCCGTGGAGCCCGGTCCGCCGGGGCGCCGCGCGGCCCGCTGACACCCCCGCACCTCAGAAAGGCCCCTTCATGTCTCTTCCCAAGATCGCCTGGATCGGCCTCGGCATCATGGGCTCCCCCATGTCCGAGAACCTCCTCAAGGCGGGCTACCGGGTCACCGGCTACACCCTGGAGAAGGAGAAGCTGGACCGGCTGGCCGCCGCCGGCGGCATCGCGGCCGGTTCGATCGCCGAGGCCGTCCGGGACGCGGACGTGGTGATCACCATGGTGCCCGCCTCCCCGCAGGTCGAGGCCGTCGCGTACGGCCCCGACGGCATCCTGGAGAACGCCCGCCCCGGCACCCTGCTGATCGACATGTCCTCGATCACCCCGCAGACCTCCGTCGACCTGGCGAAGGCCGCGAAGGACAAGGGCATCCGCGTGCTGGACGCCCCCGTCTCCGGCGGCGAGGCCGGCGCGATCGAGGCCGTGCTGTCGATCATGGTCGGCGGTGAACAGGCCGACTTCGACGAGGCCGAGCCGATCTTCGAGGCGCTGGGCAAGACCATCGTGCTGTGCGGTCCGCACGGCTCCGGCCAGACCGTGAAGGCCGCCAACCAGCTGATCGTCGCCGTCAACATCCAGGCGTGCGCGGAGGCCGTGGTCTTCCTGGAGAAGTCCGGCGTGGACCTCAAGGCCGCGCTCGACGTCCTCAACGGCGGCCTGGCCGGCTCGACCGTGCTGACCCGCAAGAAGGACAACTTCCTCACCCGGAACTTCAAGCCGGGCTTCCGTATCGACCTGCACCACAAGGACATGGGCATCGTCACCGACGCCGCCCGCAACGTCGGCGCGGCCCTGCCCGTCGGCGCGGTGGTGGCGCAGCTCGTGGCCTCGCTGCGCGCCCAGGGCGACGGCGGCCTGGACCACTCGGCCCTGCTGCGGGCCGTGGAGCGCCTGTCCGGCGCCCAGGTCTGACCGTCACTCCCGCCCCGACGGGGCGGGCAACTGAAGCTTCCGTGCCGTGGTGCCGCTGACACCTGTCCCGTCGCGCCCGCGCGGCGCCGCGGCACGGAAACCACTTCAACAAACTGTTGACGCCCGGTTTCACCCCCTCCTAGGCTCCACGAAGCGGAAACAGTTTTCCGCTGACACTCGTACGGAAGGTCCCCGATGTCGCAGCGCGTGCTCACGACCGAGTCCGGCGCCCCCGTCGCCGACAACCAGAACTCCGCCTCCGCCGGCGTCGGCGGGCCGCTCCTGATCCAGGACCAGCAGCTGATCGAGAAGCTGGCCCGCTTCAACCGGGAGCGCATCCCGGAGCGTGTGGTGCACGCCCGCGGCTCCGGCGCCTACGGCCGTTTCGAGGTGACCGACGACGTCACCGCGTACACCTCCGCCCACTTCCTCGGCGAGCGGGGCCGGCGCACCGAGGTGTTCGTGCGCTTCTCCACCGTGGCCGACTCCCTCGGCGGCGCGGACGCGGTCCGCGACCCGCGCGGCTTCGCGGTCAAGTTCTACACCGAGGAGGGCAATTACGACCTCGTCGGCAACAACACGCCGGTGTTCTTCATCAAGGACCCGATCAAATTCCCCGACTTCATCCACTCGCAGAAGCGCGACCCGTTCACGGGCCGTCAGGAGCCGGACAACGTGTGGGACTTCTGGGCCCACTCCCCCGAGGCCACGCATCAGGTGACGTGGCTGATGGGCGACCGCGGCATCCCCGCCTCGTACCGGCACATGAACGGCTACGGCTCGCACACCTACCAGTGGACGAACGCCAAGGGCGAGGCCTTCTTCGTCAAGTACCACTTCAAGACGGACCAGGGCATCCGCTGCCTGACCTCCGAGCAGGCCGCGGAGATCGCCGGCAAGGACCCCGCCTCCCACCAGACGGACCTGTTGCAGGCCATCGAGCGGGGCGTGCACCCGTCGTGGACGCTGTACGTGCAGATCATGCCGGCGGCCGAGGCGGCGGACTACCGCTTCAACCCGTTCGACCTGACCAAGGTGTGGCCGCACTCCGACTACCCGCTGAAGCGGGTCGGCCGGCTGGTGCTCGACCGCAACCCGGACAACGTCTTCGCCGAGGTCGAACAGGCCGCGTTCTCCCCGAACAACTTCGTCCCCGGCATCGGGCCGTCGCCGGACAAGATGCTCCAGGGCCGTCTGTTCGCCTACGCCGACGCCCACCGCTACCGTCTCGGCGTCAACCACACCCTGCTGCCGGTCAACGCGCCCAGGGCGGTGCCGGGCGGGGCGCGGAACTACGGCCGGGACGGCTTCATGGCGCTCAACGCGCAGGGCCGGCACGCCAAGAACTACGAGCCGAACTCCTACGACGGCCCCGTCGAGACCGGCCGCCCGCTGTCCGCCCCGCTGCCGGTGTCCGGCTGGACGGGCACCCACCCGGCGGCGCAGCACACCAAGGACGACGACTTCGTCCAGGCCGGCGCCCTGTACCGGCTGATGGGCGAGGACGAGCGGGCCCGGCTGGTCGCCAACATCGCGGGCAGCCTGGCGCAGGTCTCCCGCAACGACGTCATCGAGAAGAACCTCGCCCATTTCCACGCCGCCGACCCCGAGTACGGGCGGCGCGTGGAGGAGGCGGTGCGCGCGCTGCGCGACGAGTGAGACTCCCGGGCCGTGTCCCGGCCGGCACCGAGCGACCCGGATGAGGGGTGGTCGCCGATGCCGGGGACGCGGCCCGGGTGAGGACCGCGGCGGCCCGCGAGCCAGTGCGGTGGTGAAGGACTCCGGTTCCCCTTCTCGACCAGAGGGAAGGCGTCCCGGGCTCCGTCGCGTCCGCCGCGGTCCCGAACACGACCCCGGCCTCTGCAACGCCCCCAGACCCCGTCCGGCGGCGCGAACGACCTGTCGCGCCCAGCCTCGCGCCGTCGGACGGCCACCACACCTTCACCGGCCGGAAGCGCCGGGTACGGACGGTCCCGTACCCGGCGCTCTGGCGTTTCCGGGGGCGGGCCATGCCGCCCGGCCCCTGCGGATGCGCGGACCCGGGCCCGGCTGCCCCGCCGCCCTGCGGGTGCGGAGCCGCGCCGGGCGCCGCAGCCTGAAGGCATGGCACAACCGACGCAGCACCCGCATGTCGTGGTGCATCCCCCGGCGCTGGACGGCTCGCGACGCGTCACCGCGGGCGAGGAGACGCTGGGCATCGCCACCCACGCGGACGACGTGAGCGAGATCCTGCGCCTGGCCGACCTGTACGTCACCGATGTGGCCGCGAGCGACCTCGTCGAGTGGCAGGGCGGCGGGCCGGACGACTGGCCGGGGCTCTCCGAGCACCACGAGCATCCCGAGCCGCACGGGCCGGGGCGGCACGGGGTGCGGGGGTCGCAGCCCGGCGGCGTACAGAAGGAGGCGTAGCCGCGGTCACGGCATCCTCGGATCCACCCCTGAACCCGGGCCCAGGGAGGCTTCGACCGCCCCCGGGCCCGGGCACACCCCCGGCAGACGGACGGACGGGGGTGCCGGCATGAGGGACGCATACGCCGATACGGCGGCCGTCAAGCCGTGCGTCCTGGCCCTGCTGCGGGCCGGTGAGCGGGGCGCGGTGACGGCGGCGCTGGTGGCGCTGCATCTGCGGGGCGCGGTCGGGGCGGGCCGGCCGGGGACGGTACGGCGCGCTCCGGGCGGCGGGCCGGAGGGCTTCCGGCACCCGCCGGAGAAGGCGGTGCGCTCGGCGCTCTGCCGTCCGGCGGGGCCGCGTGAGCTGCCGGCCCGGGCGGTGGTGGCCCGTGCGCCGGCCCTGCTGCGGGCGGTGGCCGTGGCGGGCGGGCTGCTGCGGTCCGTGCCGTCGCGTCGTACGCGTTCCGGGCGGCGTCTGCTGTCGGCGTGGCGGTCCGCCCGGCCGCTGCCCCGCGGCCGGAGGGGCTCGGCGAGGACGAGATCGTGCTCGCTGTCGCGCTGCACGGAGCGCCGGCGCTGGTGGCTCTGGTGCCGCGTTTCGCGCCGGACGCGGGGCTGCCGGGGCGGGGCCTGCTCGCCGACGCCGGAAGGTTCCCGTCCGGCGACACCGACGATCCCGTCCGCCTCGCGGGTTCCGACCTGTCCGCCGACGCGTGGGCCGACGACAGGGGGCCGCACGACCGCGCGTCGGGCTGGGCTCACGGTCACGGGGCGGGCGGTGGGTGCGG
>NZ_JALLGL010000182.1 GCF_023072675.1 Streptomyces sp. XM83C
CCCCCGGTACCGTGCGCGCCCGCCGTGCACCGCCCCGCCCGGAACCCTCCGGCGCGGGCGCGGCGCGCGGCCCTCCGGCACGGCCCGGGGTGTCCCCGAGCCTGAGCCCCGCCATGAGCGCCGTCGGCCACGTCATCGGCAACGGCCGGTACGCCGCCCGGCTCGAGGCATGACATCTCCCCGGCAGGGCCCCGCACCGGAGCGGGGCCGACCCGCCGGCCTGCCGCTGGACAACTCCTGACCACCGACCGGACCTCAGGAAGGCGCCCACCTCCATGACCGCGACCTCCGCGACCCCCCTCCGTCTCGCCGTCGCCCTCGACGGCACCGGCTGGCATCCGGCCTCCTGGCGTGAGCCCGTGGCCCGCCCCCGCGACCTGTTCACCGCCCGCTACTGGGCCGACCTCGTCACCGAGGCCGAGAACGGCCTGCTCGACTTCGTCACCCTCGAGGACGGCCTCGGCCCGCAGTCCTCCCACGTCCTCGCCCCCGACGACCGCACCGACCAGGTCCGCGGCCGGCTCGACGCCGTCCTCACCGCCGCCCGCATCGCCCCCCTGACCCGGCACATCGGGCTCGTGCCGACCGCCGTCGTCACCCACACCGAGCCGTTCCACCTCTCCAAGGCGATCGCCACCCTCGACCACGTCAGCGGCGGCCGGGCCGGCATACGTGTCCGGATCAGCGCCCGCCCCGACGAGGCCGCCCACTTCGGGCGCCGTACCTTCCCCCGTATCAAGGGCTACGACGACCCCGACACCCTGGACTTCGTCGCCGACCTGTTCGACGAGGCCGCCGACTGGGTGGAGGTGCTGCGCCGGCTCTGGGACAGCTGGGAGGACGACGCCGAGATCCGCGACGTCGCCACCGGCCGCTTCATCGACCGGGACAAGCTGCACTACATCGACTTCGAGGGCCGCCACTTCAGCGTCAAGGGCCCCTCCATCACCCCCCGGCCCCCACAGGGCCAGCCGCCCGTCACCGCCCTCGCCCACGGCACCCTGCCCTACCGGCTTCTCGCCCGGCAGGCCGACATCGGCTTCGTCACCCCCCACGACGCCGGCCGGGCCCGCGCCGTCCTCACCGAGATTCGCGCCGAACAGCGGGCCGCGGGCCGCGCCCACGAACCCCTGCACGTCTTCGCCGACCTCGTCGTCTTCCTCGACGACACCCCCGGCGCCGCCGCCGACCGCAAGGAACGCCTCGACGCCCTCGCCGGTGAGCCGTACGAGAGCGACGCCCTGGTGTTCACCGGCACCCCCGCCGAACTCGCCGACCTCCTCCAGGAGTTCCAGCGGACAGGACTGACCGGGTTCCGGCTGCGCCCCGCCGTCCTCGGCCACGACCTGCCCGCCGTCACCCGCGGCCTCGTCCCCGAACTTCAGCGCCGCGGGGCCTTCCGCACCGCCTACGAGGCCTCCACGCTGCGCGGGCTGCTCGGCCTCGCCCACCCCGCCAACCGCTACGCCCGCGCCGTCTGAGCCGGAAGGGAGCCCACCACCGTGACCAGGCCGCAGAAGCAGATCCGTCTCGCCGCCCATTTCCCCGGCGTCAACAACACCACCGTGTGGAGCGACCCCAGGGCCGGCAGCCAGATCGAGTTCAGCTCGTTCGTCCACTTCGCGCGCACCGCCGAACGCGCCAAGTTCGACTTCCTGTTCCTCGCCGAGGGCCTCCGCCTGCGCGAACAGGGCGGCAAGATATACGACCTGGACGTCGTCGGCCGCCCCGACACGTTCACCGTCCTCGCCGCGCTCGCCGCCGTCACCGACCGGCTCGGCCTCACCGGCACCATCAACTCCACCTTCAACGAGCCGTACGAGGTGGCCCGCCAGTTCGCCACCCTCGACCACCTCTCCGGCGGGCGCTCCGCCTGGAACGTCGTCACCTCCTGGGACGCCTTCACCGGCGAGAACTTCCGCCGCGGCGGCTTCCTGCCCCAGGAGGAGCGCTACTCCCGCGCCAAGGAGTTCCTCGCCACCGCGCACGAACTGTTCGACTCCTGGAAGGGCGACGAGATCGTCGCCGACCAGGACAGCGGCACCTTCATCGGCCGCCCCGACGCCGGCGCGTTCGCCCACCACGGGCAGCACTTCGACATCCAGGGCCGCTTCGACGTGCCCCGCTCCCCGCAGGGCCGCCCCGTCATTTTCCAGGCCGGCGACTCCGAGGAGGGCCGCGAGTTCGCCGCCGCCGAAGCCGACGCGATCTTCAGCAGGCACGGCACCCTGGAAGCGGGCCAGGCCTTCTACCGGGACGTCAAATCCCGCCTGGCCCGCCACGGCCGCCGCCCCGAGGACCTGCGGATCCTGCCCGCCGCGACCTTCGCCCTCGCCGACACCGACGCCGAGGCGGAGGAACTCGCCCGGGAGATCCGCCGGCAGCAGGTCAGCGGCGCCACCGCCATCCGGCACCTGGAGTTCGTGTGGAACCGGGACCTGTCGGCGTACGACCCGGACGGGCCGCTGCCCGACATCGACCCGGACGTGGAGTCCGAGCACCTCGCCCGGGGCCGCGCCCAGGTGCACATGTACCGCGACCCGATCGCCACCGCCCGCGAGTGGCGGGAGCTGGCCGAGGCCAACAACTGGTCCATCCGCGACCTCGTCATCAACACCGGCAACCGGCAGAACTTCGTCGGCTCCCCCGAGACCATCGCCAAGACCATCGACGCGTACGTGCAGGCCGACGCCGCCGACGGCTTCATCCTCGTCCCGCACATCACCCCCGGCGGCCTCGACGGGTTCGCCGACAAGGTCGTCCCGCTCCTCCAGGAACAGGGCGTCTTCCGCACCGACTACGAGGGCACCACCCTGCGCGACCACCTGGGCCTGAACCGGCCCGCGTAGGCCAGAGCCGGGCCAGGGGCCCCACTGGCCCGAAGCCCTGACCACGGCACCCGCGCGTGACGCCTCAGTCCCACCGGCACGGCAGCGCCCTCGGACCGCCTCCCGCCGTGCCGTCGCGGCGGGGGATCTCGTCCGGCGGCACCGCGAGGCGCAGGCCCGGCAGCCGGCGCGGCAGGGTGTCCACCAGCAGGTCCGTCTGCATACGGGCCAGCAGCGCCCCCGTGCAGGAGTGCGGCCCGTTGCCGAAGGCCAGATGCGGGTTGGGGGCGCGGGCCGGGTAGACACGGTCCGGGTCGGGAAAGACCGCCGGGTCACGGCACGCCGCCGGGTAGGACACGTACACCCGGTCGCCCCTGGCGACACGGACGCCGTGCACGTCGACGTCGTCCAGGGCGACGCGGGCCGGGCCGGTGCCGCCGCGGTGCGGGACGTACCGCAGCAGCTCGTCCAGGAGCGGCCCGCGCCGCTCGGCGTCCCGCGCCCGCTCCATCAGCTCGGGCCGGGTCAGGAGCAGCAAGAACATCCTCCCGCAGAAACCGGTGACGGTCTCGCCGGCGAGTTGCAGCGGACCCGCCAGACCGGCCGCCTCCTCCTCGTCGATCTCACCGCGGGAGACCGCGGCGCCCAGCAGGGAGTACACATCGTCGCCGGTGCTGTGCGCACGGCCGCGTATCGTCTGCGCGATCCAGTCGTACAGCCGCCGTTCGGCCTCCTCACCGGCGGGACCGTCGGGGGCGAGGATCCGGCGCGCCCAGGAGTGCACCTGCTCCCGGTCCGCCACGGGCACGCCCATGACCTCGCTGACCACGATCACCGGGAACGGCTCCAGCACCCGCGTCAGGAGATCGGCGGGCGGCCCGTCGGCGAGGAGACCGTCGACCAGCGCACCGAGGACGCGGCGCGCCCGAGGGCGCATGCGTTTCATCGCGGCGGCCGAGAACGCCCCCGCGACCTGCTTCGACAGCCGGTCGTGCTCGGGCGGGTCCGCCCACGCGAGCGACCCCGGCCGCGGCCCGGCGTGCGGCCCCGACGCCCGGCGGTCCGTCACCTCGGCCCGGCTGAACCGGGGGTCGCCGGTGATGAGGCGGACGTCCTCGTACCGGGTGGCCAGCCATGCCACGCCCTCCCCGTGCGGCAGCCGGATCCGGGTGAGCGGCCCCACATGTATCGGCTCGGCGGGGACCGGGTCGGCCTCCGTGCCGTCCGGCGCGCAGGCGGCACTGCCCGGTACGGGCGGCCCCTGGCCGGTGAGCGTGGTGGTGGTCTCCTCGGTCATGCCCCCACCCTCACCGGGCCCGGCCCGGCTGTCGCGCGGGAGTGCTCCAGCGGAGGGGCGCCCGGCCCGGCCGCACGGCACCCCGTCCGAAGCCACGCATGCCGTGCACCGTCAGCCGGTGCTGCACCCCGGATGCCGTACACCTTCAGCAGGTGCGGCATCCCGGCCGCCGTGCCCCGGCGGGCGGTGCGGGGCCCTGGACGTCGTACCCGTCGTCTCGTACGGCAGCCGTCGGCCCGGCCTCCTACCGCCTCACTCGGACACCGCGTCCACCAGCCGTGCCAGGGCCGTGGCGAGGGTGTCCAGGCCGGGGCCGGCCGGGCCGCCCGGCTCGGTCATGTACGTGTCCCGGCGGATCTCCACCATCAGGGCGGTGACCCGGGGGTCGCTCCGGTAGAAGTCGAGCGGCACGTACGTGCCCCCGAACGGGCTGTCCAGGCCCGTCTCCCCGCAGCCGGCGAACGCCTCCCGCGCGGCGGAGAGCAGCTCGGGCGGCGTGTGGAAGGCGTCCGTGCCCAGGCACACGGGCGGGCGCGGGCCCGCGCCGTGCAGCTCGTAGGGCAGCGCGCTGGTCGGGTAGGAGTGCACGTCGATGATCACGGCGCGCCCGGTGGCGTCGAGCCGGTCGGCGACGGCCTCGGTCATCGCCTTCGCGTACGGCCGGAAGTACCGGGCGAGCATCGGCTCCGGGTCGTGGTCGGCGGGCCGCAGCTCCTCCCGGTGCGTGGTCCGCGTGTACACCGCGCCCATGCCGACGGCGAGCATCTCCTCCCGGTCGTCGGGGAACCGCTCCGGGTCGACGACCAGCCGGGAGACCCCGTTGACGAACCGCCACGGGATCAGGCCGGCGGTCGCCGCCGCGCGGGCGGCGATCTCGGCGGTGTGTGCGTCGGTGATGTGGTCCAGCTCCCGTTCCAGGGCGGTGTCGTCGAGGACGATGCCCGCGCGCACGTCGGCCGGTATCTCCCGCGAGGAGTGCGGGACGTGCAGCAGGACGGGGGAGTCGGCGGCCGGTCACCGTCAGCCGGGCCGGACACGGCCCGGGCACGGCGCGGAAGCCGGACATGCGTGCTCGGAAGACGGCTCCGCCCCGGCCGGGCGGTGCGCGGCCGGGGCGGAGCGGTGGGCGTGAGGCCCGGGTGTGACCTGGGCGGGACCTGGATCAGGCCTGCCGGTGTCAGCTCAGCGAGGCGAGCGCCTCGTTCCAGGTGGCCGACGGGCGCATCACCGCGGCGGCCTTGGCCGGGTCGGGCTGGTAGTAGCCGCCGATGTCGGCCGGCTTGCCCTGGACGGCGATCAGCTCCTCGACGATCTTCTCCTCGTTCGCGGCGAGGGTCTCCGCGAGCGGCGCGAACGCCTTGGCGAGGTCGGCGTCGTCGGTCTGCTTGGCCAGCTCCTGCGCCCAGTACAGGGACAGGTAGAAGTGGCTGCCGCGGTTGTCGATGCCGCCGACGCGACGGGTCGGGGACTTGTCCTCGTTGAGGAAGGTCGCCGTGGCGCGGTCGAGGGTGTCGGCCAGCACCTTCGCCTTGGTGTTGCCGGTGGTCGCCGCGTACTGCTCCAGGGACGGCACCAGGGCGAAGAACTCACCGAGGGAGTCCCAGCGCAGGTAGTTCTCCTTCAGCAGCTGCTGGACGTGCTTCGGCGCGGAACCGCCGGCGCCCGTCTCGAACAGGCCGCCGCCCGCCATCAGCGGGACGACCGACAGCATCTTGGCGCTGGTGCCCAGCTCCAGGATGGGGAACAGGTCCGTGAGGTAGTCGCGCAGCACGTTGCCGGTGACGGAGATGGTGTTCTCGCCGCGGCGGATGCGCTCCACGGACAGCTTCGTCGCCTCGACGGGGGACAGGATGCGGATGTCCAGGCCCTCGGTGTCGTGCTCCGGCAGGTACTGCTTGACCTTGGCGATCAGCTGGGCGTCGTGGGCGCGGTTCTCGTCCAGCCAGAACACGGCCGGGTCCCCGGTGGCGCGGGCGCGGGTCACGGCCAGCTTCACCCAGTCGCGGATCGGGGCGTCCTTGGTCTGGCAGGCACGGAAGATGTCGCCCTCGGCGACCGGCTGCTCCAGGACGACGTTGCCGTCCTGGTCGACGAGGCGGACGGTGCCCGCGGCCGGGATCTCGAAGGTCTTGTCGTGGGAGCCGTACTCCTCGGCCTTCTGCGCCATCAGGCCGACGTTCGGCACCGAGCCCATGGTGGCCGGGTCGTAGGCGCCGTTGGCGCGGCAGTCGTCGATGACGGCCTGGTAGACGCCCGCGTAGGAGGAGTCCGGCAGGACCGCGAGGGTGTCGTGCTCCTGGCCGTCCGGGCCCCACATGTGGCCGGAGGTGCGGATCATGGCCGGCATGGACGCGTCGACGATGACGTCGGACGGCACGTGCAGGTTGGTGATGCCGCGGTCGGAGTCGACCATCGCCAGGTCCGGGCCCTCGGCCAGCTCCGCCTCGAAGGACGCCTTGATCTCGGCGCCCTCGGGCAGCGCGTCCAGGCCCTTGAAGATGACGCCGAGGCCGTCGTTGGGGGACAGGCCGGCGCCGGCGAGGACCTCGCCGTACTTCGCGAACGTCTTCGGGAAGAACGCGCGCACCACGTGACCGAAGATGATCGGGTCGGAGACCTTCATCATCGTGGCCTTCAGGTGCACGGAGAACAGGACGCCGTCCTGCTTGGCGCGGGCGACCTGGGCGGCGAGGAACTCGCGCAGCTTCGCCACACGCATCACGGAGGCGTCGACGACCTCACCGGCGAGGACCGGCACGGACTCGCGCAGCACGGTGGTGGTGCCGTCCTCGGCGGCCAGCTCGATACGCAGCGAGCCG
Source organism: Streptomyces sp. XM83C (assembly GCF_023072675.1). GTDB lineage: Bacteria > Actinomycetota > Actinomycetes > Streptomycetales > Streptomycetaceae > Streptomyces > Streptomyces thermocoprophilus. Next base: position 6,945 of record NZ_JALLGL010000182.1, read on the forward strand.
TCCTGCTCGACGACGGCGGACTTCTCGGTGGAGCAGAAGTCGTCCTCGCCCATGGTGGCCACATTGGTCTTGGACTCGGGGGACCAGGCGCCCATGCGGTGCGGGTGGGTCTTGGCGTAGTTCTTCACCGAGGCGGGGGCGCGGCGGTCGGAGTTGCCCTCGCGCAGGACCGGGTTGACGGCGGAGCCCTTGACCTTGTCGTAACGGGCCTTGATCTCCCGCTCCTCGTCGGTCTTCGGCTCGTCCGGGTAGTTCGGCAGCGCGTAGCCCTGGCCCTGCAGCTCGGCGATCGCGGCCTTCAGCTGCGGTACGGACGCCGAGATGTTCGGCAGCTTGATGATGTTGGCCTCGGGCTTCTTGGCCAGGTCGCCCAGCTCGGCCAGCGCGTCCGGGATGCGCTGGTCCTCGGTCAGGTACTCCGGGAAGACGGCGATGATGCGCCCGGCCAGCGAGATGTCGCGGGTCTCCACGGGGACGCCCGCCTGCGAGGCGTACGCCTGGACCACCGGCAGGAAGGAATACGTCGCCAGGGCCGGGGCCTCGTCAGTGTGCGTATAGATGATGGTCGAGTCAGTCACCGGGTGCTCCGCTCCACGTCTGCAACATTGCTCGACATCAAGATATCTCGTGATCGGGTCGGGCTCGACAGGGGCCCGACCGCGATCCGGACACATTCGCGTCCCTCGGCGTGCAACCCGATCCGCCGTTCCTGCGGTCGAGCAGGGTGATCGTCATCTCGTTCCGCGACGGCCCGACCCGTCTGCGAGGTGTCCGGCGAGGACGTCTCCGGCTTCCTGCGGGACTGGCTGTACGGCACGAGGACGCCGCGGATACCCGGCCACCCCGACGGGACGGTGACCCCGACGGGACGGTGACCCCGACGGGCCCGTCGGCCGCCGCCCCGCGCCGCGAGCGGGACGGCGGACGCCGGCACGACAGCTCCGCCACGCTGTGACGGTTCAGTCGAGGCGGGCGGCGGACACGTCGCCCGCCCCTTCCGCGCCCCGCTGCTGCGGGATGCCCGCCCCGCCCGCCCGGCGCACCGTGATGTCCCGGGCGGGTGCCGGGATACGGATGCCCTCCTCGCGGAAGCGGCGGTGCAGCCGCTTGATGAACTCGTGCTTGATCCGGTACTGGTCGCTGAACTCGCCCACGCCGAGGATCACCGTGAACCCGATCCGCGTGTCGCCGAACGTGTGGAAACGCACCGCCGGTTCATGGTCCGGCACGGCACCGGTGATCTCCGTCATCACCTCGGCGACGACCTGCGTCGTCACGCGCTCCACATGCTCCAGATCGCTGTCGTACGACACCCCGACCTGCACCAGGATCGTCAACTGCTGCTCGGGGCGCATGAAGTTGGTCATGTTCGCCTTGGCTAGCTGCCCGTTGGGGATCACGATCAGGTTGTTCGACAGCGCCCTGACCGTCGTCTGACGCCAGTTGATGTCCTCGACGTACCCCTCCTCACCGCTGCTCAGCCGGATGTAGTCGCCCGGCTGGACGGTCTTCGAGGCGAGGATGTGGATGCCCGCGAACAGGTTGGCGAGCGTGTCCTGCAACGCCAGCGCGACCGCCAGACCGCCCACGCCCAGGGCGGTCAGCAGCGGCGCGATCGAGACGCCCAGCCTCTGCAACACCACCAGGAAACCGATCGCCAGCACCAGCACCCGGGTGATGTTGACGAAGATCGTCGCCGATCCGGCGACGCCCGAGCGGGACTGGGTGACGCTGCGCACCAGCCCCGAGATCACCCGGGCCGCGGAGAACGTCACCACGACGATCAGCAGTACGGTCAGCAGCTGGTTGGTGTGCCGCTGCACGGTCCGCGTCAGCGGCAGCACCGCCGCCGCTGACGCGACACCGCCGGATATGGCCGCCCACGGCACGACGCTGCGCAGCGCGTCCACGATGACGTCGTCGCCGCTCCACTTGGTGCGCTTGGCGTGCTTGGCCAGCCAGCGCAGCACCGACCGTGACACAAGCGCGGCGAGCAGCCCCGCCGCGACGGCGACACCGGCCAGGATCCAGTCGTCCAGGGTGAGGTCGCGCGTCACCGGAGGCCTCCGGGAAGACGAACCGCGGCACGTGGGGCCGCCGGCGGCCGGATGGGAAGTCTCGTCACGTTGTCACCTGCTCGATGTTCCGGGATGTGCCTCGGCGCCGCGTCCGACGGGGCGTCAGAAGACGGCGCGCCGGCTCATCCTGCCGTATCCGGAACAGCAGTTCGTGCGGGGACTGGTGTCATCCCGCCGGGGGCGGCAGCGGCGGTGGACAGCGCGAGGCACCGGGGGGTACGGCGGCGCGCGGAGCCGGGGGAAGGGGGGACCGCCGAGAGCGCGCCCCGCATGCAGGCCTCTGGAACCGGCTCGGTTCCGGGCGTACGGGCGTGCACTCCCCGTCGTCCGACGTCACCCCCAGTCACGCAGGAGGCCCGCCCGGCGGACGTACGGTCCGCGGGCGGGCCCCGGTGGCGTGAAGTGCCGGAGGGCGGGGCTACTGCCCCGGCTCGCCCGGACCCTGGTCGTTGCGGCCGTACTGGTCCTTCATCCGTTCCTGGGCGGAGTCGACCTGCCCGCTGTACTTGCCCTGGGTCCGCTGGTCGATGTAGTCACCGCCCTTGTCGACGGCTTTGTCGGCCTGGTCCTCGTGGCCCTTCAGCATCTGCTTGAACTTGTCCATCATGCCCATGGGGGACTCCTTGCCGTTCACGGTCGGTGAAGTGGCTGACCTCCCCAGGAAAGCCGCCGACCGCAGTACGTACCCGCTCGCGTGCGCCGAACGGGTGACCGCCGGGTACCCCGCCTCCACGGGCGTACGCGAACCGTCCGGAACCTCCCCACGAGGTCGTCCGGCACGCCTGGCGAGGTCATCCCGGCTGCCCCCAGGACGCCACCCGGGAGGCCGCCGCGGCATCGGCCGCCACCTGCGCCGCCGTACGGCCCGCCCCCGCCGCGTCCCGCGACGGCGCCGTACCACCGCCCTGGGCCCGGCAGGGCAGGTCGGTCTGCCGGAAGACACGGGCCATACGGCGGGCCCACGGCGGGTCGGTGCTCAGCAGGAAGGTGATCCGGTCGGCGAAGCGTGGCTCGGGCACCGGTATCTCCACGTTCGGGTGCCGCCGGTAGCCGTGCGTGACCGTCCGGGCGACATAGTTGGTGACGGCGTCCGCGCGGTGCGGCAGCCGGCGCCGGCCGGGGGCCGCGAGATGGCTGAGTATCCGCAGCACCGTCGGAAGGCTGGCGTCGAAACGGAAGCCGTTCAGCGACGGGCACACCCCGGCGACCGGGAAGCTGTCGCCGTCCGCGGCCTCGTCCAGACCCGTCTGGTCGTACCAGAACGCGCCCGCGTGCTCCTCACCGCGCGCGTGATGGTGCAGGGACAGACAGTAGGCGGCGGGCGAGTGACCGGCGCCGGCGGCGTACTGCCACCAGAAGCGGGCCCCGTCCGCCACGCCGGCCAGGTGCAGGGCGCAGCCCAGCAGCCACGCGGCGGGCGGCTCGGGAAGCTGATCCGTGAGGAACTCCAGCGCGCCCGGCGCCACCGTCGTCACCACCACCTCGCACAGCCGGTCGAGCTGCTCGGCGGCGGTCGCGTCACCGGCGGGCTCGTCCACCTGAGGGGCGGAGACTTCGAGCGGGTCGAGCGGGTCGTGGTCCTCGTAGGCGACGGTGTCGGAGGGGACGTCGGGGCGGGGGTGGAGCCGGGCACGGGCGAGGAGGGCGTCGATGGAGGTCATGACGGGTGGGTTCACTCCCGGGAGCTGTGAGGGCTGAGGAGACGTTCGAGGGTGGCGCGGGCGTGATGGTCGACGGCGTGCGTGATGGCCGGGCTCAACCCGACCACGTCCGGGACGGTGTCCGGCGGCATACCGCACAGATGCCGCAGCACGACCACGTCCAGCTGGTCGTGCGGCAGCAGGCCGAGCACGTCGAACAGGCCGGTCAGCTCACTGAACGCCACCATGTGGCCGGGCACGCTGTCGTGCACCTCGGCCGTGGAGAAGACGGTGGCCCGCAGATCGGGTCGGCCGTCGGGGCGGCGGTGGGCGCGCGCCATGACCCGCGAACGCAGCAGCCGCCAGGCATAGCGCCGGAGATTCTCACTGGTGGCGGCCTCGTTCCAGCACAGCCACAGGATGTCGAAGGTCTCCCGGACCACGAACCGCGCCCGCTTCTCGGTGAGCAGCACCGCACGCGCGTAGTCGGTGTACGGCCGCTCCATCGCCTCGACGAACGCGCGGTGCGCCACCGGCGGAGGCTCCGGCTGCAACGCGACCTGCTCGATGCTGTGCCGGATCCAAGAGGGCTCCTTGCGGGCCTCCTGGGCCGCCGCGGCCCACAGCCGCAGCATCGGCACGGCCGGCAGGCCGAGGGCGCGGATCACGCTGAACGTGATCTCCCAGGCGGGGTAGTAGCCGTTGCCGCGCAGCAGCTCGCTGATCCGCGCCTTGGAGTAACCGGACCGGTCCACCACGTCGTCCAGCGTCAGGCCACTGGCGAACAGCTGACTGCGGACCGGCTCCAGCCACGCCCGGTGCGACAGGCCCGCGCTGTCGGAGATCGGGGCCGGTTTGCGGCCCCGGCGGCCGGCCGGCCTCAGGGCTTCCGGTGAAGGCGGCTGGTCGGCGTCGGAGCTCCAGATCATCGGGGCGGCTCCTGTCCGTCGGCGGCGACGGGCCCGGCACCGGCCGTCGGCCGCCCGCCGGGAGCGGGGGCGCCGCCGGCCGGGAGGTGCGCTTCGGGCGCGGGACAGACGCCGCCCGTGAGCCCACCGCCCGTCGCGGCGAGACCGGCCGCCGGCTGCGGGCCGCCGGGTGCGGCGACACCGCCGGCCGGGTGGCCGTCGGGTGCCGTGAGGGCCTGGACGATCTGCTGCACCAGCAGCCCCAGCGACGGCAGCAACGCGGCGACGGCCGCGACCTGCCCCAGCACGGTCATCACCGTGCTCCAGGTGAGGATCGCCGCCAGGACGGCGATCGTGAGCATTTTCCTGTTCGTCATGCCCGATGCATTCCTTTGAGGTGCCACTCGAACGGGCCTTTCCCGCGGCGGTGCTGAAGCGCCGTCAGGAAGGAGGGCAGACAGCATGGCCCGGCGCTCACCCGATACGCCATGTGATCATGGGATTACGGAACAATAGAGCCGCGCGCCGCGAACACCCCGCACGGGCGCCCGCATCCGATTCGGGAACACCCTCACCCCTTTGAGGGGGAAACACCCCGTCTGCCCGCGCCCCGGTGCCCCGGGCCGCATCATGAAAGGCGAGGCGCCACTCGACGCCGCATCGAAAAGCCCGTGCGGTCCCCTGTGCTGAAGAACCACCCAAGAGGGGACCGCACGGCACCCCGCCCCGGCCTCCGGCTCCCCGACCGTCAGTCGAACGCGCCGTGCCGGCCCGCCCCGCCCGCGAACCGCGCCGCCCCCTTGAGGGCCTGCGGGAGCACCGCCGCCCCGTACCGCACCTCGCGCAGCAGCGCCTCCTGTTCGGACAGCCCCTCCTGGTCGCGGACCGAGGCCAGGTCCGAGCGCAGACAGTCCTGCGGGAACGCCGCGAGCGTCGCCGCCAGCTCCTCCGCCGCGGCCCGCGCCGTGCCGGGCGCCACCACCCGGTTGACCAGCCCCATCTCCAGCGCCTCACGCGCCGGCACCGGACGCCCCGTCAGGATCAGGTCCAGGGCACGGCTCGTGCCGATCAGCCGCGGCAGGCGTACCGTGCCGCCGTCGATCAGCGGCACACCCCAGCGGCGGCAGAACACGCCGAACACGGCGTCCTCCTCCGCCACCCGCAGATCGCACCACAGGGCCAGTTCCAGACCGCCCGCCACGGCGTGCCCGGCGACGGCCGCGATCACCGGCTTGGACAACCGCAGCCGCGTCGGCCCCATCGGCCCGTCACCGTCCTCCGTGACCCGGTTGGCCCGGGGGCCGCCCATCGCCTTCAGATCGGCGCCCGCACAGAACGTGCCGCCCTCACCCCACAGCACCGCCGCCCGCGCCTCGCCGTCCGCCTCGAAATCCCGGAAGGCATCGGCCAGTTCGGCCGCCGTGGGACCGTCCACGGCGTTACGGACCTCCGGCCGCGACAGCACTACGGTCGTGACGGGCCCCTGACGCTCCACACGCACGGACATTGCGACTCCCCTCCGCTGCGACGGCACTTCGCTGTGACGGCATCGGGTCGCACGCTACCGGGCGGGGACGGACGGCGAGGCGCGGGCGGCGGTGCTGTGGGGTGAGGGCGGCACGTTCTGTGCGGGCGCCGATCTGAAGGCGATGGGCG
>NZ_JALLGL010000183.1 GCF_023072675.1 Streptomyces sp. XM83C
GGTGAGGTACAGCGGTCACGTACTCCACTATCGCCCGAACCCCGGGCATCGCGTCACCCGGGGTTCACGTGATCCGCGCCCCACTGCCGCACGGAGGGCCGTCGGGGGCCCGCGTCACCGGCTGTCGGGCAGGGTGCCGAGCCGGTTGGCGGTGTGCACGGCGCGCAGCACGGCCGCCGCCTTGTTGCGGCACTCGGTGTCCTCGGAGACCGGGTCGGAGTCGGCGACGATACCGGCGCCGGCCTGGACGTAGGCGGTGCCGTCGCGCAGGAGGGCGGTGCGGATGGCGATGGCGGTGTCGGAGTCGCCGGCGAAGTCGAGGTAGCCGACGCAGCCGCCGTACAGGCCGCGGCGGGAGGGTTCGAGTTCGTCGATGATCTGCATCGCGCGGGGCTTGGGCGCGCCGGAGAGGGTGCCCGCGGGAAAGCAGGCGGTGAGCACGTCGAGCGCGGTGCGGCCGTCGGCGACCGTGCCGGTGACCGTGGAGACGATGTGCATGACGTGCGAGTACCGCTCGATGGACATGAAGTCGACGACCTCGACCGTGCCGGGCTCGCAGACCCGGCCGAGGTCGTTGCGGCCGAGGTCGACGAGCATGAGGTGCTCGGCGCGTTCCTTGGGGTCGGCGAGGAGTTCGTCGGCGAGGGCCTGGTCCTGCTGCGGGGTGGCGCCGCGCGGGCGGGTGCCGGCGATGGGGTGGACCATGGCGCGGCCGTCCTCGACCTTGACCAGCGCCTCGGGCGAGGAGCCGACGACGTCGAACCCGTCGAAACGGAAGAGGTACATGTACGGCGAGGGGTTGGTGGCGCGCAGGACCCGGTAGACGTCCAGGGCGCTCGCCGTGCAGGGCGTCTCGAACCGCTGGGAGGGCACCACCTGGAAGGCCTCGCCGGCCCGGATGCGTTCCTTGATGTCCTCGACGGCCCGCTGGAAGTCGGGGCCGCCCCAGCGGGCGGTGTATTCGGGCAGCTCGGACGGCGGAAGCACGGCCGGGGGCTGCGGCACGGGCCGGGAGAGGTCGGCCTCCATCGCGTCGAGGCGGGCGACGGCGTCGGCGTACGCGTCGTCGACGCCGGTGTCGAGGTCGTTGTGGTTGATCGCGTTGGCGATCAGCAGGACCGAGCCCTCCCAGTGGTCCATGACGGCGAGGTCGCTGGTGAGCAGCATGGTCAGCTCGGGCAGCTTCAGCTCGTCGTGCTCGCCGGGGCCGATCTTCTCCAGGCGGCGGACGATGTCGTAGCCGAGGTAGCCGACCATGCCGCCGGTGAAGGGCGGCAGGCCCTCCTGGTGGGGGGTGTGCAGGGCCCGCAGGGTGGCGCGCAGGGCGGTGAGCGGGTCGCCGTCGGTGGGGACGCCGACGGGCGGGGTGCCCTGCCAGTGGGCCTGTCCGTCGCGGGTGGTGAGGGTGGCGGCGGAGCGGACGCCGACGAAGGAGTACCGGGACCAGGAGCGGCCGTTCTCCGCGGACTCCAGCAGGAAGGTGCCGGGGCGTTCGGCGGCGAGCTTGCGGTAGAGCCCGACCGGGGTGTCCCCGTCGGCGAGGAGCTTGCGGGTGACCGGAATGACGCGGCGGTCGGTGGCCAGCTTGCGGAACGTCTCGAGGTCCATGGCGGCTGACCTTACTGATCCGTGGCGGCCGGGCCGGAATCGCCGTCGTCCTTCAGCAGGACGTCGGCGTCGAAGCAGGTGCGCGCGCCGGTGTGGCAGGCGGCGCCGACCTGGTCGACCTGGACGAGCAGGGTGTCGGCGTCGCAGTCGAGGGCGACGGACTTCACCCACTGGTAGTGGCCGGAGGTGTCGCCCTTGACCCAGTACTCCTGGCGGCTGCGGGACCAGTAGGTGCAGCGGCCGGTGGTCAGGGTGCGATGCAGCGCCTCGTCGTCCATCCAGCCCAGCATCAGCACCTCTTTGGTGTCGTACTGCTGTGCGATGGCGGGGAGGAGTCCGTCCGCGCTGCGCTTGAGGCGCGCGGCGATCTCGGGGTCCAGTCGGCTGGGCCGGCGGGGCGTGCTGGTGGTCATGGGTGCCATTGTGCCGCGCGGGACGGGCCGGGCGGGCGCGCTGTCCACAGGCCGGACCCGGGACGGCCGGTGCGCGCCGGGCCGGCCGTGCGGCCCTGCGGGGTGCGGGTGTGCGGTCGTAGGCTGACTCCATGTCGACCTTTGCCAAGCGTGAACGGCTGTTGCTCGCCGATCTCTTGGAAACCGCGGGTCCGGACGCCCCGACGCTGTGCGAGGGGTGGCGGACGCGTGATCTCGCCGCGCACGTGGTGGTGCGTGAGCGCCGGCCCGACGCGGCCGGGGGGCTGCTGCTCAAGCAGCTCGCGCCGCGGCTGGAGAAGGTGATGGAGGAGTTCACCGCGAAGCCGTACGAGGAGCTGATCCAGCTGATCCGTACGGGTCCGCCGCGGTTCTCGCCGTTCCAGCTGAAGCAGCTCGACGAGGCGTCGAACACGATCGAGTTCTACGTCCACACCGAGGACGTGCGCCGGGCGCAGGAGGACTGGGCGCCGCGGGCGCTGGACACGGTGTTCCAGGACGCGCTGTGGTCGCGGCTGGAGCGCACGGCGCGGCTGATGGGCCGCAGTGCGCCCACGGGGCTGGTGCTGAGGCGCCCGGACGGTCAGACGGCGGTCGCGCACCGCGGCACCCCGGTCGTCACGGTGACCGGGGAGCCGTCGGAGCTGCTGCTGTTCCTGTACGGCCGGCAGAGCGCCGCGAAGGTGGAGCTGGACGGTGAGGAGGAGGCCATCACCCGGTTGCACGAGGCGAAGGCGCTCGGTATCTAGCGCCCGTCGCGTGACGGGTGGTGGCGTCCCTCCCCCGGCCCGGGCGCGCGGCCGGCGTCCTCAGCGGACGCGGTGGCCCGCCTCCCTGAGGGTCTGCTTGACCTCGCCGATGCGCAGGTCCCCGAAGTGGAACACGGACGCGGCGAGGACGGCGTCGGCGCCGGCCTCGATGGCGGGCGGGAAGTCGGCGAGCCTGCCGGCACCGCCGGAGGCGATGACGGGGACGGTGACGTGCTTGCGGACTGCGGCGATCATCTCCAGGTCGTAGCCGTCCTTGGTGCCGTCGGCGTCCATCGAGTTCAGCAGGATCTCGCCGGCGCCCAGCTCGGCCGCGCGGTGGGCCCACTCGACGGCGTCGATGCCGGTGCCGCGCCGGCCGCCGTGGGTGGTCACCTCGAAGGAGCCCGATTCGGTGCGGCGGGCGTCCACGGACAGGACCAGCACCTGCCGGCCGAAGCGTTCGGCGATCTCACGGATCAGGTCGGGGCGGGCGATCGCGGCCGTGTTGACGCCGACTTTGTCGGCTCCGGCGCGCAGCAGCCTGTCCACGTCGTCGGCGGTGCGGACGCCGCCGCCGACGGTCAACGGGATGAACACCTGTTCGGCGGTGCGGCGGACCACGTCGTACGTGGTCTCGCGGTTGCCCGACGAGGCGGTGATGTCCAGGAACGTCAGCTCGTCGGCGCCTTCGGCGTCGTACACCTTGGCCATCTCGACGGGATCGCCCGCGTCGCGCAGGTTCTGGAAGTTGACACCCTTGACGACCCGGCCGTTGTCCACGTCCAGGCAGGGGATGACTCGGACCGCCAGGGTCATGAATCCACGGCTCCTCTACACCTTCTGGGCGTTCGCATACGCCTCGAGTTCCACCGAGACCAGGATGCGCGGGTCGACGAACCCCTCCACGACCAGCACGGTCGCGACCGGGCGGACGGAGTCGAACAGCTCCTTGTGGGCACGGCCCACCGCGTCGACGTCACGCGCGTGCGTGAGGTACGTCCTGGTCCTGATCACCGAGTCCGGTCCCAGACCGAACTCGGCGATCGCCTTCAGTGCGCCGGTGTAGGCCACCTTGGCCTGTTCGTACGGGTCGCCCTCCCCGTACAGCACATCGCCCTTGAAGGCGGTCGTGCCGGCCACCAGCACACGGTCGCCCGCCGCGACGGCGCGCGCGAAACCGAACGTCTCTTCCCAGGGATTTCCGCTCTGCACGCGCCGTACGGCATCGGACGTCATGACGACACAGCCTCCAAGGCCTCTTCCAGGGTGAACGCCTTCGCGTACAGGGCCTTCCCGACGATGGCACCCTCGACACCGAGCGGCACCAGACCGGCGATGGCGCGCAGGTCGTCCAGGGAGGAGACGCCGCCGGAGGCCACGACCGGGCGGTCGGTGGCCGCGCACACGTTCTTCAGCAGCTCCAGGTTGGGGCCCTGGAGGGTGCCGTCCTTGGCGATGTCGGTGACGACGTAGCGGGCGCAGCCCTCCCGGTTGAGGCGCTCCAGCGTCTCGTACAGGTCGCCGCCGTCGCGGGTCCAGCCGCGTCCGCGCAGGGTGGTGCCGCGTACGTCGAGGCCGACGGCGATCCTGTCGCCGTGCTCGGCGATGACCTTGGCGACCCAGTCGGGGGTCTCCAGGGCGGCGGTGCCGAGGTTGACGCGGGTGCAGCCGGTGGCGAGGGCGGCGGCGAGGGTGTCGTCGTCGCGGATGCCGCCGGACAGCTCCACCTTGATGTCCATGGCCTTGGTGACCTCGGTGATCAGTTCACGGTTGTCGCCGGTGCCGAAGGCGGCGTCGAGGTCGACGAGGTGGAGCCACTCGGCGCCGGAGCGCTGCCACGCGAGGGCGGCCTCCAGGGGGGAGCCGTAGGAGGTCTCCGTGCCGGACTCGCCGTGCACCAGGCGGACGGCCTGACCGTCCCGGACGTCCACGGCAGGGAGGAGTTCGAGCTTGCTCACAGTGTTCCGATCCAGTTGGTGAGGAGCTGGGCTCCGGCGTCGCCGGATTTCTCGGGGTGGAACTGCGTGGCCCACAGGGCGCCGTTCTCCACGGCGGCCACGAACGGCTTGCCGTGGGTGGCCCAGGTGACCTTGGGCGCGGTCATCGCCGGGTTGTGCGTCTGAAGCGCCCAGTCGTGGACGGCGTAGGAGTGCACGAAGTAGAAGCGGGCGTCCGCGTCCAGGCCGGCGAAGAGTTCGGAGTCCGCGGGGGCGTCGACGGTGTTCCAGCCCATGTGGGGGACGATGTCGGCCTCGAGCGGCCCGACCGTGCCGGGCCACTCGTCGAGGCCCTCGGTCTCGACGCCGTGTTCGATGCCGCGGGCGAAGAGGATCTGCATGCCGACGCAGATGCCCATCACGGGGCGTCCGCCGGAGAGCCTGCGGTCGATGATCCAGTCGCCGCGGGCCTCCTTCAGGCCCTGCATGCAGGCGGCGAACGCGCCGACGCCCGGCACGAGCAGCCCGTCGGCGTTCATGGCGGTGTCGAAGTCGCGGGTGATCTCGACGTCGGCGCCGACGCGGGCGACGGCACGCTCGGCGGAGCGGACGTTGCCGAAGCCGTAGTCGAAGACGACGACCTTCTTCGGGGTGCTCATCAGTTCCACACCTCCAGCCGCAGCACGCCCGCGACGAGGCACATGGCCGCGCCGATGGACAGCAGCACGATCAGGCTGCGGGGCATCTGCTGTTTGACGAAGGAGATGATGCCGCCGACGAGGAACAGGCCGACGACGATCAGGAGCGTGGACAGTCCGTTCATGCTCTACAGGGCGCCCTTCGTGGAGGGGAGGATGCCGGCGGCGCGCGGGTCGCGCTCGGAGGCGTAGCGCAGGGCCCGGGCGAGTGCCTTGAACTGGCACTCCACGATGTGGTGGGCGTTGCGCCCGTACGGCACGTGCACGTGCAGGGCGATCTGGGCCTGCGCGACGAACGACTCCAGGATGTGCCGGGTCATGGTCGTGTCGTACTCGCCGATCATCGGCGCCATGTTCTCGGGCTCGGTGTGCACGAGGTAGGGGCGGCCGGAGAGGTCGACGGTGACCTGGGCGAGGGACTCGTCCAGCGGGACCGTGCAGTTGCCGAAGCGGTAGATGCCCACCTTGTCGCCGAGGGCCTGCTTGAAGGCGGCGCCGAGCGCGAGGGCGGTGTCCTCGATGGTGTGGTGGGAGTCGATGTGCAGGTCGCCGTCGGTCTTCACGGTCAGGTCGAACAGGCCGTGCCGGCCGAGCTGGTCGAGCATGTGGTCGTAGAAGCCGACGCCGGTGGCGATGTCGGTCCTCCCGGTGCCGTCGAGGTCGATCTCGACGAGGACCGAGGTCTCCTTGGTCGTGCGCTCTATGCGTCCCACGCGGTTCATACGGGCTGCTCCTTCTTCAGTTCACGGACCGCGTCGAGGAACGCGTCGTTCTCCTCCGGGGTGCCGGCGGTGACCCTGAGGCGGCCGGGCACGCCGTTGTCCCGGACCAGGACGCCCCGGTCGAGGATCTTCTGCCAGGCCTCGTGGGCGTCGTCGAACCGTCCGAACTGCACGAAGTTGGCGTCGGAGGGGGTCACCTCGTAGCCGAGGGCGCGCAGTTCGGTGACGAGCCGGTCCCGTTCGGTCTTCAGCTGCTCGACGTAGCCGAGCAGGGTGTCGGTGTGCTCCAGGGCGGCCAGCGCGGTCGCCTGGGTGATCGCCGACAGGTGGTACGGCAGCCGTACGAGCTGGACGGCGTCGACGACGGCCGGGTGCGCGGCGAGATAGCCGAGGCGCAGGCCCGCCGCGCCGAACGCCTTCGACATGGTGCGGGAGATCACCAGGTGGGGGCGGCCTTCGAGGAGCGGCAGCAGCGAGTGGCCGTGGCTGAACTCGATGTAGGCCTCGTCGGCGATCACGACGGACGGCTTGGCCGCCTGCGCGGCGTCGTACAGGGCGACGACCGTCTCGGGCGGGACGGCGGTGCCCGTGGGGTTGTTGGGGGTGGTGATGAAGACGACGTCGGGCTGGTTCTCGGCGATCGCCTTCTCGGCGGCGGCGAGGTCGATGGTGAAGTCGTCGTTGCGGGGGCCGGAGATCCAGCCGGTGCCGGTGCCGCGCGCGATGAGCGCGTGCATCGAGTACGACGGTTCGAAACCGATCGCGGTGCGTCCGGGGCCGCCGAAGGTCTGCAGGAGCTGCTGGATGACCTCGTTGGAGCCGTTGGCGGCCCACACGTTCGCGAGGCCGACCCGGTGGCCGCCGGTGCGGGTGAGGTACTCGGCGAGCCTGGTGCGCAGCTCGACGGCGTCCCGGTCGGGGTAGCGGTTGAGGTGGCGGGCCGCCTCACGGACGCGTTCGGCGATGCGTTCGACGAGGGGCTCGGGCAGGGGGTAGGGGTTCTCGTTCGTGTTCAGCCGTACGGGGACGTCCAGCTGGGGCGCGCCGTAGGGGGACTTGCCGCGCAGCTCGTCCCGTACGGGGAGATCGTCGATCCGGATGTTCACTTGCTCTCCGGCACCTTCCAGTCGAACCTCGCCTTGATCGCCGCGCCGTGCGCGGGCAGGTCCTCGGCCTCCGCCAGGGTCACCACGTGGTGGGCGACCTCGGCGAGCGCGTCGCGGGTGTAGTCGACGATGTGGATGCCGCGCAGGAAGGACTGCACGGACAGGCCGGAGGAGTGGCAGGCGCAGCCGCCGGTGGGCAGGACGTGGTTGGAGCCGGCGGCGTAGTCGCCGAGGGAGACCGGCGCCCACGGGCCGATGAAGATCGCGCCGGCGTTCTTGACACGGTCGGCGACGGCGGCGGCGTCGGCGGTCTGGATCTCCAGGTGCTCGGCGCCGTAGGCGTCGACGACACGCAGGCCCTCCTCGACGCCGTCGACGAGGACGATCGCGGACTGCTTGCCCTTGAGGGCGGGCACGATCCGGTCGTCGATGTGCTTGGTCGCGGCGACCTGGGGCTCCAGCTCGCGCTCGACGGCGTCGGCCAGCTCGACGGAGTCGGTGACGAGGACGGCGGCGGCCAGCGGGTCGTGCTCGGCCTGGCTGATCAGGTCGGAGGCGACGTGCACCGGGTCGGCGGTCGCGTCCGCGAGGATCGCGATCTCGGTCGGGCCGGCCTCGGCGTCGATGCCGATCTTGCCGGTGAAGTAGCGCTTGGCGGCGGCGACCCAGATGTTGCCGGGGCCGGTGACCATGTCGGCGGGCGGGCAGGACTCGGTGCCGTACGCGAACATCGCGACGGCGGTGGCGCCTCCGGCGGCGTACACCTCGTCGACGCCTAGGAGGGCGCAGGCGGCGAGGATCGTCGGGTGCGGCAGGCCGCCGAACTCGGCCTGGGCGGGCGAGGCGAGGGCGATGGAGCCGACACCGGCCTCCTGGGCGGGTACGACGTTCATCACGACGGAGGACGGGTACACCGAGCGTCCGCCGGGCGCGTACAGCCCGACGCGTTCGACGGGAACCCACTTCTCGGTCACGGTGCCGCCGGGCACGACCTGGGTGGTGTGGGTGGTGCGGCGCTGTTCGCGGTGGACGAGGCGGGCGCGGCGGATGGACTCCTCCAGGGCCGCGCGCACGGCCGGGTCCAGCTCGTCGAGGGCCTTGGCGACGGCCTCGGCCGGGACCCTGACCTGCTCCAGCGTGACTCCGTCGAATTTCTCCGCGAAGTCGATCAGTGCCGCGTCGCCGCGATGATGCACGGCCTCGCAGATCGGACGCACCTTCTCGAGGGCGGTCTGAACGTCGAAGTCGGCTCGGGGCAGCAGGTCGCGAAGGGCGGGGCCCTCGGGGAGGGCGTCGCCGCGCAGATCGATTCGGGAGATCACGGTCTCAATTCTCTCAGACCCGCGGCGGCGGGCGTTCCGCCGTATCAGTGGCTGATACACGTCTCGGACGGGCTGCGGAAGTTCACCTTCACCCCTGGTGTTCCACCCGTCACTCAGCGGGCATGAACAGCTGTACGACGAGCGGCTGAGGACGGAGCGACGGAGGAGAGCGAGGGACGCACCGTGACCGAGGGGGCCGGCCTGCACGCCGGGGACCTGCCCGACGACCTGACCGCGACGGAGGCCGGCATGTGGCAGGCCTTCCGCAACGGCAGCCTGTACGACCTGAGCGCCGGGAACCCGGTGCTCGACGATCCGCACGGCGGGCACCCGTGGGGTCCCGAGCGGACCGTGCGGGCGCGGATCGTGGCCTGGCTGCTGCTGGACGGCCCGCCCGCCCTGCCCGGTCGGGTGTCCTCGCTGAAGCTGGCCGGGGTGCTGATCAGCGGCACCCTGGATCTGGCGGGCGGGAGCGTCCGGCCGTACGTGGAGATGCGCGGCTGCCGGTTCGAGCGGGAGCTGCGGCTGCCGGAGGCGCACTTCACGACCGTACGACTGGTGGACTGCGCGGTGCCCCGGCTGGAGGCGGCCCGGGTGCGCACCGAGGGTGATCTGCACCTGCCGCGCTGCCGGTTCCCGGGCGGCATCCGGCTCACGGACGCGCACATCGGCACCGACCTGATGCTCAACCAGGCGGTCGTCCACCGTGACCGGGGCGGGCGGGCCATCGCCGCCGACGGCATGACGGTCGGGCAGGACCTCCAGGCGGAGATGCTCCAGGCGCACGGCGAGGTGAGTCTGCGCAGCGCCACCGTCGGCGTGTCGCTGAGCCTGCGCGGGGCGCGGCTCGCCAACCCGACGGGGCGGCTCGCGCTGAACGCGCCCCGGCTCAGCGTCGAACGCACCCTGTATCTGACGCCGGCCGGTGTGGGCCGCCAGGCGGTCAGCGGGACCACGCCCGCGCAGGGCACACGCATCCAGCGGTTCGAGTGCCGGGGCGGGGTGCGGCTGGACGACGGTCGGTTCGGGGACGCCGTCGACTTCGAGCAGGCCGTGTTCGCGCTCACCGACGAGCAGGAGGTGTCGCTGCGCCGCGTGCAGACGCCCGAGCTGCGTTTCCTCGGGGAGCGTTTGCTGCGCGGCCGGGTGGTGCTGTCGGGGGCGCGGGTGGTCAATCTGGTCGACCGGGCCGCCGCCTGGCCGGGGCCGGGCAGTCTGCACATGGGGGGTTTCGCGTACGAGAACCTGGTGCCGCAGGGGCCGTTCCCGCTGGAGGCGCGGCTGGAGTGGGTGGCGGCGGCGACCGCCGAGTACAACCCGGAACCGTACGAGCGGCTCGCGGCGGTGCTGCGGGCGGCGGGCGAGGACGAGGACGCCCGTGAGGTGCTGCTCGCCAAACATCGGCGGCGCCGCGAGACGCTGCCGCTCGCCGCGAAACTGTGGGGGTACGCGCAGGACGTCACCGTCGCCTACGGCTACCGGCCGGGGCGGGCCGCGGTGTGGATGGCGGTGCTGTGGGCGGCCGGGACGTGGGCGTTCGCGCACGCCCAGCATCCGCCGGTCAAGCCGGACGAGCATCCGGTGTGGAACCCGGCGGTGTTCGCGCTGGACCTGCTGTTGCCGGTCATCGACCTCGGGCAGGCGGGGCAGTGGCAGCTGCGCGGCGGGTGGCAGTGGCTGGCGGTGGTGATGATCATGCTGGGCTGGGTGCTGGCGACGACGGTGGCGGCGGGGGCCACGCGGCTGCTGCGGCGGAGCTGAGACGGGGGGCGCCCCGTCTGGGTGGTTCGGCAGGTTTTACCCTCCCTTGACCCTGGGTCGTACAACTTTCCACGACTTGGCCGAAGCCTCTGGCGCACGCCCGACCTGCGGCTTTTCAATGGTCGACACCATGGCTCTGCACCTGCGGTTTCTGCGCCCGAGGCGGCCGGCGACGCCGGCCGCGCCGTCCGCCGTGGCCGACGGTGACGTGGTGCTCGACGCCCCCGACGCCCGGCTCGCGCCGGTGCTCGTCGCCGCCGCACGCGGCGATCACACCCCCGCCGCCGCGCTGCTCGCCGCCACCGCCGAGCACGCCGAATGGGAGCACCGCGACCGGTACGTACGCCGCCTCGCCGTCTTCGCCCGCTGCCGCCCCGACTTCTTCCGCGCCTGGACGGCCGAGACGCCCGACGACCCGGGTCTGCTGCTCGTCGGCGCGCAGCTCGCCGTGGACCGCGCCTGGGACTCCCCCGCCCGTGCCGAACTGCTGCGCCAGGTCAGCCCGCTGATCACGGCCGCCGCGGGCGGCGACCACCACGACCCGGTGCCCTGGCGGCTCGCCCTGGACCACGCGCGCGGCGCCCGTGCCGGGCACCGCTACTTCGAGGAGCTGTGGGAGGCGGCCGTACGACGGGCCCCGCATCACTACGGCTGCCATGTGGCCGCCCTCCGCTATCTCGCCGCGTCCTGGCGCGGCGCCCACCGCGAATGCCTCGACTTCGCCGAACGCGCCGCGCAGGACGCCCCCGCCGACGCCCTCCTCCAGGCACTGCCCGCACGCGCCGCCCTCGGCTGCCTCACCGACAGCTCCGGCACCGATGTGCCGAGGGCACGGCTCGACGCGGCGGCCGACCGCGCCGTCGCCCTGTCCGCCCGGCTGCCCGCCGACGACCCGTGGCCCGCACAGATCCGCAACCTGCTCGCCTACGTCCTGCTGCGGCTGGCCCGGCCCGCCGAGGCCTGGGAACAGATGCGGCTGACCGGCGCGTACGCCACCTCCTTCCCCTGGGAACGGATGTCCGACGACCCGCTGGGACACTTCCTTCGCGTACGGGGAGCACTGCGGGAGGCCCTGAGGGTGGAAACCCCGCACAGGGGGCGCGGCGGAACCCCACGCGCTCTCGGCCATTAGGCTTCTGCGTCGTGACCACCGTCCGGCTGCCCCTCTTCCCCCTGAACACGGTGCTGTTCCCGGGGCTCGTGCTCCCTCTCAACGTCTTCGAGGAGCGCTATCGCGCCATGATGCGCGCGCTGCTGAAGACCCCCGAGGACGCTCCGCGCCGGTTCGCCGTCGTGGCGATCCGCGACGGGCACGAGGTCGCGCCGAGCGAGCCCGGGATGCCCGACCCCACCGCGCTGCCCGAGCGCGGGCCCGCCGCCGGGTTCGGGCCCGACCCGCTGCGGGCCTTCCACACCGTGGGCTGCGTGGCCGACGCGGCGACCGTACGGGAGCGGGCCGACGGCACGTTCGAGGTCCTCGCCACCGGCACCACACGCGTCCGGCTGCTGTCCGTGGACGCGAGCGGGCCCTACCTGGTCGGGGAGCTGGAGCCCCTGGAGGAACAGCCGGGCGACGACGCGGCCACCCTCGCCGAGAGCGCGCTGCGGGCGTTCCGCCAGTACCAGAAGCGGCTCGCCGGCGCCCGGGAACGGTCCCTGGCCGGCGCGGCCGAACTGCCCGACGAGCCGTCCGTCGTCTCCTACCTGATCGCCGCCGCGACGGTGCTGGACACCCCGACCAAGCAGCGGCTGCTGCAGGCGCCGGACACGGCGTCGCGGCTGCGGGACGAACTGAGACTGCTGCGCACCGAGACGGCGATCATCCGTAGTCTGCCCTCGCTGCCCGCGTTCGAGCTGACGCAGGGCACGACGAGTCTGAACTGAGGCACCGGGAACGGCATCCGATGGCGAAGAAGCAGAAGAAGCAGTCCGGGGGCACGCCGGCGACGGTCGCGCTCGCGGCGGCGGGAGTGCCGCACACAGTCCACTCCTACGACCACGACCCCGGCCACCCCTCCTACGGCGAGGAGGCCGCCGAGGCGATGGGGGTCTCCCCCGAGCGGGTCTTCAAGACCCTCGTCGCCGACGTGGACGGGGCGCTGACGGTCGCCGTCGTGCCGGTCGCGGGGTCGCTGGACCTGAAGGCCCTCGCGGCGGCGGTCGGCGGCAAGCGGGCCGCGATGGCCGACCCCGTCCTGGCGGAGCGCACCACCGGATACGTCCGGGGCGGCATCTCCCCGCTGGGCCAGCGCAAGAAGCTGCCGACGGTGCTGGACGCGTCCGCGATGTCCCACGCGACGATCTGTGTCTCGGCCGGCCGCCGGGGCCTGGAGGTCGAACTCTCCCCCACAGACCTGGCCAAGCTCACAGCAGCCCACCTCTCCCCCATCGCCCGCCCCTGACCCACCGACGCGCCGGCGACGCCCTTCCGCGCAGTTCCCCGCGCCCCTGCTTGTGGCCGGGCCGTCGTGTTCGCCCCGCGGGCCGGTGACAAGGGAGAGCCGCCGATGGCGGGGAGGGGGTGTGCCGGGGGGTGCCCGCCCGCAGCGTGCGGCGCAAACCCCGGGTGCGGATTTACGAGACAGAGCGTCGCACCGAGGACGGACACCCCCCGGCGCGCCCCCG
>NZ_JALLGL010000184.1 GCF_023072675.1 Streptomyces sp. XM83C
AGTGTGTATAAGAGACAGTGTCCCACCCGCCCCGTACTGTCGAGGCATGGCAGGCACCCCTTATGGCGACGCGGACTTCGAGCGGTGGGCTCCCGAGCCGGACAAGCGGCCCGGGCGTACGGCCTTCCAGCGCGACCGTGCCCGCATCCTGCACAGCGCGGCACTGCGCAGACTCGCCGGCAAGACACAGGTCGTCACCCCCGGCACCGTCAACCAGATGTGGGACGCCAGCCCCCGCACCCGGCTCACGCACTCCCTGGAGTGCGCCCAGGTCGGGCGGGAACTGGGCGCGGCTCTCGGCTGCGACCCCGATCTCGTCGAGGCCGCCTGCCTCGCCCACGACCTGGGACACCCCCCGTTCGGGCACAACGGCGAGGCCGCGCTGAACGAGTTCGCGCACGACTGCGGCGGCTTCGAGGGCAACGCCCAGTCGCTGCGGCTGCTCACCCGTATCGAGCCGAAGCGGTTCACCCCTGAGGGCTCCGTCGGCCTCAACCTCACGCGGGCCACGCTCGACGCGGCGACCAAGTACCCGTGGCCGCGCGGCGGGCACCCCACCGACCCGGCGTCCCGGAAGTTCGGGGTGTACGAGGACGACCGGCCCGTCTTCGACTGGGTGCGGCGGACCGCGCCCGGCACCCGCGCATGCTTCGAGGCGCAGGTGATGGACTGGTCGGACGACGTGGCGTACTCGGTGCACGACGTGGAGGACGGACTGCACGCCGGGCACATCGACCCCAACATGCTGCACGCCGAACCCGAGCGGCGGGAGATCTTCGCCGTCGCCGTCGGCCGGTACGTCCCCGAGGGCACCGACCCCGCCGAACTGGCCGCCGCGCTCGACCGGCTCCAGGACCAGGAGTGGTGGCCGCACGGCTATGACGGCAGCGCGGTCGCGCAGGCCCGGCTGAAGGACGCCACCAGCCAGCTCATCGGCCGGTTCTGCCTGGCCGCCGAGGGCGCCACCCGCGCCGCGTACGGCAGCGGCCGGCTCACCCGGTACGGCGCGGAACTCGTCGTCCCGTGGGAGACCCGTCTGGAGTGCGCCGTACTGAAGGCCGTCGCCGACCGGTACGTGATGCAGCGCGCCGAGCAGGAGCGGGTCCGGGCCGATCAGCGGATCGTCGTCGCCGAACTGGCGGAGGCGCTCACCGCCCGCGCGCCGGACGGCCTCGACCCCCAGTTCCGCACCCTGTTCGAACAGGCCGCCGACGACCGCGCCCGCAAACGGGTGGTCGTCGACCAGATCGCCTCCCTCACCGACACGTCGGCGCGTTCGCTTCACGCCCGTCTGACGGGGCAGGGGAGAAACTGAACGGCACGTGTGCCGTCCCACGGAAGGAAATGTGACCCTGCGTGGCCTGATCGGGCCACACCCTCTTCCCCCCTCACGCTCCGTGCGGGACGCTCCCATGTGGCGGCACCCTTACGAGGAGGCATCAAGTGGTCGACGCGGATCAGACTTTTGTCATCGTCGGAGGCGGCCTGGCCGGCGCGAAGGCGGCCGAGACGCTCCGTGCCGAGGGATTCACCGGCCGCGTGATACTGATCTGCGACGAGCGCGACCACCCGTACGAGCGTCCGCCCCTGTCCAAGGGCTACCTTCTCGGCAAGGAGGAACGCGACAGCGTCTTCGTCCACGAGCCCGCCTGGTACGCGCGCAACGACATCGAACTGCACCTCGGGCAGACCGTCGACGCCGTCGACCGCGCCGCGAAGACCGTCCGCTTCGGCGAGGACGGCACCGTCGTGCGCTACGACAAACTGCTCCTGGCGACCGGCGCCGAGCCGCGCCGCCTGGACGTCCCGGGCACCGACCTGGCGGGCGTGCACCATCTGCGCCGCCTCGCCCACGCCGAACGCCTCAAGCATGTGCTCGCCGCGCTCGGCCGGGACAACGGCCACATCGTGATCGCCGGTGCCGGCTGGATCGGCCTGGAGGTCGCGGCGGCGGCCCGCGAGTACGGCGCCGAGGTCACCGTGGTCGAACCGGCGCCCACCCCGCTGCACGGCGTCCTCGGCCCCGAGCTGGGCAACCTCTTCGCCGAACTGCACCGCGAGCACGGCGTCCGCTTCCACTTCGGGGCGCGGCTCACCGAGATCGTCGGCCAGGACGGCATGGTCCTCGCCGCCCGCACCGACGACGGCGAGGAACACCCCGCGCACGACGTGCTCGCCGCGATCGGCGCCGCACCGCGCACCGCGCTCGCGGAGGCCGCCGGCCTGGAGATCGCCGACCGGGCGTACGGTGGCGGCGTCCGCGTCGACGAGCGGCTGCGCACCTCCGACCCGGACATCTACGCCGCCGGCGACGTGGCGTCGTTCCCGCACGCCCTGTTCGACACCCGCGTGCGGGTGGAGCACTGGGCGAACGCGCTGAACGGCGGCCCGGCCGCCGCCCGCGCCATGCTCGGCCAGGACGTCGTCTACGACCGGGTGCCGTACTTCTTCTCCGACCAGTACGACCTCGGCATGGAGTACAGCGGCTGGGCGCCGCCCGGCTCCTACGACCAGGTGGTGATCCGCGGCGACGCCCACAAGCGGGAGTTCATCGCGTTCTGGGTGAAGGAGAACCGCGTCCTCGCCGGGATGAACGTGAACGTGTGGGACGTCACGGACAGCATCCAGAACCTCATCCGCAGCCGCGCCCGCGTGGACACCGAAGCCCTCGCCGACCCGCACGTCCCCCTCGACGACGTGGCCGCATAGCACGCACGGGGCCGCACCGCGCGCCACGGCAGTGTCGGTGCGGCCCCGTAGAATCACCACGTGGCAGGACGGATCAACGACGAGGACGTGAAGGCGGTACGGGACGCGGTCCCGATCGACGCCGTCGTCTCGGAGTACCTCCAGCTGCGCAGCGCGGGCGGCGGCAACCTCAAGGGCCTCTGCCCGTTCCACGACGAGAAGTCGCCGTCCTTCCAGGTCAGCCCGAGCAAGGGACTCTTCCACTGCTTCGGCTGCCAGGAAGGCGGCGACACCATCACGTTCGTGATGAAGATCGACCACCTCACCTTCTCCGAGGCGGTCGAACGGCTCGCCGCCAAGGCCGGCATCACCCTGCGCTACGAGGAAGGCGGCTACAACCCCGCACACCAGCGCGGCGAACGCATCCGCCTGGTCGAGGCCCACAAGATCGCCGCCGAGTGGTACGCCGAGCAGCTCGCCGTCAGCCCCGAGGCGGAGACCGGCCGGATCTTCCTCGCCGAACGCGGCTTCGACCAGGCCGCCGCCGTCCACTTCGGCGTCGGCTACAGCCCGCAGGGCTGGGACCACCTGGTGCGCCATCTGCGCGGCAAGGGCTTCAGCGACAAGGAGCTGATCCTCTCCGGCCTCGCCCAGGAGGGCCGACGCGGCCCCATCGACCGCTTCCGCGGCCGGCTCATGTGGCCCATCCGCGACATCGGCGGCGACGTCGTCGGCTTCGGCGCTCGCAAGCTGTACGAGACGGACAACGGCCCGAAATACCTGAACACCCCCGACACCGCGATCTACCGGAAGTCGCAGGTGCTGTACGGCATCGACCTCGCCAAACAGCACATCGCCAAGACCAGCCGGGCCGTCGTCGTCGAGGGCTACACCGACGTCATGGCCTGTCATCTCGCCGGCGTCACCACCGCCATCGCCACCTGCGGCACCGCCTTCGGCGGCGACCACATCAAGATCCTCCGCCGGCTCCTGATGGACAACGGCTCCGCCCGCGTCATCTTCACCTTCGACGGCGACGCCGCCGGGCAGAAGGCCGCGCTGCGCGCCTTCGAGGACGACCAGAAGTTCGCCGCCGAGACGTACATCGCGATCGCCCCCGACGGCATGGACCCCTGCGAGCTGCGCCTCGCCAAGGGCGACGAGGCCGTCGCCGACCTGGTCGAGCCGCGCACCCCGCTGTTCGAGTTCGCGCTGCGGCAGATCGTCTCCCGCTACGACCTCGACACCCCCGCCGGCCGGGCCGCCGCCCTCGACGAGGCCGCCCCCGTCGTCGCCCGCATCAAGAACAGCGGCGCCCAGCACGAGGTCGCCGTGCAGCTCGCCGGCATGCTCGGCATCCTCGACACCCAGTTCGTCGTCCGCCGCGTCGCCCAGCTCGCCCGCTGGGCCCGCGAACGCGGCAACGGCAACGGCCCCGGCCCCGGCCCGCACGGCGCACGCCGGGCACCCGAGCAGCAGTGGGCGCAGCCCGCCGCACCCGCCGCCCCCCGCGGCCCCGCCCTCACCCTGCGCAACCCCGTGTACGCCACCGAGCGTGAGCTGCTCAAGCTGGCCCTGCAACGCCCCGAGCTGGTCTCCCCGGCGTTCGACGCGTACGGCGTCGACGAGTTCACCGCCCTGCCCTACGCGGCCGTACGGCAGGCGATCCTCGACGCGGGCGGCGCCGAATGGGGCGCGCAGGACCCGCAGGAGTACCTGGTCCGCGTCCGGGACGCCGCCCCCGACGACACCGTCCGCGCGATGGTCACCGAGCTGGCCGTGGAGGCGATCCTGCGCCGCACGGTCGACGAGGTGTACGCGGGCACCGTCCTCGTCCAGGTGCGCCGGCGCGCCGTCGAGCGCCGCATCCGCGACGTCCAGTCCCAGCTGGCCCGCCTCGCCGCCGGCGGCGACCCCGCCCAGCTCGCCGCCGTACAGAACGAGCTGTGGGTGCTCCAGCAGTACGACCAGTCACTGCGCGAGCAGGGGGCCGCGGCCCTCTGAGCCGCTCGCCCCGCGCGCGGACGCACCACGCCCGCTCGCCCCGCGCGAGCCCGCCCCGCTGTCACCGGCCGGTCACGGACCGGATGCAAAAAGTCATCGCACGCCCCTCGTGGCGGCGATGTGTCTTACCCCACACTGGGTGCGGTGCCTGAGTCCCCGGAGCGCGGCCGATCCGTCCCCCACGGGTCGCACACCCCCGCGGTTCCGCTCGACGCGTACGGGACGGACAGCGGCATGGCCGCCGACTCCGCCCCCGAAGTACCGCTGCCGTACGCCTCTGCAGCGATCATCCTGGAGGTCGCCCCCGTGCAGACCCAGACCCTCACCCACACCGACAGCAGCACCACCGGCACGCAAGGGGACGCCGAGACGGGCGTCCTGGTCGCGGTTCCGCCGCAGAGCCATGCCGTGCACCACCCCGAGACCACCACCGGCGCGGAGCCCGCCGGACCGCCCACCGAGGAGTCCGAGGACACGGAGCCGCCGGACGCGGATGAGTTCGCGCCGCCCGCCGTCCGCGCCGCCGAGACCGCCGGACCGTCCTCGGACCTGTTCCGCCAGTATCTGCGGGAGATCGGCCGTATCCCGCTGCTGACCGCCGCCGAGGAGGTCGAACTCGCCCGCCGCGTCGAGGCCGGCCTGTTCGCCGAGGAGAAACTGCGTATCGCCCCCGACCTGGACAGCCGGCTCGCCCTCGACCTGGACCGGCTCGTCGTCATGGGCCGCATGGCCAAGCGCCGCCTCATCGAGGCCAACCTGCGCCTGGTGGTGTCGGTGGCGAAACGGTACGTGGGGCGCGGGCTGACGATGCTGGACCTCGTCCAGGAGGGCAACCTCGGGCTGATCAGGGCCGTGGAGAAGTTCGACTACGCCCGCGGCTACAAGTTCTCCACCTACGCCACCTGGTGGATCCGCCAGGCCATGTCCCGCGCCCTCGCCGACCAGGCCCGCACCATCCGCGTGCCCGTCCATGTCGTCGAACTCATCAACCGCGTCGTGCGCGTCCAGCGCCGCCTGTTGCAGGAACGCGGCTACGAACCCACCCCCGAGGAGGTCGCCGCCCAGCTGGACCTGCCCCCCGAACGGGTCGGCGAAGTGCTGCGCCTCGCCCAGGAACCCGTCTCGCTGCACGCCCCGGTGGGGGAGGAGGACGATGTCGCCCTCGGTGACCTCATCGAGGACGGCGACGCAGCCTCACCCGTCGAATCGGCGGCGTTCCTGCTGCTGAGGGAGCACCTGGAGGCCGTGCTGTCCACGCTCGGGGAACGCGAACGCAAGGTCGTACAGCTCCGGTACGGGCTGGTCGACGGCCGGCCGCGCACCCTGGAGGAGATCGGCCGGATCTTCGGCGTCACCCGCGAGCGGATACGGCAGATCGAATCCAAGACCCTCAACAAGCTCCGCGACCACGCCTTCGCCGACCAGCTCCGCGGCTACCTGGACTGAGGACACGAAACGGCCGGGGCCGCCCACCGGGGGCGAGCGGCCCCGGCCCGCTCCGCGCGCCTCACGGCCGGGTCAGTCGACCTCGGCCACCGCCTGCGCGAACTGCGCCTTGTACAGCCGGGCGTACGCCCCGTCCGCCGCCAGCAGATCCGTGTGCGTGCCCTGCTCCACGATCGAACCGTTCTCCATCACCAGGATGGTGTCCGCGTCGCGGATCGTGGACAGCCGGTGCGCGATGACGAACGACGTACGCCCATGGGCGAGTTTCGCCATCGCCTTCTGGATCAGCACCTCGGTACGGGTGTCGACGGAACTCGTCGCCTCGTCCAGCACCAGGATCACCGGGTCGGACAGGAACGCCCGCGCGATCGTGATGAGCTGCTTCTCACCGGCCGACACACCGGAACCCTCGTCGTCGATGACGGTGTCGTACCCGTCCGGCAGGGTGCGGATGAACCGGTCGGCGTGCGCGGCCCGCGCCGCCTCCTCGATCTCCGCTCGCGTCACCTCACGGGAGGCGCCGTACGCGATGTTCTCCGCGATGGTGCCGCCGAACAGCCAGGTGTCCTGAAGCACCATGCCGATCCCGGAACGCAGCTCGTCCCGCGACATCCTCGCGATGTCCACCCCGTCCAAAGTGATCCGCCCGCCGGACACCTCGTAGAACCGCATCAGCAGATTGACCAGCGTCGTCTTGCCGGCGCCGGTCGGGCCGACGATCGCGACCGTGTGACCCGGCTCCACCGTCAAGGACAGGTCCTCGATCAGCGGCTTCTCGGGGTCGTAGCGAAACCGCACATGCTCCAGCTCCACCCGGCCGCGCAGCTCGGCCGGCTTCTCCGTCGGCACCGGGTCCGCCTCCTGCTCCTCCGCGTCCAGGAGTTCGAAGATCCGCTCGGCCGACGCGACACCGGACTGCACCAGGTTCGCCATCGACGCGACCTGCGTCAGCGGCATCGAGAACTGCCGCGAGTACTGGATGAACGCCTGCACATCACCGATGGACAGCGAACCCGACGCGACCCGCAGCCCGCCGACGACGGCGACCAGCACATAGTTGATGTTCGACACGAACATCATCAGCGGCTGCATGATGCCGCTGTTGAACTGCGCCCGGAACCCGGCCTCGTACAGCGCCTCGTTCTGCTCGGCGAACTGCTTCGCCGACTCCTCCTGACGGCCGAACACCTTCACCAGGGTGTGCCCGGTGTACATCTCCTCGATGTGTGCGTTCAGCGCGCCCGTCGACCGCCACTGCTGCACGAAATGCGGCTGCGACCGCTTGCCGACCCGCGTGGCCACCACGAACGACAGCGGCACCGTCACCAGCGCCACCAGCGCCAGGATCCACGACACCCAGAACATCATCGCCAGCACACCGATGATCGTCAGCACCGAGTTGATGAGCTGGCCCATCGACTGCTGAAGCGTCTGCCCGATGTTGTCGATGTCGTTCGTCGCCCGTGACAGCACCTCGCCGCGCTGCCGCTTGTCGAAGTACGACAGCGGCAGCCGCGACAGCTTCGTCTGCACGTCCTCCCGCATCCGGAACATCGTGCGGTTCACCGCGCGGTTCACCAGCCGCGTCGCCACCGCCATCAGCAGACCGGCGACGAGGAACGTGCCGAGCGCCAGCAGCAGCACCTCACCGACGGCCGTGAAGTCGATGCCCTCACCCGGCGTGAAGTCGGTGCCGCGCAGCATGTCGGCGACGGCGCCGTCACCGCGCTGCCGCATCGCGTCGAGCACCTCGTCCTTCGTGGCGCCCTCCGGCATCTGCCGGCCGACGATCCCCGCGAAGACCAGGTCGGTGGCCCGACCGAGGATCTTCGGACCGACCACGCTCAGCGCCACACTGGCGACCACACAGCCCAGCAGGGTGAACAGCGTCGCCCGTTCGGGTCTGAACCGGGCGATGAGCCGCTTGCCCGAGTTCTTGAAGTCCATCGACCGGCTGTCGGGGCCGCCGCCGGCCATCATCCGCCCCATCGGCCCGGCCATCAGGCAGCCTCCGCTTCCGTCAGCTGGGAGAGCACGATCTCCCGGTACGTCTCGTTGTCCGCCATCAGCTCGTGGTGCCGGCCCGTACCCACGACCCGGCCCTCGTCGAGGACGACGATCCGGTCGGCGTCCCGGATCGTCGACACACGCTGCGCGACGATCACCACGGTCGCCTCGGCGGTCTCCTCCGCGAGCGCCGCGCGCAGCGCCGCGTCCGTCGCGTAGTCCAGCGCGGAGAACGAGTCGTCGAACAGATAGATCTCCGGGCGCTGCACCAGCGTCCGCGCGATCGCGAGCCGCTGCCGCTGACCACCGGAGACATTGGTGCCGCCCTGCGCGACAGGCGCGTCGAGGCCGCCCTCCAGCCGCTCCACGAACTCCTTGGCCTGCGCCACCTCCAGCGCGTGCCACAGCTCCTCGTCCGTGGCGTCCGGATTGCCGTACCGCAGATTCGTCGCGATCGTCCCCGCGAACAGATACGGCCGCTGCGGGACGAGCCCGACCGCCTTCGCCAGCAGCTTCGGATCGAGGTCGGCGACGGGCACCCCGTCGACCAGCACCTCGCCCTCCGTCGCGTCGAACAGCCGCGGCACCAGCCCCAGCAGCGTCGACTTGCCGCTGCCGGTGGAACCGATCACGGCGGTCACCTCACCCGGCCTCGCCACCAGATCGACCGCCTTCAGCACCGGCTCCTCGGCACCCGGATAGCGGAAGCCCGCCCCGCGCAGCTCCAGATGCCCGTGCCGGCGCAGCTCGGTCACCGGCGCGACCGGCGGCACGACACTCGTGTCGGTGGACAGCACCTCCTGGATCCGCTCGGCGCACACCTCCGCACGCGGCACCATCATGAACATGAAGGTGGCCATCATCACGGACATCACGATCTGCATCAGATAGGCGAGGAACGCCGTCAGATCACCGATCTGCATACCGCCGCTGTCGATACGGTGCGCGCCGAACCACACCACCGCGATCGACGACAGGTTCACCACCGTCATCACCACGGGGAACATCAGCGCGAGCAGATTGCCCGCACCGAGCGCCGTCTCCGTCAGCTCGGCGTTGGCCTTGCGGAAACGCTGCTCCTCGTAGGGGTCCCGCACGAACGCGCGGATGACCCGATTGCCGGTGATCTGCTCGCGCAGCACCCGGTTCACCGTGTCCAGCCGCTTCTGCATGGACCGGAACAGCGGACGCAGCCGCCGCACGATCAGCGTCACACTGACGCCGAGCACCGGCACGACCGCCACCAGCACCGCGGACAGCGGCACGTCCAGGCCGAGCGCCAGCACGATGCCGCCGACGCACATGATCGGCGCCGACACCATCAGCGTGAACGTCATCAGCGCCAGCATCTGGATCTGCTGCACGTCGTTCGTCGTACGGGTGATCAGCGACGGCGCGCCGAAGTGACCGACCTCACGCGCGGAGAAGGACTGCACACGGTCGAAGACCGCACCGCGCACGTCCCGGCCCAGCGCGGAGGCCGTCCGCGCCCCGAGATACACGGCACCGATGTTGCACACGACCTGCGCCAGCGAGATGCCGATCATCAGGCCGCCGTAGCCCAGGATGTAGCCGGTGTCGCCCTTGACGACACCGTTGTCGATGATGTGAGCGTTCAGCGTGGGCAGGTAGAGGGTGGCGCAGGTCTGCAGAAATTGCAGCAGCACCAGCAAGGCGATGTGTTTCTTGTAGGGCCTGAGGTAGGCCCTCAGAAGTCGTATGAGCACGCTCGGTCTCTCGGGAGTCGGCGGGTGGGACTCGTTCGGCGGGGGCGGGCCGAGAGGCGGGCCCCCAGGGGGCAAGGTGGTTGCCCCTGGCCCCCATCGTCGGACACTCCACCCGCGTTACCTCAACCGATTAAGCCGAGAGCGGTGCGCGGTACGACCGTATGCGCGCGATCCGTACCGCTATGACCGGAACGCCCCCGGGTGGGTCTGCTCCCGCACCGACACATACTGCTGGCGCACCGCCTGACCCACGGCCAGGTCCTCGCCGGGCTCCAGCACCTGCGCCGCCGCGCCCTGCCACGCCGGCGGGGTCCGCGGGTCGAGGGTGCCCTGCGACACACCGAGCGCCCAGGCCGCCTGCCGGGCCGCGCCGATCGCCGCGTAGTCCGCCGGCTGCGGCACGACGACCTGCGCGCCGAACAGCGCCGGCGCGATCGCCTGCACCGCCGGCAGCTCGGCCGCCGCGCCCATCAGGAAGACGCGCCGCACCTCCACGCCGCGCCCGCGCAGCACGTCCAGCGCGTCGCCGAGACCGCACAGCATGCCCTCGAACGCGGCCCGCGCCAGATGCTCCGGCTTCATCGACTCCCGGCGCAGCCCGGCCAGCGTGCCCGCGGTGTGCGGCAGGTTCGGCGTCCGCTCGCCCTCCAGGTACGGCAGCAGCACCAGCCCGTGCGAGCCCGGCGTGGACTTCAGCGCCAGGTCCGACAGGGTCTCCAGATCGGGCAGCCCGAGCAGCTCGGCGGTGCCGCGCAGGGCGCGTACCGCGTTCAGGGTCGTCACGGCCGGCAGATGCATGCCGGTCGCGTCCGCCAGCGAGGTGATCATGCCGGTGGCGTCCAGCAGCGCCTCCGGGTGCACCGCCATCACGGACCCCGACGCGCCCAGCGACACGACCACGTCGCCGACGCCGAGGCCCAGCCCGAACGCGGCGGCCATGGTCTCGCCGGTACCGGCGGAGATCAGCAGCCCCTCCGGGGTCGTACCGGCCGCGTCCGACGGGCCGACCACCTCCGGCAGCAGCACCTGATGGCCGAGGGCCAGCTCCACCAGGTCCAGCCGGTACGCGCCGGTCGCCGCCGACCAGTAGCCGGTGCCGGACGCCCCGCCCCGGTCGGTGGTACGGCGCACCGGCCGCCCCAGCAGCTGCCACACCAGCCAGTCGTGCGCCTGGAGCAGTACGGCCGTACGTGCGGCGTTCTCCGGCTCGGTACGGGCCAGCCAGCGCAGCTTCGTCACCGGCAGCGAGGCCTGCGGCACACACCCCACGGCCTGCGCCCACGCCTCACGCCCGCCGAGCGCGTCCACCAGGTCGGCCGCCGCCACCTGGGCCCGCTTGTCACCGCCGACCATCGCGGGTCGCACGGTGGCGCCCTGCGCGTCCAGCGGCACCAGCGCGTTCTGCTGGGCGGACACGCCGATGGCCTGCACGCCCTCCAGCAGTCCGCCGCCCGCCGCGTCCCCGAGGGAGAGCAGCCAGGCCTGCGGATCCACGTCGCTGGGCCGGCCCTCCAGCGGATGCGGGGCGTATCCCTGACGAAGTACGGCACCGGTGTCCGTGTCGCAGACGACGATGCGAGTGAAGTCCGGTGAGCTGTCCAAGCCGGCGACTATCCCCATGCCGACAGATTCTGCCGTAGGGCGTCACGGGCATGGGCCGAGGGCGCCCCGTCGACGCCCCCGTCAGGTGTTGCTCGTGCCCCAGTCGTCCTCACCGCCGCCGTTGTGACCCGCGCGGTCGCGCAGGGAGCGGACCCGGCCGGCGACGGAGTCGGGCATACGGTCGCCGACCTTCTCGCTGACCACGTGGTACGCCTTCCCGGCGAACTGGCGGCCCTGCTGGGCGGCGGACTCGGCGGTGTTCCGCACCGCGGGGTTCTGCGCGACACGGCGCGCGGACTTCATCAACTGCTCGTACCGCTCGCGCCCGGCCTTCGTGCCGAGCACGTAACCGAGGGCGAGTCCGGCGAGGAACGTGAGCCGGTAGCGCATGGCGGCCACCCTTTCCTGGAGTCGGTCTGAGGTGCGGCGTCGGTGCCGGGGGGAACCGATTGGCGGAGCACCCCCCAGCTTGCGCTAATGTATGTGTCGCAGCGAGCGGGCGCCCCCTGGTGACTACCCGGGGTGGCACGTTCGATGCGAACGAGGCATTCCTCCGTAGCTCAATTGGCAGAGCAGCCGGCTGTTAACCGGCAGGTTACTGGTTCGAGTCCAGTCGGGGGAGCTCGGTCCTCCGTAGCTCAATTGGCAGAGCAGCCGGCTGTTAACCGGCAGGTTACTGGTTCGAGTCCAGTCGGGGGAGCACGTGAACGAGGACCCCTTCGGGGTCCTTTTTCATGTCTGCGGGAACCGCCCGCGCGGCGCCGCAGTCATCAAGGTCAGGAAGGCCGCACGAAGTCGACCATGCGAGGCGGGAGATCGTATGACCGGCTATGCTGCGGCACACGGCGCGCACACGTGTACGCGACACGCCGCTATGGGGCGGTAGCTCAGCCGGTTAGAGCAGCGGACTCATAATCCGTCGGCCGTGGGTTCGAGTCCCACCCGCCCCACTCACGGTTCCTCCGGAGAACCGTTTCTACCGCTCACCCACTCTCGACACCGGGTCTGCCGGCCTGTGCCTCCGCGAGGGAGTCGAGCAGACGGCGGGCGTTCTCGGGGAACGCAAGAGGTGCGGCGTCTTCGTCCAGGAGCTGACGTCCTCGCCGGACATCAGGACGGCGTTCCCCTTCCGGGACGTGATGTGAACCGGAACGTGGTCCTCGATGACCTGCTCGATCAGCGAGAACAGGTTCTGGCGTGCCTCGTCGACGGTGATGGACTTGCCGGGCTGCCGCCTCCCTCATCGACGCGTGCACGATGAAGTACGCATCCTGGCCCTGTCCACCGCCCCCGGACAGTGCCCGCGGGGTGCCGCTCAGGCTTCGGGCAGGTGGTGGGCGAGGGCTGCCCGCAGGGCTGTGCGGATCGGGGGCGGTGGACAGGGCCAGGATGCGTACTTCATCGTGCACGCGTCGAT
>NZ_JALLGL010000185.1 GCF_023072675.1 Streptomyces sp. XM83C
GCGTAAGATGGTATAAAGGAACAGGGTGGGGGGTCGGGGTACCGCCGCCGTTGCCGGGGTCGGGCAGCGCGGTGCCGACTCCGACGGCCGCCCACGCCTTGGAGACGATGTAACGCTCCTGGGAGTTGGTGCCGTACAGGTCGGCGGCGGCCTGGAGAGTGGCGGTGCGGGCGCCCGCGTAGTTGGTGGTCGAGGTCATGTAGGCGCTGAGCGCCCGGTACCAGACGGCGGCGGCCTTCTCCTTGCCGATGCCCGAGAAGGTGTCGTTGTTGCAGGTGGTGCCGTTGTGCGCGCGTCCGCCGATGGTCTTCGCGCCGGTGCCCTCGGACGCCAGGTAGAAGAAGTGGTTGCCGATTCCGGAGGAGTAGTGGACGTCCACCGTGCCGGCCCTGGAGGTCCAGCAGGAAAGGGAGTTGCCGTCGGCGGAGGGGTTGTCCATACGGCGCATGTAGCCGCCCGGCATGTTGAGCTTCTCGCCGATGTAGTAGTCGCCCGGGTCGCCGTTGTTGGCCGCGGTGAACTCGACCATGGTGCCGAAGATGTCGCTGGTGGCCTCGTTCAGGCCGCCCGACTCGCCGGAGTAGAGGAGGTTCGCGGTGGCGGCGGTGACACCGTGGCTCATCTCGTGGCCGGCCACGTCGAGCGCGGTGACCGGGGTGTTGGCGTTCTGCGAGGAGCCGTCGCCGAAGAACATGCAGAAGCAGTTGTCGTCGTAGAAGGCGTTCAGCAGACCGTTGTCCACGTGCACGTACGCGGGGGCGCCGCGGCCGTCGTTGCGGATGCCGGACCGGTTGAACGAGTTCTTGAAGTAGTCCCAGGTCTTGGCCAGACCGTAGGAGGCGTCCACGGCGGCGCTCTCACGGCTGGACGCGGTGCCGTTGCCCCAGGAGTTGGTGGTCCTGGTGAAGGTCCGGGCGTACAGCCTCGGGTTGGACTGCGGGCTGTTGTAGGAGTCGTGGACGATCGTGTTGCCGTGCGCGGTGTCGGTGAGGGTGTAGCCGCCGGCGACCTGGGAGGTCTCGATGGACACCTGCCCGGAGGTGACGCCGTTGCCGGTGCCCGTGATGCTCTGGTGCAGCTCGTAATTGTCCAGCGGGGCGCCGCTGTCGGCGTCGACGATGACCGCCTCACGCGAGGCCGGGCCGCTCTCGCCCGTGCCGGTGACCGTCGAACGCCAGGCGAGGACAGGCGTCTCGCCGACCGCGTACACCACCAGGGTGCTGCTGTCCGAGTCCTCGGCCTTCGCGTTCCTGACGTGCTTGGCGTGCTTCACGGCCGCGGCCGAGGCGGCGGCGGCCGACACCTTCGGGGAGATGCCGGACACGCGGACCGGCCCCTGGTGCGACAGGTCCGAGCCGGTGATCGCGCCGTCGGCGGCGAGGTGCACCACCAGGTCGCCGCCGATGACCGGCAGGCCTCTGTAGGTGCGGTCGTAGCGCACGTGCCGGGCGCCGTCGGTGTCGATCAGCACATCCTTGGCGACCAGGCGCTCCGCGGAGTCCAGACCGAATTCGCGGGCGACCGCGGTGGCGTTCCGTTCGGCCGTGCGTATCGCCTCGCCGCGGGCGTCGGCCGTCATGGCGCGGAACCCGGCACCGGACCGGCTGACGCCGGGGTCGGCGACCGCCGTCGACTGGGTGGCCAGGACACTCACGGAGCCCATGACGAGGGCAGCGGCGACACCGGCTGCCAGGGCGTTCTTGCGGTTCATCGCGTTCCTTCCGCCGGGCCCTGTCGGGGAGAGGCCGCAGGACGTCAACTGGCGTGCGGAGGACGTTCAGCGGCAGTCGGCCCGGCTGTGGCCATGAGGCTAGGGACGCGGGATACGGGCGACATCGGGGAAACCCCTTGATCTGGACGAGCGGGCCGGGCGGGCGCACCATGGCCCGATGCAGGACTCTGCGACGTGGGTGACAGCACCTCAGGGGACGGCCGGTGCCCTGCCGCCGGGGGTGCCGGACGGCGTGGACGGGGCCCGGCGGGTGGTGCTGTTCGGGCCGCCCGGGATCGGCAAGACCACGGCGGCGGACGAGCTGGCGCGACGGTGGGGCCTGCCGGTGCTCCGGCTGGCGCCGGGCCGGGAGGACGCCCGGGTCCCTTACGCCGGCGTCCTCGAACTCGCGCTGTGCCTGCCGTCGCCGTGGGCGCGGCAACTGGGGGCGGCGCTGAAGGACGTGGTGGACGGGCCGGGGCGCGTGGAACACGACGGGACGGCCCTGCGGCTGCGCGGCCTCGTCACGGCCCTGCTGCGGGAGGCGGCGCCCCTGACCCTGGTCGTGGACAACGCCCAGTGGCTGGATCCGGCCGGCGCGGCGGTGCTGAGCTGGGCGCTGCGCCTGACCCCGGACCTTCCCGTCATCGTGGCCGAGCGTTCCTGGCGGCCGGAGTCGGGCGCCCACTGGTGCGGGCGGGACGCACACCCCGTACGCGTACCGGCGCTGTCGCCCGCGCAGCTCGCGGCGCTTCTGTCGCCGTGTCCGCTGTCCGCGGACGATGTCGCCTGGATCCACGCGCGCAGCGGCGGCAATCCGGCGCTGGCCCTGGCGCTCGCCGACGCCGTGCCCCTTCCGTCGGAACGAGCCGGCGGGGCCGAGCCGCCTCTGCCCGCGACGGCCCGGCGGCTGGTGGGCGAGTGGCTGGACGAAGTGCCGGACGCGGTGCGGGAACTGCTGGCGTGCGCCGCGCTGGACGACCGTCCCGACGTCGAACTGCTCATCAGGGTCGGCGGTCCGGCGGCCGAGACGCTCCTGTCGCAGGCCGAGACGGCAGGGCTGCTCGACATCGGCCGGCCGGACGGGACCCTGCGGTTCACCGCCTCGGCGATCGGCACGGAACTCATGAACCGGCTGCCGGTCACCGCACGCCGCGAGCTGCATCACCGTCTGGCGGCGGCCTGTCACGACCCCCTCCGCCGTGCCCGGCACACCGCGCTCGCGGCCACCGGTACGACCGACGCGCGTACGGCCCGGGACGCCGCCGAGGCCGCCGCCCGGGCGAGACTGCGCGGCGAGCACCCGCTGGCCGCCGAACTCTCCCTGCTCGGGGCCGAACTCACCCCGCGCGAGGACGCCGGGCCGCTCACCGAGCGCGCCCTGACCGCCATCCGGGACGCCGCGCACTGCGGCGACCTCCCCCGCAGCCGGACCGCGGCCCGCCTCGTCCTGGCCCACGAGGACAGTCCCGGCCCACGCTTCGAGGCGCTGCTGACCCTGCTCGACGCGAGCGGGCAACGCCTCAACGACGCCGACGAACTGTTCGCCGCAGCCCTCCACGAGGCCGCCGGCCGGCCCGACCTGACGGCCCGCGTCCTGCTCCGCCAGGCACTGCGCGCCAACGTCAACGAGGGCGCCCCCGAACGGGCCGAGGCGCTGGCCGGCCGGGCCGCCGACCTCGCCGAGGCCGCCGGCGACACCACCACCGCCGCCCTCGCCCTGACCATGCGGGCGCGCGTCCGGCGCATCCTCGGCAGCCCCGGCGCCGAGACCGCACTCGACCGTGCGCTGGCCATGCCCCGGACGGCACCGGCCCCCGTCAACGCCACCCCGGAGCACCTCGCCGCCCGGCACGCCCTCTTCGACGACCGTCTGTCCGACGCGCGGACGCTCCTGCTGCCGCTGCTCGTCCGGGCGCAGCGGGCCGGGGACGCCGAGGCCACGGTGGACGTGCTGCGCAGCCTCGCCGAGGTGGAGATCCGGGCCGGACGGTGCGCCGTCGCTCTCGGGTACGCCGCCCGCGCCCGGACGCTGACCGACGCGTCCGGCCTGCCGTACGGGCCCGCCTGCTACACCTCCGCCCTGGTCGAGGGCACCGCCTCACGCACCGACCACGCCCTCGCCCTCGCCCGCCGCGGCGTCGAGGCGTCCCGGCGGGAGGACAACCGGGTCTTCCTCTCCCGCAACCTCTTCGCCCTCGGCCATCTCCTGCTGGTCACCGGCCGCCCGAAAGAAGCCCTGGAGGCCCTGGAAGAGGTACGCGCACTGGAGGCGCTCCAGCAGGTGCGCGACCCGTCCGTGCTGCGCTGGCACGCCGACCTGACCGAATGCCTCGTCGTACTGGGACACCTCGAACAGGCCCGGGACCTGCTGGAGCACACCCACCGCACCGCGACCGAACTCGGCAGGCACACCGTTCTGCCGCCGCTTGCACGTGTCCGCGCCCTCCTGGACGCCGCACGCGGCGACTACGACACGGCCGCCCGCCGGCTCACCGAAGCGGCCGGCCGCCTCGGCCACCTCCCCATCGAACAGGGCCGCACCCTGCTCGCCCTCAGCCACACCGAACGCCGCGGACGCCGCCGCGCGAGCGCCCGTGAGGCGGCCAGGAGCGCCGCGGACCTGTTCACCGCGCACGAGGCGCACCCATGGGCCGAGGCCGCCGCGCGGAGCCTCGACCGGCTGGAGCACCACGCGTCGCACGACACGGCCCCGCCCCGTCTGACCCGGGCCGAACAACGCTGCGCCGAACTAGTGCAGCGCCGCATTGATCTTGCGGGGGTTGTGCCCCGCCGTCAGCAGTCCCGTCGCTGTTGACGGCGGGCAGTGATGTGTCAGTTCTTGACGAGTACGGTCGCAAGGGCTGACAGCGCGGAGTTGGCCTGGGCTGCGTCAAAGGCTGCAGGGTCGAACTTGTCGGCTGAGTCGAGGCCGAGCCATTCCAGGCGATCTTCGTGTTCTTCGTGGCGGGGGTCGGCAAGGATCTCGATCAGGTAGTCGTAACCCCAGATGCCGCCACAGTCCTCAGGCGGGCAAGCTCGGCGGCCGGTGAGGCATCGGGGGTAGGCGGTACCGGCCTCCGCCTCGGTGACGTCCTCGATGAGGATGTCGTGTTCCCAGTCGTCGCCGAAGTCGTATGTGTAGCGGAGCCGGTCGCCGGCGTGGGGAGCCACCTGGCCGAGCCGTTTGGAGGCGGCGCTGCGGATGCCCAGGTCGCGGTCGGCGACTCCGTATCGGTCCTGTCCGCTTTCGAAGGCCCACATGTGGTAGTCCTCCCAGCCGAAGGCAGCCTGGACGACGTCGTGAAGCTCGCGCAAGGTGACACCTGACGGCACCTCCAAGCGACGCCAGATCGGCGGTCGGGAGTCACGCAAGGTGATCTTGATCTTGTGCACGGTCTGACTCGGTGCGGTCCGCGAGTTCGGCTTCGCGCTCCTGCTGTTCGCCATGGCGGCCATCCTGCCATCCGTGCCGGCCGCCCAGGCGGGACGTGCGCCCCCTGCTCGCGACAATGATCACCGCGAGTCGCGGAGTCGATGGGGGGACAGCGCGTGCCGGTGGTCAGTCCGTTCCAGGTGGTCTGGGAGGGTGAACAGTACAAAGTGCTAGACGATTTGGCACGTTCTCGGACTGCGCCGTTGCGCCGGGTGCAGCGGGCCCGGGCCGCATTGTCCTGTGCGGAGGGCGTCGCGAACGCGGTTATCGCCCGCACCCTCGACGTGCATCTGGACACCGTGCGTCGCTGGCGCAAGCGGTTCGCCGCCGAGGGTCTGGCCGCGCTGGAGGACCGGCCCCGGAGGGGCCGCTCCCGCCGCTACGGTCCCGACGTGCACCTGGCCATCGTCGCCACCGTCACCTCCGCCCGGCCCCAGACCGACAGCCAGTGGACTCACCGCTCCATCGCCCATCGCCTGGCCTCTACCGGGATATCAGCGTCTCAGGTCGGCCGGATCCTGGCCGGCCTCGATCTCAAGCCGCACCTGGTACGTGGCTGGCTCACCCGTCCGGAAGATCCGGACTTCTACACCAAGGCCGCCGAAGTCTGCAGCCTCTACCTGCACCGCCCGCCCCACTCGGTGGTGCTCAGCGTGGATGAGAAGACCGCGATGCAGGCTCGTTCCCGCTGCCATCCCACGCGGCCGGCACGGCCGGGCCACGCTGAGCGGCGCGAGTTCGAGTACCGCCGCCACGGCACGGCCTCCATCGTCGCGGCCCTGGACGTGCACACCGGGCAGGCCCTGGTCGAGGACATCGCCCGCAACGACTCGGCCACCTTCATCGACTTCCTGCGGATGCTGGACCAGTCCATCGATCCGAAGCTGACAATCCACCTGGTTCTCGACAACGGGTCGTCCCACGTCTCGAAGGCGACCCGGGCCTGGCTGGCCGCGCACCCGAGGTTCGCCGTCCACCACACGCCCAAACACGCCTCGTGGCTCAACCAAGTCGAGATCTTCTTCTCAATCCTGACCCGCCGACTACTGCGGCGCGGCGAGTTCACCTCACGCCAGGACCTCATCGGCCAGATCCGCGAGTTCACCCTCGCCTACGACGACGAGGCCCGCCCGTTCCGCTGGACCTACGACGGAACCCCGCTCAAAGCTGCATGACCCCCGCAAGATCAACGCGGCGCTGCACTAGCCGCGGGCGGCGCCAGCAACCGTGACATCGCCGCGAGCCTCAGCATCAGCGTCAAGACGGTCGAGGCGACCCTCACCCGCGTCTACCGCAAACTCGGCGTCCACTCCCGCGTCCAGCTCGCTCACACCATCGCCCACGCACACGACTGACCGGCCGACGACACCGACCGGGCACGTCACGCTCCTCGTAGGCTTTCACTGGTCGCCCCGGTGTCATGAACGGAAACCTGTCAGCGAAGTCATGCACCGAATTGCCGCCCCGCCAGGCAGCCGATGCCTCGACCAGATCGCTCAGATCATGCATGCGGCAGGCCGCCCGGGTCCGTCGAACTCGTCGTGATCAGGAAGCTGCTCGGCCACGCCCGCATCGGCGTCACCGCCACCGTCCGGACCCCCGCGTCCGACCCGCCTCCAGCGCAACGTCGTCGACACCCTCAGCACCGCCCTCGACATCCCGGAGACCACCGAGACGCCCGACGGCGACGCCGATGAACCACCGTCCTGCGCCGCCCTCGCCCGCTGACGTTCCATCAACATCTGCCAATTGCGGCAGCCCCACCGGTTCGCCAATTCACCGGTCATGCGGAAGACCGAGGACCAGATCAGGGAAGCGGTCGACAAGCGCGGTGAGACCATCGAGTACACCGTCACACCCAGCTACCGCACGAACGACCCCACCGACGTCATTCCGCTGGGGCTCACGACAGAGGCCCGAGGCAACAAGGGATTCGCCTTCACTCCCTACGAGGGCGGCAGCACCACGAACATCGTCACTGTCCTGAACGTCCCCGAACGGATATGACGGCTCCAAGGAGTCAAGCGCCTCATGCATGCCGCGGTAGCCGGGCTCATCGAGATCGTTCCGCCGGGCAGCCCCCGGCGGACCCGTGACTGGAACGGTGTCGAACGGGTCCTCGGCACGCAGTTGCCGGAGGACTACAAGGAACTGGTCGAGGTCTACGGGGGCGGCGTCTTCGACAAGACGGTATGGCTGTTCGACCCGCACTGCCCTGACGAGGACTACAATCTCGTGGCCCAGTCCGCGGAACGGGAGGAGGTGCTGGCCCGGCTGTGGCAGTCCGAGCCCAAACCGGCGGAACTCGACGGGCCGGGTACGCGAGTCCTGCCCTGGGCCTCCATCGAGGACAGCGGAGCGATGCTGTACTGGCTCGCCGGACCGGGGCAGAGCCCAAACGAGTGGACCGTGCTGTTCAACGAGGGGCGCGGTCCCGAGTGGGAGCACCACGCCACTCAGTGCGCCTCCTTTCTCCTGGCCGTCCTGACGGGAGAGTCCGAAAGCTCGTACTTCCCCGACCTGCCCACCGACACCCATCAGTTCGACTCCAACGACGAGATCCTCGGCGAGAAGGGCTGAGGGCCCCGGCTGGCGGGTCACCGGCGGCCGGGGCCCGTGACGCCCTGCTCAGGGGCGGATCCCGGCCTCCACGAGCACGCTGATGAAGGTGTTGTCGGGCCTGATGCTGCCGCAGAGCGGGACGGTGTCATGGGGTGGGGCCGAGATCGCTTCCCTGGACCGCTCCGAGGTCTTCGACCGCGTCTCACTGCTCACCCAGGACTTCCAACGCTGGCCCGTGACAGCGGCGTTGAACATCCGTATCGGCCGGCCCGCCCGGCCGGCCGATCCCGAGCACCTGCAGCCTTCGGTGGACTACGCGGGTGCCGGACCGGTCATCGCCAAACTTCCCGAAGGGCTGCGCACCCTGCTGGCCCGGATGTTCCGCGGCGCGAGCGAACTGTCCGGCGGCGAGTGGCAGAAGATCGGGCTCGCACGGACCCACTGGCGCAGCGCCACCTCGGATGCCGACAGCCTCCTGATCGTGGACGAGCCCACCTCCGCCCTCGACCCGGAAGCGGAGATCGCCGCCTTCGACCGCATCCGCCGGCTCGCCGCACCGAACCGGGCCGTCGTTCTGGTTACCCACCGCATGTCCGGCGTCCGCCATGCCGACCGCATCTACGTCCTGCACCACGGACGGCTCGTCGAGCACGGCAGCCACGACGAACTCATGGCCGCCCAAGGGCGCTACGCCTCGATGTTCGACGCGCAAGCCGCCCAGTACGCCCCCGCGGGCACCATCCCCCGTCCCGGTTCCCCCACCGTCGCAGATCCCGCATGACCCGTTCGAAAGGCCCCCAGGGTGACGACTCCCCCCACGACCGCGCAGGAACACGAGCCCAGTGCACTGCGGCACCGGCTCGTCGATCAGCTTGTCGCGGCCGGTCACGTCCGCACCGCCAGTGTCGAGGCCGCCCTGCGCAGGGTTCCCCGCCATGCCTTCGCACCGGACGTGCCCGTTGAGACCGCGTACGCCGATGACATCATCCCCACCCGTCACACGCCCGACGGCCGGATCAGCAGCTCCGTCAGCGCACCATGGCTCCAGGCCGTCATGCTCGAATCGGCCCGCCTCCGGCCTGGCCACCATGTCCTGGAGGTCGGCTCTGGCGGTTACAACGCCGCCTTGATCGCCGAACTGGTCGGCCCGACCGGACAGGTCACCACCGTCGACATCGACCCAGACGTCACCGACCGCGCCGCCCGCTTCCTCACCGCCACCGGATACGACCGTGTCCGTGTCCTCACCGCGGACGCCGAACATCTGCCCGCCGATGTCGTCCCCGAAGGCGGATTCGACGCGGTGATCGTCACGGTCGACACCTGGGATCTGCCGTGGATCACCATGGTCGCGGAGGGCGGACGCCTCGTCGCCCCGCTACGCCTCCACCAGTACGTTTGGTCCATTGGGTTCACGAAACACGACGGTGCTCTCAGCAGTGAGGAGCCACTCACCGTGTGCGGCTTCGTCCCCATGCAGGGCGCCGGCGCATGGGAACCGAATCCACGCACCATCCCAGGCTGCGGCATCCGCCTTGCCTTCGAGGACGGAACGCCCATGCCCGTCGACCAGCTGGCCCCGGCCTTCGACATGGCGCCCTCAACGGTCCGTACGCACGTCACCGTTGGGGGTGAGGAACCCTTCGACTCCCTCACCCTCTATCTGGCCGGGGCTCTCCCCGGCTTCTGCCGCCTGTCCGTGGACCCGGAGCACGACACCGGCCTCGTCAGTCCCCCACCCCCGCACTGGCCCGGAGCGGCCATGGTGCGTGGGAGGTCACTCGCCCGTCTGGCACACGAGCGGATCGGAGACGGCGAAAATGGCAACGGCGCCTACGAGTTCGTCATCCACGGCTACGGACCGGCCGGTCACCTGGCGGCCACGGAAATGGCCGAGAGCGTCCGGCACTGGCAGCGCGACCACCGCGCCGCACCCTGCCCGCACATCACGGTCCAGCCCAAGGACGCCACCGGACCGACCGGCGCCCATACCGACGGCCTGCACGTGTTCCACAAGAAGCACACTCGAATCAAGATCGACTGGCCCGTCGTTCCCGACGAAGCAGCGCCTGCAGCCCTTGCCGACGCCCAAGACCATGAGCCCAGCTGTCCTGCCCGCTCGCAAAGCGGCCGAGTGGCGACCGTGCCGGCCACCGCCGACTACTGGGAGCCGCTCTGGGCCGGCGGACGCCGGTATCGCGAGGTCACCAGCACCGAGGCAGCGATGCTGGCCGACCATGTCGGACCGGGCCACGGACGCCCGGCACTCGACATCGGCACCGGCGAGGGTTCACTCGCCCGCCACCTTCACCAGCTCGGTTACCGCACCATCGGCATCGACTTCGCGCCCAGCGCCATCGCCGCGGCCCGCAACACCCAGCGGGGCGACGGGCCGGCCTGGCACCTGATGGACTTCGTCTCCGACGACCTCAGCGCCCTGCCGGATGCCGCGTATGCGATCGTCACCTGCCGCCTGGTCTACCGGTGGATCGACGACAAGGCGGCCTTCCTCGACCGCGTCCGACAGGTCCTGGCGCCCGGCGGGACCTTCTGGGTCGTCACCGAACTCGCCGGCCGCCGCGAGGAGGACGATCCGTACAGGCACCTCGGGATCACACCCGCCGAGGCCGAAATCCTCACCGCGGGCTGGTCCGTAGTACGCACCGCCGATCTCGACGTGCTGCGCTGCTATGCACTCCGCCCCTGAACTGAGCACGGAGGCCGACGTGTTGGACATCGAGCATCAGACCCGCCTCGCCTGGGACACCTATGGAAAGCACCACCTGGAGCGCGCCACTCCCCTGCCGGAAGTGGAACGGATCAGCTGGGGCCCTGCAGCGAACGGGCCCGGGGACGCCCTCCTCGGGGACGTCGAGGGCCTGCGGGTCCTGGACATCGGCTGCGGCCCTGGTCGGCACGCCGCCCACCTGGCCCGCACCTACGGAGCGCAGGTGGACGGCGTCGATGCTTCCCTCAGCCAAATCGAGAGAGCGCGTGCCCGCTACCCCGATGTACCGGACCTGCGGCTGGTGCACGCCGACGCTGTCGAGTACCTGGGCACGACAGCCCCGTACGACGTGATCTCCTCCCTCAGCACCTTCCACTTCCTCGACCCGCACCGGCTCCTGCCCGCCCTGTCGACCGCCGTCAAACCGGGCGGACGGCTGTACTTCACCGTGCTGCACACCAACTCCGCCGGCGACGGCCCCGCCTCGACCGTCACCCCACGCCCGGAGATCCTGCGCATGGCCGGCGGCGACGATCTCACGGTGCATATCACCGACCCGCACATGACCGCCTCCGCGTCATCCCAGCCCTGACTGAGGCGGGCCTCGCCCGGTGAACCCCCTGCCGCCTCACCCATCGCCGAATCAACAGGACCGATCCCGTGACCACTCCACGCCGTGCCACGCCCGCCGATGCCGAAGCCATCACCCGCCTGCGGTCCGAGCTGATCCTCTCCCAGCCGCTCACCCCTGACTGGCTGGCCCTGTGCCGAGACCAACTGACCGAACGCCTCCAGGCTCACGGCGATGCCCGGGCCTACGTCGTCGAAGCACCCGAGGGAGGACTCGTCACCTGCGCCCTGGCACTCGTCGGCCCCGTACTGCCCGCACCCCGGTATCCCAAGGGACTGGCCGCACGCATCCAAGCCGTGGCCACCCGGCCCGGGTACCGACGTCGCGGCTACGCCAAAGCCGCCCTCACCGCGCTCCTCAACGACCTGGAGCAGGAAGACATCACCCTTTTCGAACTGCACGCCAGTGACGAATCCAGGTCTCTGTACGAGGGGCTCGGATTCGTCAGCGATCCAGCACTGATGCGCAGAACCGCACTACCTCCGCAATCCCGCGGTCGGCACAGGTGCGGCGCTCTGACCGACGACTGGGACACGATCCAGCGTCTGGCCGACACGTTCAGCCGTCTCGATGCCGAGAACGGACTCGCGCCGGAGGAGCAATGGACCCTGCAAGTGCTCAAGCTCGCGGAAGAGGTTGGCGAGACTGCGCAGGCCGTCATCGGAGCCCGGGGCACCAACCCGAGAAAAGGGCACAGCCACACGTGGACAGACGTACAGGACGAGGTGGCCGACACTGTCATCACTGGCTTGGTCGCCCTCGCACGACTGCGTCCCGACGCACGTGAATACCTCACTGCCGTCCTGGCCCGAAAAGCCGCGAAGTTCCTTCCGCCACAGGATTCCGGCGACGAGCTGCTTCGCTGACGTAGCCCTGCCACGTGCTCCCGCTTCTCGACGACCTCAACCGCCTCCCCCGGCAGTGGCGGATGCGGCCAGAGACGCATGGGCCCCGGCTGGACGTCGCCGGCCGGGGCCTGCATGCATGCAGAGACAGCGCAGCGGTTCAGGACTCGGTGTAGTGAGCGAGGAAGTCCAGCTCGGTTTGAGAGATCCGCCGCGGCCTGCGGGTCTCCGGGTTGTACGCGGCCGTCCAGGTCATCGCGCGCATCGTCAACCCGGATGACGGCATCCTCGGCGCTTTCGCCCAGCTCGTAGAGGCCGGGTGCCGCCTTGCCCGGCACCAGGC
Organism: Streptomyces sp. XM83C; assembly: GCF_023072675.1. GTDB lineage: Bacteria > Actinomycetota > Actinomycetes > Streptomycetales > Streptomycetaceae > Streptomyces > Streptomyces thermocoprophilus. The sequence continues at coordinate 12,257 of NZ_JALLGL010000185.1, forward strand.
CGAACGCGGTGCGCTGCCGGCAGAAGCGTGGCTGTCCCTGGGCAGGGCCGCGAACGAGCCGTACAGCATCGGCCTGGACCTGGACGACCACAAGGACACCCTCGTCCAGTTCGGCACACGGGCGGCCCTGGCAGCGAGCAAGCCTCCCGCCCCGGCCCCGCTGGTCGCCCGGCGGCGCCGGTGAGCAAAACCCGGTGGCAGGGCTGGTGCCGGGCGAGCAGGCCGAGCAGCACTACCTCGTCGAGCCGCGGACGCTGGCCGGCGGAGGCGACATCCATTCAAGTCCAGCTGGGAACAGCTGATCAGCCCGACGCAGCAGATCTGCGCTCAGCGTCGCCTGCCCTCGGTGCCCCATCGATGCTCGCCACCTCGACAGGGCCTGACCTGCCTGACAAGACGCCTGACAGTGAGGATGTACGTGAGCGTTCCCCGGCGGGGTCTGACCCAACGCCTGACTGACTCAGGGTCCTCAACGGGATCTGTCGACCCTGTCCGGGGGACGTTCGCCTGCATCCGTCGGGCCGGGGGACGTGACTTCATAAGAGCCTGGCCAGAGGCCCCATCACTGTCTTGTCCGCCCTCCCGGCCGACGGGTGCCAACCCACCCGGTCGAA
>NZ_JALLGL010000186.1 GCF_023072675.1 Streptomyces sp. XM83C
CGCCCGCAGCGTGCGGCGAAAACGCAGGGCAAGGATCTGAGGGACAGGGCGTCGCACCGAGGACGGACACCCCCCGGCGCGGCCCCGACCCCACCACCGGACAGCCGGCGCCACACCAGCCACCCACCCACACCAGCGGGCCGCCGCAGGCATCGGGGGCGCGGGGAACTGCGCGAACACCCCCACCGGCCCGCAGGTGAAAACGATGGCTCCGCCACATCCCGGGGCGCGGGGAACTGCGCGCCAAGCCCCCACCAGCCCGCGGTGAACAACGAAACCCCAGGCACCCCCACAGGGGCGCGGGGAACTGCGCGACCAGCCCCCACCGGCCCGCAGGTGGAAACGATGGCCCCGCCAAACTAAGGGGCGCGGGGAACTGCGCACAAGGGCGTCACCGGCACCCCGGTGGCAAAAGGGGGCGCGGGGAACTGCGCGCAAAGGGCACCCCCGTGGCAAAGGGGCCGCGGGGAACTGCGCAGGGCCCTGAGAGAATCGCGGCGTGAACGTGCCCGTGATGCCCCCGCCCGCCGATTCCCTCCGCACCGCGCTCGCCGGGCTGCTCGACGGGCTGCCGCCGCGGCAGGCCGCCCAGGCAGTGGAGCGGCTGATCGGCCACTACAGGGGCGCCACCCCCACCGACGCCCCGATCCTCCGCGACCGTGCCGACGTCGCCGCGTACGCCGCCTACCGCATGCCGGCGACGTTCGAGGCGGTGCGGTCGGCGTTGGGGGCGCTCGCGGAAGCCGTGCCGGAGTGGGTGCCCGCAGGGCATGTGGACGTCGGGGGTGGGACGGGTGCCGCCACCTGGGCGGTCACCGCCGTGTGGGACGGCACCAGGCCCACCACCGTCCTGGACTGGGCCGAGCCCGCGCTCGCCCTCGGCCGGGAGCTGGCCGCCGCGAACCCGGCGCTTGCCGGCGCCCGCTGGCAGCGGGCCCGTATCGACGGTGCGCTCACGCTGGAGCCGACCGATCTGGTGACGGTGTCGTACGTGCTGAACGAGCTGACCGCCGCCGACCGGGCCGCCCTCGTCGAGGCCGCCGCGTCCGCCGCGCAGGCCGTCGTGATCGTCGAGCCCGGCACCCCCGACGGCTACGCGCGCGTGCTGGAGGCCCGGGACCGTCTGGTCGCCGCCGGGTTCCGGGTCGCGGCGCCCTGCCCGCACAGCGAGGCGTGCCCGATCGTGCCGGGCACCGACTGGTGCCACTTCTCGGCCCGCGTCAGCCGCAGCTCCCTGCACCGCCAGGTGAAGGGCGGCTCCCTGCCGTACGAGGACGAGAAGTTCGCGTACGTCGCCGCGACCCGCTTCCCCGTCACCCCGGTCCCGTCCCGCGTCGTGCGCAAGCCGCAGATCCGCAAGGGGCAGGTGCTGCTGGACCTGTGCCGGGCGGAGGGGAGCCTGGTGCGGGCGACGGTGACCAGACGGCACGGGGAGCTGTACCGGGCGGCCCGGGACGCCGAGTGGGGCGACGGCTGGGACGACGGCCGCTGAGGCTCCGCCCTCGCACGGCGTACCGCGGGGTGTCGGCGGGTGACCCGCCTTCACGGACGACACCGGCGACGGGGGGCGGGCCGTGGCACCGACGGGTGCGCACGGCCGCGGGCGGTGACGTCACCGACAGTGTGCTGGGCGAGGGCAGCGAGCGCCGTACTCCCTGAGACCCTGTCGCGAGACGGTCCGTCTTGTGTGCGCTGGTATGTTCGACGCATGGACGTCAGCACGCCCGCCCCGCAACCCCGCAAGCAGGCACCCGACGCCGGCCGTCGCAGTGAACGGTCCCGGCGTGCGATCTTCGAGGCCGCGCTCGCCCTCGTCGGCGAGGTCGGGTATCCGAAGACCACCGTCGAGGGCATCGCCGCCCGCGCCGGCGTCGGCAAGCAGACCATCTACCGCTGGTGGTCCTCCAAGGGAGACGTCCTCCTGGACGCCTTCCTGGATCTGTCCGCGCAGGCCGCCGCCGAGGCCGGCGCCACCGACGGCGAGCCGTACGCCATCCCCGACACCGGCGATCTCGCCGCCGACCTCAAGGCCGTGCTCCGCGCCACCGTCGACGAGCTGCGCGACCCCCGCTTCGAGGCGCCGTCGCGGGCGCTGGCCGCCGAGGGCCTCGTCAACGAGCAGGTCGGCCGGGAGTTCGTCGCCAGGCTCCTCGAACCGCAGCTCCAGCTCTACGTCGACCGGCTGCGCGCCGCGCAGGACGGCGGCCAGGTACGCCCCGAGGTCGACCCCCGTATCGCGCTGGAACTGTTCGTGTCTCCCCTCGCCCAGCGCTGGCTCCAGCGCACCGGACCGATCTCGTACGACTACACGGACACACTGGTCGACTACGCCCTGTACGGAATCGCCGCCCGTCCCCCGGCCGAACCGTCCCCACCTGCCCGGAATTGAGCCCTCCGCACCCCCGGCGGCCGGGAAGGTGGGACCATAGGGCATGCTGTTCCGCACGACAGCGAGGCGAGGGGATAGATGAGCCAGGAGTTCGGTGGCCGGACCGGCCTGCGGGGCAAACTCACCCAGTGGCTGCGCGGAGGCGCGCCGAAGGAGTCCGCCGGGGACGGCGGCCGTGAGGCCCTGCTGCTGGCCGCCGCCAAGGCCGGACTTCCGCTCGCCCCCGCCGCCCACCCTGCGCCCGGCTACCGCTGTTCCTGCGACCGCGTCGGCTGCCCCACCCCGGCCCGGCACCCGGTGTCCTTCGCCTGGCAGACGCAGTCCACCACGGACCGCGCCCAGATCGAGCGCTGGGCCCGCCACCAGCCGCAGGCCAACTTCATCACCGCGACCGGCATGGTGCACGACGTCCTCGACGTCCCGCTGGACGCCGGACGCGAGGCCCTGCGACGCCTCCTCGACGCGGGGGTCGAGGTGGGGCCCGTAGCCGAGAGCGACGACGGGCGCATGCTGTTCTTCACCCTCACCCGGGGCACGCCCGAGGACGAGGACGAGTGGTGGCCCTGCGAGCTGGACTGCCACCCGGAGACCATGGACGAGCACCCCGGCCTGCGCTGGCACTGCCGGGGTTCCTACGTCCTCGTACCGCCGGCCCGGCTGCCCGGGGACGACGGGCAGTCCGTGCACTGGGTGCGCGGCCCCGAGCATCCGCTGCCCGACCCGCTGACCCTGCTGGAGGTCCTCACCGACGCCTGCGCGCGCCACGCCGGTGAGGAGGCCGACCACGCGGGCACGGTCTGGCCCCTGCGCCGCTGACCCGCCGGGCGCACCGGCCCGCCGGGCGCGGTCAGCTTCCCTGTGCCGACGTGAGGCCCTGGACGCGGCCGAGGACGTGCACCTGGGAGGTGGCCGAGCCCTTCTTCGGGTCGAGGGCCACCTCGTTGGAGACGAACTCCATCAGCAGCGACTGCTTGATCTCGCCCTTGGTGAGCGCCAGTACGTCCTTGTTCTGGGCGGGGACGGTCGCGCCAGCCGCGGCGGTCTGCTTGCGGTAGTGGCGGCTGGCGAAGAACACCAGCGCGCCGCCGTCCGCGGTGCGCAGCGCCAGCGGCGCGTAGTCACCGGCGGTGGCCGGCTCGTCGATGTACTGCGTGACCAGGCCCGGCCGCTTCGCGTTCTTCTGCCGCTGCGTGCGCCACGCACTGGTGTGGGCGCCGTCCGCGAACGCGGTGCCGCCGTCGCGGAGATAGTCGGTGTAGCTCTTGCTCAGATCCTTCGGCGCAGCCGCGAGATCGGCCGCGTCGGCGTCGACGGCCTCGGCGTACCCGTCGTCGTCCTTCTTGAACTCCGGGACGTCCGACGGATCGACAACCGTCAGGTACGCCACCTGCCACGGCTCGTCCAGGTCGTGCCGCAGGAACACCAGCAGCCAGCGGGTCGAGGAGCTCTTGTTCGACTTGGTGTCGGCGACGAACCAGCGGGGCCAGCCGGCCTTCTTCGGGATGGTGAACTTGGCGTCCGTCAGCTCAAGCGGGGCGTGCGCCGCGTTCCCGGCCGGGTTGTTGACGTGTCCCGCGGTCAGCCGGGCCGCGTCGATGTCACCGAGCGGGCCGGTCGTGTAGTCGGCGTCCAGGGAGGTGTCGTACGCCTTGTCGGCCCGGTTGTAGGCGGTCGTGAACTGCTGGAGTGCTTTGGCCGCTTCGGCGGGCGTGGTCGCCGGCAGCACCTCGCGCTCGCCGTGCACCACCACGCATCCGCCGGTCGTCAGCGACAGAGCGGTGAGCATCGCCGCCGCTATGAGCGGGTTCCGCGCACGGCGTCGAGGCCGGCGCGGGCTGCGTTCCCTGGTCATCGGGCTCCTTCACCTTCCCCTTCCCGGAGGCGAACCATACCGGGACGCGGGAGGTGCCGGACGCCGGGTGCCCCGTCAGGCCTTCTCCCGTACCGTCTCCGACGGCTGGGCCGGCTTCTTCGGGCCCGGGCCGAGCCGCAGCGGGGACAGGAACAGCGCCAGCACCGGCACCAGGTACAGCAGCCAGACGACGACCTGGATCACCGTCGGGTCCGGCTGGAAGTTGAAGACGCCCTTCAGCAGTGTGCCGTACCAGCTGTCCGGCGGGATCGTGTCGCTGATGTCGAACGCCTGGTTCCGCAGGCCCGGCACCCAGTCGGCCTCCTGGAGGTCGTGCACGCCGTACGCCAGTACGCCCGCCGCGACGACGACCAGCATGCCGCCGGTCCACGTGAAGAACTTCGCCAGGTTGATCTTCAGCGCGCCCCGGTAGAACAGCCAGCCGAGGAGCACCGCCGTGGCCAGGCCCAGCGCCACACCGATCAGCGGGCGCGGGGTGCCGTCGGAGGCGGCGTGCACCGACGCCCACACGAACAGGGCGGTCTCCAGGCCTTCCCGGCCCACCGCGAGGAACGCGGTCGCCACCAGCGCGGCCGTGCCCATCCGCAGTGCCGCGTCCAGCTTGCCGTGCAGCTCGGCCTTGAGATGCCGGGCGGTGCGCCGCATCCAGAACACCATCCACGTCACCAGGCCGACCGCGAGGATCGACAGGGAGCCGCCGAGCGCCTCCTGCGCCTGGAACGTCAGCTCCTGCGAGCCGAACTCCAGCGCGCAGCCGAAGCCGAGAGCGATCGCCACGGCGATCCCGATGCCCGCCCAGATGGGGCCGATGGCGTCCCGGCGTTCCGTCTTGACCAGGTAGGCGATGAGGATGCAGACGACGAGCGACGCCTCCAGGCCTTCGCGCAGACCGATCAGATAGTTGGAGAACACGGTCCTACGCCTCCTCGGAGAACAGCGTGCGGCCCCACCAGTCGCCGGAGTCGCGGACGCCGGGCGGTACGGCGAACACGGCCGAACCCACGTGCTGGATGTACTCGTTCAGCGCGTCGGCGCGCGCCAGGTTCCGCTGGATCGGGATGAACCCCTTGCGGATGTCCCGCTGGTAGGCGATGAAGAACAGTCCCGCGTCGAGCCGGCCGAGGCCGTCGGTGCCGTCGGTGAAGCTGTAGCCGCGGCGCAGGATGGTCGCCCCGTTGTTGGAGTCGGGGTGGGCGAGCCGTACGTGTGCGTCGGGTTTCATCGCCTTCAGGAACGGCTCGTCGCGTTCCTTGGCCTTGCCGACGGGTGCGCCCTCGCCCTTGTCCCGGCCGAAGACGTCCTCCTGCTCCTGCAACGAGGTGCGGTCCCAGGTCTCGATGTGCATACGGATACGGCGGGCGACGAGGTAGGAGCCGCCGGTCATCCAGGCGGGGCCGTCCTTCTCGCCGACCCAGACGAACTCCTTCAGCCGGTCGGTCTCCGTGCCGGCGATGTTGCGGGTGCCGTCCTTGAAGCCCATCAGGTTGCGCGGGGTCTGCTCCTCCGGTGTGGTGGAGGAGGTCTTGCCGAAGCCGAGCTGGGACCAGCGCACGGAGACCCGGCCGAAGCCGATGCGGGCGAGGTTGCGCACGGCGTGCACGGCGACCTGCGGGTCGTCGGCGCAGGCCTGGATGCACAGGTCGCCGCCGCTGCGGCTCTTGTCGAGGTTGTCGCCGGGGAACTGCGGCAGGTCGACGAGGGCCGCGGGCCGCTTGTCCTTCAGCCCGAACTTCTCGAACAGGGACGGGCCGAACCCGATCGTCAGGGTCAGCCGGGACGGCTTCAGGCCGAGCGCCTCGCCGGTGTCGTCGGGCGGGGCCTCGGCGAGCCCGCCGTACGCGCCGTCCCCGACGGCCTTGCCCGCGGTCATCCGCCGGGCCGCTTCGGTCCACTCCTTCAGCAGCCGTACGAACGCCTCGCGGTCGTCGGTCTCCACGTCGAACGCGGCGAAGTGCAGCCGGTCCTGTACGGGGGTGGCGATGCCGGCCTGGTGGGCGCCGTGGAACTCCACGGCGCCGCCGACCTCGGCGGCGGCGGGGGCGACGTCGTCGCCGGTGCGGGTCACGGCGACGGCACCGCCGGCCGCGGCGGCGCCGAGCGCGAGCCCGGCGCCGCCCCAGCCGATCAGCGCGCGCCTGCTCGGCGCGGCCGTGGCACGGCCGGTGCTGGTTCCGTCGGAGGCTTTGCGGGCGTCCGTCATGGCGGTGTCCCTCGGTCTCCTACTTGCTGACCACTGCGGCGGCGAGCTTGGACAGCGGCTCGGCGAGCGCGTTCACCGCGTCGGACAGCTTCTTGCGGTCGGCCGCGGCGACCTTGTCGTAGGCGGTGAAGTCATAGGAGTTCTTGTCCGCGCGGTAGTTGTCGAGCAGCGTGTTCAGCGCGGCGAACTGCTTGTCGAGTTCGGCGGTGAGCGCCTGGTCGTTCTCCTGGGCGACGGCCTTCAGCAGGGTGTATGACTGCTGGGCGCCCTCGACGTTGGCCTTGAAGTCGACGAGGTCGGTGTGCGAGTAGCGCTCCTCCTCACCGGTGACCTTGCCGGTGGCGACCTCGTCGAGGAGTTCCTTGGCGCCGTTGGCCATGGAGGTGGGGGTGATCTCCGCCTTGCCGACCCGGTTCCGCCAGTCCTTGAGGTCGGTGATCAGCTGGTCGGCGAGGGCCTTCTCCTCGGCGCCGATCTTGCCGTCCTTCCACAGGGCCTTCTCCAGCCGGTGCCAGCCGGTCCACTTCTGGCCCGCCTCCAGGCCGTCCTCGCGGACGTCGACCTTGGGGTCGATGTCGCCGAAGGACTCGGCGACCGGCTCGGTGCGCTCCCAGCCGATACGGGAGGGGGCGTAGGCCTTCTTGGCGGCGGCGACGTCACCGGCCTTGACGGCGGCGGCGAAGGCTTCCGCCTTGGGCAGCGTCTCGTCGGCCTGGGCCTGCGCGTACTCGCGGTAGGCGGCGACGGCCTTGTCGAGGCGCGGGTCGCGCTTGGCGACGGCGCCGGAGCCGGTCACGGTGAGCTTCTGGCGGACGCCGTGGCCCTTCATGCCGGGGCGGCAGGCGATCTCGTACTCACCGGCCTTCACCTCGGCGGTCAGCGTGTACTTGGTGCCGGGGCCGATGTTCTCCTTCTCGGAGACGATGCGGTCGTCGGGGAAGAGGATCTCGACCTCGGTCGCCTTGGAGCCCTTGTTCTCGATCTTCAGCGTGACCTGCCCGGCGGGCACCGACTTGGCCGACGTGTCGCACTTGGTGTCGGCGGCGGTCACCTGGATCGCGCCGTCGCCGTCCGCGGTGCTCTTCTCGGTGCAGCCGGTGACGGCGGTCAGGGCCGCGGCGGTGGCTACGGCGGCGACGGCGGAGAGTCTGGCGGGGCGCATGCGGGCTCCTGGCGGCTGGCTTCGATCTGTTCTTGGTGGCTGAAAACGATCGCGATCGACCTCAGTGGCATTGGTGAGGCTCACCTAACTTATCTAAGCCTTGCCTGCCTGGTACCCGTGCCTACCGTGATTCAGCTCTCATGGACGGCGTATGGGCACGACATGATCTCGGTGACTCAAAACGCACCCCAAGAGCCGGTCAAGAGGGCTTCAAAGGATTCGCACAGGAACCGGTGCGGGCCTGGTGGGGCGGCCGGCGGGGCTGTGCCGTGCCGCGGACCGGTCGATGTGGGCACGACGGGCGCACGGGATCACGACCGGGGCGTACGGCGGACCGCGCATCCGGCCATGCGCCCACGATGTTTCAATGCCCGCGTGACTGACTACGACGTGCTGCGCGTCTTCTGTGCGCCGAACGGCGGTTACGGCAATGAACTCGCCGTCGTCCGTGACGGCTCGACGCTGCCGGAGCGGGACGACCGGCAGGCCCTCGCCGCGAAGCTGGGGTTCAGCGAGACGGTGTTCGTCGACGACCCCGAGCGCGGTGTCGTCGACATCTACACGCCCACCCTGCGGCTGCCGTTCGCCGGCCACCCCTGCGTCGGCACGGCCTGGCTGCTGGACGTGCCGGAGCTGGTCACGCCCGCCGGTGTCGTGGGCGCGCGGCAGGACGGAGAGTTCAGCTGGATCGAGGCGCTCCCGGAGTGGGTCCCGCCGCGCACCCTGCGCCAGTACGGCAGCGCGGCCGAGGTGGACGACCTGGCGGTGCCGCCGCCGGGGGACTGGGTGTACGCCTGGGCCTGGGAGGGCGAGCCCGCCGGCCGGGTCCGCGCCCGTGCCTTCCCCGGCCGTGACGACGGCATCGACGAGGACGAGGCGACCGGTGCGGCGGCGATCCTGCTGACCGCGCGGCTGGGGCGCGCCCTCAACATCACCCAGGGGGCCGGCTCGCAGATCCTGACCGCGCCGCAGCCGCACGGCTGGGTGGAGGTGGGTGGGCGGGTGCTGCTGGAGCGGTGAGATCCGGGGGTCCGGGGCCTTCGAGCCCGCGTCCTCACGCGCTCAGCGGGAACTCCTCGCCGAGCGCCCGGAACACCGCCGTGTTGAGTTCGAACGCCCGCTTGCACTCGGTCACCACCCGCTGCCGCTCCAGCTCGTCGGCGCGGAACCCGTCCAGCAGTTCCCGGTAGTGGCGCTTGAAGGCGGCCGGGTTGGGGATCTCGTCGAACACGTAGAAGCGGACCCCGTCGCCCCTGCGGGTGAACCCCCAGGTGCGCTCCGCCTTGTCCCGGATGACCTGGCCGCCGGAGAGGTCGCCGAGATAGCGGGTGTAGTGGTGGGCCACGTATCCGGCGGGCCACCGTTCGGCGCACTCCCGCACCCGCGCCGCGTACGCCCGCGTCGCCGGGAGCGCCCTGAGGCCGGCCCGCCAGTCGGGGCCGCGCAGATGCGCCAGGTCCCGTTCCAGTGCGGGCAGCCGGAACAGCTCCGGCCGGACGAACGGGCCCGCGACCGGGTCGTCCGCCAGCTGTTCGATGCCGGTTTCCAGCGCCTCGTACACGAACCAGAGCTGTTCGGTGTAGCGGGCGTACGCGTCGACGCCGAGGCGCCCGCCGAGGAGGTCGGCCATGAACGTCGAGGTCTCGGCCTCGGTGTGCTGTTCCCGGGACGCGGTGCGGATGACGGTCGAGAAGGAGTCCATGAGCGCCATCCTCTAAGGTAAGGCTTACCTAAGTCAATGTTTTTGCCGACGGGGTGTCGGTAAAAGCGTACAGAAGGAAGCCCGGTCTCACAGGGGGAGCGGGTGCGGCGTTCACCGGCGTGCCGGTGGGGGGCCTCGTGCAGTTCCCCGCGCCTCTGCCCACGGGCCGCCCGGTGGGGCATGGTCGCGCAGTTCCCCGCGCCCCTGGTTCGGCGGGGCCATCGATTCCACCTGCGGGCCGGTGGGTGGTGGTTCGCGCAGTCCCCCGCACCCCTGAGTGCCTGCGGCGGCCCGCGCGGGGGAGTGCGTGGCAGGTGTGGCGCCGGCCGCCCGGTGGGTGGGACGGGGGCGCGCCGGGAGGTGTCCGTCCTTCGTGCGGCGCTCTGTTTATCAGGTTCCTGCTCTGCGTCTCCGCCGCACACTGCGGGCGGGCACCCCCGGCACACCCCCTCCTCGCCGTCGGCGGCTGCGGGCCGCCTGCGCGGGCGCGGTCAGGGCAGGGTGAGGATTTCCGCGCCGGTGTCGGTCACCACCAGCGTGTGTTCGAACTGGGCCGTGCGCTTGCGGTCCTTCGTCACGACCGTCCAGCCGTCGTCCCACATGTCGTACTCGTGCGTGCCGAGCGTCAGCATCGGCTCGATCGTGAACGTCATCCCCGGCTGCATGACCGTCGTGGCGTGCGGGCTGTCGTAGTGCGGGATGATCAGGCCGGAGTGGAACGACGTGTTGATGCCGTGTCCGGTGAAGTCCCGCACCACGCCGTACCCGAAGCGCTTGGCGTACGACTCGATGACCCGGCCGATCACATTGATCTGCCGGCCCGGCTTGACCGCCTTGATCGCCCGGTTCAGCGCCTCCCGCGTGCGCTCCACGAGCAGCCGGCTCTCCTCGTCGACGTCACCCACGAGATAGGTGGCGTTGTTGTCGCCGTGCACCCCGCCGATGTACGCCGTCACGTCCAGGTTGACGATGTCGCCGTCCCGCAGGACGGTCGAGTCGGGGATGCCGTGGCAGATGACCTCGTTGATCGAGGTGCACAGCGACTTGGGGAAGCCCCGGTAGCCCAGCGTCGACGGGTAGGCGCCGTGGTCGCACATGTACTCGTGCGCCACCTTGTCCAGCTCGTCCGTGGTCACGCCCGGCGCGATCAGCTTCGCCGCTTCCTCCATCGCCTGCGCCGCGATCCGCCCGGCGATCCGCATCGCCTCGATCGTCTCGGGCGTCTGCACCTCCGGACCGGTGTACGGCGCCGGGGCCGGCTTGCCGACGTACTCGGGACGGCGGATGTTTCCGGGCACGGAACGGGTGGGGGACAGCTCCCCGGGCACAAGCAGCGACTGGCCAGACATGCCAGGGAGTCTAACCAGCGGCCGTGCGGGAATATGTTCGTGGCGAGAGGAGCTGGTCATGGCCCTGTTCAAGAAGCGCACGGCCGGAAAGCCGGGCGAGTGGTACTACTGCCTGGAACACAAGAAGGTCGAGGAAGGCCCCGACTGCCCGGGCAAGGACCGGTTCGGGCCGTACGCCTCCCGTGAGGAGGCCCAGCACGCCATGGAGACCGCCCGCGAACGCAACCTCCAGTGGGAGAACGACCCCCGCTGGCACGACGCGCCCACCGGCACGCCCGCCGAGGACGACTGACGCTAGCCCGCCAGGGGCTCGGACGGTCGCGTCGCGCGCTGCTCCCGCAGGCGCCTCGCGTGTGCGTCGGTGCGGACGTCGTACGTCATCAGCTTGGGCAGGCACAGTGCCAGCAGTGCCACCGCGCCCGCGCACGCCAGGCCGCCCGACCACACCGATGCGCGCACACCCCACCACGCGGCGAAGCCGCCGGAGCGGACCTGGCCGAGCGTCGGGCCCACCGAGTACGACAGCAGTTCGATCCCGGCGAGCCGGCCGCGCAGCTCGTCCGGGATGGTCTGGTTCCACATCGCCCCGCGGAAGATGCCGCTGACCATGTCGCAGCCGCCGGCCACGGTCAGGAACAGCAGCACCAGCCAGACGTTCCCGACCAGGCCGGCCGCCGCGATCGCGAGGCCCCACAGGCCCGCCGCCAGCACCACCATCCGGCCGTGCCGGTGCACCCGCGACGCCCAGCCGCTGGTCGCGCTCACCAGCAGCGAACCGAACGGCACCGCCGCGTACATCAGCCCAAGCGCCCACTCGGCGTCCAGCTCGTCCGCGAGGAACGGCAGCACCGCGAGCGGCATCGCGAGGAACATCGCCGCCAGGTCCACGGCGTACGTGCCGAGCAGTTCCTTGCGGCTCCACGCGTACCGGGCGCCCTCCGCGACGGCCCGCAGCGACGGCCGCGCCGCCTCGTGCGAGGCGGGGGAGGGGGCGATCCGCGCCATGAACAGCAGCGACACCGCGAACGTCACCGCGTCCGCCGCGTACGCCCAGCCCAGGCCCGCGTACGCCACCACCACGCCCGCCAGGGCCGGACCCGCGACCCCGCCGACCGTCCAGCGCAGCGAGTTCAGCGCGGTCGCCGCCGGCAGATGCTCGTGCGCCACGATCCGCGGCCACAGCGAGTCCAGCGCCGGCCGCTGCACCGACGTCAGCGCCGACGACAGCGCCGCGACCGCGTACAGCGGCCACACCGCCGGGTCCGGCAGCAGCGAGTTCGCGAGGAGCGCGACGCTGAGCAGGCCCAGACCCGCCTCCGTCCACACGATCAGCGTCCGCTTGTCGAACGCGTCGGCGAGCACACCGCCGTACAGCCCGAACACCACCAGCGGTACCAGCTCGACCGCGCCGATCGCACCGACCGCCGCAGCCGACCCCGTCAGCTCCTTCGCCTGCACCGGCAGCGCCACGAACGTCAGGAACGTGCCGAAGTTCGACACCAGCCCCGACATCCACAGCCGCCGGAAGTCGGCGGACGACCGCCACGGCGTCAGATCGGGCAGCAGCGCACGGACACGGGTGGGGGAGTCGTCGGTCACGAAGGGGAATGGTCGGCGTGCCGCTCACCGCGCGGCAACCGGTTTTCCGTCACCACGGCGCCGGCGGCGGCGCCGTCAGGGACTCCGCCAGGCGGGCCAGACGGTCACGGAAGCGGCGCCGGCCGCGGGGCGGCCCCGACACGGGATGCTCACCGGCCGCCGCGCTCACCAGATGCTGCACGGTGTCCAGATCCAGCTCGGCGCCCCGCGGCACCGTCAGCGACTCGTGCGCCATGCCCGACAGCTCCCCGGCGCCACCGCTCAGCGACAGCACCGTCACCCCCGCCCGCCGCGCGTCGTGCACCCGCTCAAGCAGTGGCCCCGTCGGCTCCCGCGGGGCCACCACCAGCAGCGTCTCCCCGCGGCGTGCCGCGCCGATCCGCCCCGGCCCCACCGCGAGGTGCGCCGGGTCCGAGGGGTGCGCGGCGTGCCGTACCAGGGTGGGCGCCAGTTCCGGGGTGCCCGACCAGGCGGCCTCGTCCGCCAGATGCGCGGCCAGATGCCACGGCTCGTACTCCGGCGTCCCCACCAGCAGCAGCCCGCCCCCGTGCGCCACCACCGACCCCCGCAGCACCCC
>NZ_JALLGL010000187.1 GCF_023072675.1 Streptomyces sp. XM83C
GAGTTGGGGCGTACGGTGGGGGTGCGGTGGAGGGTTCCGGTGGGTCGGAGTGCCGCCTGGAGGGGCGTCCCTTTCATCCCGTAATGTGTGGCCCCGTCGTCACGGCATTCCCGCCAGATGTGACGCGCTCTTGGGGAAGGGACTCTAGGACTTGATGGAGCGCACCGTCGTCCGTTGTGCCGATGGGCACGTGTTCACCACCGCTTCGTTCCCGATGCAGCAGGCCGAGCGCCTCGGACCCGGCCGGCTCGTACGGTGTCCTCGCTGCGCCAGGCTCCGCAGCGCGGTGCCGGTGCCCGTCGCCGTCGGCAAGCGGTAACCGCCCGGCCGCGGTCACCAGCGGCCCGGCGGAAGATCGTCGAGGCGTGCGGAGCCGTCGCGATTGTCGGGGCTCCGCACGCCTTGCGTATCCTCGGGGAGTGCTTCTCTCAGACAAGGACATCCGGGCCGAGATCGACGCCGGGCGGGTTCGGATCGACCCCTACGACGAATCCATGGTGCAGCCGTCGAGCATCGACGTGCGTCTCGACCGGTACTTCCGCGTGTTCGAGAACCACCGCTACCCCCACATCGACCCCTCCGTGGAGCAGGCCGACCTCACCCGGCTGGTCGAGCCCGAGGGCGACGAGCCGTTCATCCTCCACCCCGGGGAGTTCGTGCTGGCCTCGACGTACGAGGTGATCACGCTCCCCGACGATCTCGCGTCCCGCCTGGAGGGCAAGAGTTCCCTCGGCCGGCTCGGGCTCGTCACCCACTCCACCGCGGGCTTCATCGACCCCGGCTTCTCCGGTCACGTGACGTTGGAGCTGAGCAACCTCGCCACGCTCCCGATCAAGCTGTGGCCCGGCATGAAGATCGGCCAGCTGTGCATGTTCCGGCTCAGCTCGCCCGCGGAGTTCCCCTACGGCAGCGAGCGCTACGGCTCCCGCTACCAGGGCCAGCGCGGGCCGACCGCTTCCCGTTCCTACCTCAATTTCCATCGAACCCAGGTGTGAGTGCCGACATGTCCGCCGTACGAGAGAACCTGACCTACGAGCAGTTCGGCACCGCCGTCCGCGAGCTCGCCCAGACCATCGCCGACGACGGCTACCGGCCCGACCTGGTGCTGAGCATCGCCCGCGGCGGTGTCTTCGTCGCCGGCGGACTGGCGTACGCCCTCGACTGCAAGAACATCCACCTGGTGAACGTCGAGTTCTACACCGGCGTGGGGCAGACGCTGGAGATGCCGGTCATGCTGTCTCCCGTCCCCAACGCGATCGACTTCACCGACAAGAAGGTCCTCATCGCGGACGACGTCGCCGACACCGGCAAGACCCTCAAGCTCGTCCACGACTTCTGCCTCGACCATGTAGCCGAGGTGCGCTCCGCCGTGATCTACGAAAAGTCGCAGTCCCTCGTGAAGTGCGAGTACGTATGGAAGCGGACTGATGACTGGATTAATTTCCCGTGGAGTGTCGAACCGCCCGTCGTGAAGCGGGAGGGGCAGGTTCTCGACGCCTGACGGTACGGGCGGTCGTCGGCGGGAGTGTGTCTGAGCCCGGCGCCCGCTCCGTTCCGTCCAGTTTGTTCCGTTTCTTCTGGTCAGTTCAGTGTCCAGCGTCGTGCCACGTCCCCGTGGAGGGTCAGCCAGGTGCCGTCGCCCAGGGGCAGGGGGTCGGGGCATTCCGTGCCGGGGTAGCGGAGTTCGCCCGCGGGGCGCAGTGTCGTGGCGTCCAGGAGCAGATGGTGGTCCGACGGGCGGTCCGGGTCCCGGCCCACGGCGACCAGCAGGCGCCTGTCGTCCAGGAAGCCGGGGTGGCGGCCGAGGAAGCGCAGGCCCTGAGGGAGGACGTCGCCGGCGTCCGTGCGGATGCCCTTGGCGCCGCCCGGCGTGTGCAGGGTCAGCCGGCGGCCGTCCGGCGCCGGTTCCGCGGTTGCTTCCCCGAGGGCCGACCCGGCGATCGGGCCGTCGTCGTCGCCCAGCGGGGCCGCCCGGAGGAATCCCTCGCCGAGGGCGATCTCCCACGTTCCGTAGGTCTCGCCCGTCAGGGCGTTCAGGAAGACGCGGGGCGGGGCGGTGAGGGAGTGCTGGAAGAAGTAGCGGGCGGGGCCCGGGGGCCGCTGGAGTTCCGTGGCCGCGACACGGCTGCCGTCCCTGAGGTCCAGCGCCACGCACAGGTCGGCGCCGGGGCAGCCGTCCTCGTCCAAGAGCCCCGTGGTGACCGCGAGCAGACAGCGGCCCGTGGCGTCCGCCGCGCAGGACGTGCCGTGGCCGTCCTCCGCCGGCCACGGCTGGAACGGGTACGTCCACCGCACGCGGCCCTCGGCGTCGAAGGCCCGTACGGTGGTGGCGCCGGCCACCGCGAGGCCGCCGTCGGGCAGGGGTGAGACGGAGCCTTCGGCGCCCTCCCAGGTCGTACGGGCCGCCAGCACTCTGCTGCCGTCCGGGGCGATCCGGCCCACCGTGACTCGGTCCGCCTCCCCGGCGACCAGCCAGCGGGCGCCATGGCGGATCAGGAACACGTCGAGGCCGCGGCGGGCGCGGGCGTGAAGGCCCGGCAGCTCGTCCTCGGCGAGCAGCTCGGCCGTGCGCGGGCCGACGGCGGTGCGTGAGCGGTCCATGGGCACTCGTGTCTTCGTCTCGGTCGATGGCGAGGACAGTGGATCACGTCCGGGCGCCCGGCGGCCGTCTGCCGGCGTCGACGATGTCACGGTGTCGCCCGTGGACCCGGCCCGGTGGACGTCCCCGCGAGGCCCCGGCACAGCGTGGCGGGGCCTTCGTGGCGGACGGACGGGTCTACGTCAGAACGTGCCCAGCTTCACGATCGACAGCAGCGCGATCAGCTGGATCGCCGACGCGCCCAGGGCCTTGGGCCAGGGCAGGTCGTGGGAGCGGGTGACCATCAGAGTGAGGAGAGCGCCGCCGGCCACCCAGGTGATCCAGCCGAGCACCTGGACGAACGACGCGTCACCGCCCGCGAACATCGCCACCACCAGACGCGGCGCGTCCGACAGGGCCATGATCAGCATCGAGAGGCCGACGGTGGGCTGCCAGGCGCCGTTGCCGCCGAGCTGGCGGGCGAGGGTGTGGGTGACCACGCCCAGCACGAACGCCGACAGCACCATCGCCACCGCCGTCGTCAGCACGATCGGGATCGCGTTGGAGAGCGTGGCGTTGATGGCGTCCTGGCGGGCGCCGTCGAAGCCGAACACGGCGAGCAGGCCGTAGAGGAAGGTCACGATGAGGGCCGGCGCCCACATGGTGTAGTCGCGCATCCGCAGGAACGTCCGGTCGGGGGAGAGGACGATCCCCTTCAGCAGTTCCTTCCAGCGCAGCGGCGGACCCGTCGGGCCGGCCGGTGCCGCTCCCGCGTGGTAGGTGCCGCCCTGGTTGTAGCCGTCGGCGTACCCGCCGCCGTAGCCGTCGTAGCCGGGCTGCTCGTCGAGGGAGAACGCCTGGGTGTGGCCAGGGTTGTTGGCCGCGTACGGGTCGGGCCCGTGCCCGGGCCCGCCGAAGTACTCCGGGCCCTCCGCGTCGGAGCCGTAGCCGGGGCCGGGACCGTAGCCGGGGCCGGGTCCGTAGCCGCCGGGCTGCGGCGGGCGCTGCTGCCCCTGCGGGTACGGGTGAGGGGCCTGCGGGTAGCCGTACGCCGGCCCCGGCCCCTGAGGCGTCTGCGGCGCCTGCTGTCCGTACGGGGGGTGTTGCGGTCGCGCTTGCGGGGCGCGGTCGTCCCGGCCGCCGCGTCCGATCCTGAATCCAGCCACGCCTTCGAACGTACCTGGTTCCGCTGAGTGACGTGCCCGGGCCCGGTGTTCGGGTGGGGCTTTGCGGCCGACCTGTGACATCCCCTAGGGGAGGTGGCGGGCCGGTTCCGGGGGGATCTCGGGTGGTGCGGGGAACCCCGCCTCCGTCCGATGCGTCCCCCGCCGGCGCTTCCCGGTGCGCGGGCTCGGGCCGGGCGTTCCGCGCGGGCCGTGTGCTGTATTCCGTACGCCGTATCCCGTACGGCACAGCCCGTATCCCGTGTCCCGCGGCCCGCGTCCTGTATCCCGTATCCCATATACAGAATCCCCGCTGTCCCCGCTCCGCTACGACCCCGAGGTGGCCCCATGCCCGGCGCACGACCCGAGTTGTACGAGACCCTCGACGACCGCTTCCGCACCGGCCGGTGCAGTGCGGGGGATTCGCATCTGGAGGTGCTGTACGAGGGCTGCCGCTGGGCGGAGGGGCCCGTGTATGTGCCGGCGGGGCGGTATCTGCTGTGGAGCGACGTGCCCAACGACCGTCTGCTGCGCTGGGACGAGACGACCGGCGCGACCGGCGTGTTCCGCTCGCCGGCCGGGTACCCCAACGGCAACACGCTGGACGGCGAGGGCCGGCTGGTCACCTGTGAGCAGGGCAACCGGCGGGTGACGCGGACCGAGCACGACGGCTCGGTGACCGTTCTCGCCGAGCGCTGGCGGGGCAAGCGGCTGAACAGCCCGAACGACGCCGTCGTGCGCTCCGACGGCTCGGTGTACTTCTCCGACCCGGACTTCGGGATCGTCAGCGACTACGAGGGTCATCGTGCCGAGAGCGAGATCGGCGCCTGCAACGTGTACCGGATCGACCCGGTGAGCGGGGAGGTGCGGCTCGTCGCGGACGGCTTCCAGGGGCCCAACGGGCTGGTGTTCTCGCCGGACGAGCGGCGCCTGTACGTGTCCGAGCAGAAGCCCGAGCAGGCACCGGAGGAACCCACCCCGAGCGCGTAAGGAAGCCCCGTCCGTCCGCCACGGGGGAACAACGGACGGACGGGGCGGTATGGAGGCTGTCAGCCCGCGGTTACGCCCAGGTGAGGCGTTGCCCGTCGGGGCCGACGTGCAGCCGCATACGGTCGGCAGGCGGGCGCCCGTCCGCCTGCCACTGCGTGACACGCTCAGTGATCTCGTCCCACAGACGCGCCGTGCCGCCCTGCCGGACCATCCACCGGCCGCCGTCTTGGAAGACGACCGCCCACGCCTCGGCGTCCACGTCGATCACGACGTGTTCGGTCCGGCCGTCGCGTTCCAGCGTGAGCCGCTGCGCGCGCGGCGCGGCGAACTGCGCGACGAACCGGGCGGTCCAGTCGTCGAGCACATCCGCGCCCAGCTCCACGGGCACCGCGTCGCCCTCGCTGAGGTTCGGCAGTATGCCCAGCGGGGGAGGAAGATGGGGACGGGCCAGCATGAACGAGACCTGTCCGCCGAGAACCGGGCCGCTGGCCGTGCCGTCGTCAGCGACCATGAGCCGTACGAGTTCGGATGCGTGCATCCATCCGCCGACCGTGACCAGGACCTCACCGCCGGGCCTGGTCTGCGCGAGCCAGTCAGCCGGCACGGTGTGCACGCCGCACGTGGCGATCACGCGGTCATACGGGCTGCCCTCCTTGTAGCCCGCCAGTCCGTCACCAACCACGCGGGCAGTCCAGTACCCGGCGCCCGCGAGCGAGATCCCAGCACGGGCGGACACCTCCGCGTCGACCTCGACCGTGGTCACGTTGTCCTCGCCGACGACATGGCACAGCAGCGCCGTTGAGTAGCCCGTGCCCGTGCCGATCTCCAGAACGCGCGTCCCCTCGGTCGCCCGCAGGTCTTCGAGCATCCGCACGACCAGACTCGGCAGGGTGGACGACGACGAGGGGGCCGCCGCGATGCGCCCCTCGACCTGGTCGGGGAAGACGCCCCCGGCCACCTGCGTCACGAGGGTGTCGTCTTCGTAGATCCGCGCGAGTCCTTCCGCGGAGTCTCCGGCCGCGGGCCGGTACCAGCCGCCGCCTTCGTACTCGAACCAGCCGCGCGCGAGGAACGCCTCGCGGGGCACCGCCATGACGGCCGCCTCCCATTCCGGGCTGCGCAGGGCGCCAGCCTTGGACAGGCGCCGCGCGAGGTCGGCCCGTAGGTGTTCCGACGGCAGGGGTTCACTCATGCTGACTCGCTCCGTTCTCCAACAGGTCTGCGATTGCGGTTGTGATCGGCAGTCCGGCCGCGTCTTCGAGCCACGCCCATTGGCCATTGGGGTTGCACTCCAGAAACCACCATGCGCCGTCCGCGGTCAGGGCGAAGTCGAAGGCGCCGAAGTTCAGCCCGAAAGCGGTGAGGAACCGCAACAGCGCCCCGCGTATTACGTCCGGGCAGGCGACCGGCTCATAGGTGAGGCTCTGGTACTCGGCTCTCCAGTCCACGACCCCGGGCGGCGCGGTGATCCGGGCGCTGAACACCTGCTCGCCGACGACGACCGCGCGCACGTCCGCCACCTTGGGCACCTGCGCTTGGAACAGGTGTGCGCTGTGGCTCACCGCGCCGTCGACCTCGCCCGCTTCGGCCGGGGCCGCCCAGATTCCGGCGGGCTCGTCCTCGACCTCGTACGCCCCCGCGTGCAACGGCTTGTAGATGGTGGGCTGTGCGGCGCAGAACGCTTTGGCCTCCATCGGATCGTTTGTGATCAGGGTGGCCGGGACCGTGAGCCCTACTCGGGTCGCCGCGTCGAGCTGCGCGGGCTTGTACTCCGCCCGCGCGATGGCCTGCGGGTGGCTCAGGTACAGGCAGCCCGGCAGCGCGCCCAGCACGCCGCCCAGGCCGCGCCGGTTCTCATGCGCGGCGAACCGGGCCGCCTGCTCGCCGCTCCCCGTCGGGTAGGGACTCGGCCGACGGTGGTAGAGGGCGCGTACGGCGGACAGGTCGGCCGTACGCTCCCCGACCGACAGTCGCCCGCCCCATCCGCCCGCCTCGACGCGCGCGGCGAGCACCACGGGCGCCGGGAAGTCGCGCCCCGGGTCGAACCGGAGGACGGGCACCCGGCGCCGGTTCAACTCCGCGATGACCAGATCAGCGGTCGCGTCCTCGTACTCCGTGCAGACCAGCACCGGGCGTCCGTCCATGGCGCTACCCCCTAGTCCTGCGTCGCGTCGTGGCCGGAGTCGGCATCTACCTTGCCGTCCTTCCCGACCTGCGTGGGCGGGTAGGTGTTCACGCTGGTGCCGTGCTTGCCGAGTTCGGCCGGCGTCATGACTCCGTCCTCGCCGATCCATTGGCCGGTCTGCGTGGCCGGGTCGAGGCCCGCGTACCGCCACGGCGAGGGAGAACCGTTGCGCAGCGGAGCCATACGGCGCAGCCCCCACGGGGTCGGCGCGGTGGTCTCCGTACCTGCGAGGCTCGTCTGCAAGTCTCCTCCTAGGTCGCTTCGTACGGTGGTGTTGTGCAGGACCCGCCCCGACAGGCGCTCGACCTGTCCAAGGGTTGCGGGCGGATGATCCGACCGGGGCGGGGTGGTACCCGCTCCCCTGCCGGGGGTGGTGTGGGAGAACCTGTGAACGGGTCATCCCCGGCAGGGGGCGGAGTCTTCAACGGCGGGGCAGGCGGTGACGCCCCCCAGTCAGGCCCGTGGACACGGGCCGTGGCGGGGGCGCATGTGCGGGCACAGTGAAGGTGGCGGACTGTGCGACGCGGTCCGCGGTTCGGTCCCGGTCGTGCGACTGGACACGCACTATGTGGTCAAGCTCCGCGATGCATGGGCCGCACGCGTATAAGTCACCCGTGGCGCCCGGCGTCGCCACCGAGCCGACCCACAGGACGCGCACGCCCTCGCGTCGGCAGTACAGCCAACAGGCCCCGGTCACCCACTGGTTCCCGTCGTCCGTCTGCGCGACGAGTGGCCAGGCGTCACGCCACGGGCGCGCAACGGCCGGGGCGAAGGTCACACCGTGCCCCCGTTCGCCCGCACGAGTTCGGCGAGTTCTGCCGGAGGTCGCATCACGGCGTAGTCGCCGAAGCTTCGGCGATAGCGACGGTGCCCGGTCTCCTGCGTGTGCCTGCGCTGCCACTCCTCGACGGGTCCCGGGCCGCTGTGCGTGCCGGACTCCGCCCCGCACTCGGTTTCGTCCCCGGACACGCACCGGGCCCCGTACTCCGGTTCTGCCGTCTGGTCCTGCTCGATGGTGAACGGGACGTAGCGGAACCTGCGACGAGTCACCGCGTGACCCTTCGCTCGCTGTGCGCCGAGTCCTTGACGTGTAGCAAGCCGCCGGCCTTCTCGATCTCGCGCGCCACCTCGTCGTACTCCTGCGGCACAGACGAGATCATCGAGCGCCACGCCGTAAGCACTGCCCCGGCCTCGCCGCTCTTGATGTGTTCGACGGCCCGTCCCAGCCCGTCACGCCCATGGGGCGAGAGCAGCCCCGCGCGTTCCTCGATCAGGCCCGTGATCTCCCACCCGAATGCTTCGGCGTACTCGGTGCACTCCTGGCGGGGCGCCGTGATGTCCGTGTTGGGGGCACCACACAGGTAGATCACGCAGCGGAACCGCTCGACTTTCGCCGCCTCGGCCGGCACGTCGGCCTCACCCGGCCTGATGCCCGCTGCCGCGTCCGCGAGTGCCTGTCGCCGTCTCAGGTCGCCTTCGGTTCGGCGGACCCTCGCCCGCCCCTGCCTCTGTCCGCTCTCGACGCTGACCATGCATCAAGCGTGCCCGTGCGATCACTCACGGTGAAGTGATGAGGCGTACGACCGGGCGTGGTAGGCGGGCTCGCGCTCCTACGCTCCGTAGGACTCACGCGATCAAGGGCATGCCGATGAGTTCGCTGATGTTCCGCACGCGCGCCGTGGACACCTTCGCAAGGCGCCTACCGATGACGCCCGGCAACGCCTGATGCTTGACCCACTCCGGAGCGTCGAGCGCTACCTCGATCAGCGTGTCTCCGGCCTGGTCGTAAAGGCCGGCCGCGCACTGGGCAAGGGCGACGTCGAGCTTGTACCGGTTGCGGGCAACCTTCGACATGGACTTGGGTAGCTTCTTCATTTCGGGGTGACTGGCGAGCTTCAGCGCGCGCCCGTAGTTCTTCAGGGCGACGTGGATTCCAACCGCCTCGGTCTTCGCCGCCGTTGGGCCGAAACTGGTCCCGTACAACTTCTCGTCTCGTCCGAGCCTCGCCGCTGCGGCGTGCGCCTGTGAGATGTAGTCGTCGGCCGCGCTCTCGTCCTCCCGCCGCGACGCTGCCACGGCCGCGGAGATCATCAGCCGCCCGTATGCGAGCAACTGCGGGCGTAACCCGTTGCTGAACGACGGCTCGATTGCCAGTGCCGCCCGCTCGGCCACGGCGACGGCGCGCGGCAACTTGGCGCCGCGCAGGTAGATCCACGACAGCGTGGACTCCAGCAGCGCTGTAATCACGGGGTCGTCGACTTCCCGCGCGAGGTGCTTCGCCGACGTGAGCGCGCTCAACGCAAGGTCGCGTTGCCCGAATCCGTTCGAGCAGGACGCGGCTACACGGTAGGTACTCGCCAGGATCGATCCCAACTGCTCGCGCTCGCTTCCCGTAGCGCTCGCGTACCTGACCTGTCCTTCCATGAGGACTTTGGAGGCGTAGCTACTGACCTTCGCCGTGTCGCTCGCCCAGTACGCGTCCCACGCACGGTCGCGGGCCTCGCTCAAGTCCTTGACGGTGCTCGGGTCCTCGATGCCTTCCCACTCGCCAAGGGCACTCTCGTGCACGGCGTCGGACAGTTGGCGCAGGGCGGCGCGGTCGCCCTGGTCCATGCCCCGGCGCGGTGCTTGCTGTCCCAGGATCACGGATACGTCCGTGTTCAGCGCGTGGGCGAATTTGAGCAGCGAACCCACCGACAGCTCGCCACGGTCCTGCTCGGCTTTCTGCACCAGGGCGAGCGAAACCCCCGCGGCATCCGCGAGTCCCTGCTGCGTCAGATCGGAGCCCCGTAGGTGCTTGATGCGCTGCCCGTTCGTAAGGTCGGCCCAGTTGCTCACGATCACCCCAGTGCGTTTGCTCAGGCTGCTGTACTCCGATGGTAGGTTCCGACACCCGGGCGCCCGGGGCGAACGGAACAGACGCAGGGCAGGGCGCACTCGGCACCCGGCCTCAGATGAACGTTCCCGCCTCATGCCGCCGCAACACCGAGCGGCGGCGTCCCCGTCCAGGCGAGGGCACAGCCAGGGCACATGGCCTCAGAAAAACACGAAAACCTGCGGCAACCACCGAAAGTGATTCCCGCAGGTCAGAGGTCCTATTTTGGCGTCTACGCAGGTCAAGCGATCATGGCGGGAAGTTCGTGTCCGACAGCCGCGCGAACCACATCCGTGTCTTCGACGTCCGCGACGACGGCGGCCTCGACGAGGCGGGCGTGTTCGCGGAGTGCTCCGAGGGCCAGTTCGACAACATCCGCTTCGACGACCAGGGCCGGCTGTGGGCGGCGGCGATGCACGGCGGGGTGCACTGCTACGACCCGGACGGCACCCTGCTGGGCCGGCTGCTGGTGCCCGGCATCGTCGCGAACATCCGCTTCGGCGGCGCCAGACGCAACCGGCTGTTCATCGCCGCCGACACCACCCTGTACTCGCTGGTGATGAGCGTCACCGGCACCTCGCCGCTGCCGGGCGTACAGCGCGGGCCGGGCCGCCCGTAGATTTACGGGAGCCGTACAGCCGTCGGCGGGTCCCGTACCGGCGGGCCCGCCCCCGTCCGAGGAGCCAGAGTGACCGACCCGGCGTCCGCACCCCTGTCCGTCCAGCGGGAGATAGCCCGCGAACTCCAGGTCGACCCGGAATTCGACGCCGGGCGGGAGATCGAACGCCGGGTCGCGTTCCTCGCCGAGCGGCTGACCTCCACGGGCCTGCGGTCCCTCGTCCTCGGCATCAGCGGCGGCGTGGACTCCACGACCACCGGGCGGCTGTGCCAGCTCGCGGTGGAGCGGGTCCGCGCGGCCGGGCAGGAGGCCACGTTCTACGCGATGCGGCTGCCGTACGGGGTGCAGGCCGACGAGGCGGACGCGCAGCTCGCGCTGGAGTTCATCCGCGCCGACCGGGTCCTGACCGTCGATGTGAAGCCGGCGAGCGACGCCGCGCTCCAGGCCGTGCTGGCGGGCGGTGCCGCGTTCCGTGACGCCCACCATCAGGACTTCGTGCACGGCAACATCAAGGCGCGGCAGCGCATGATCGCCCAGTACGCGGTGGCCGGCGCGCACGACGGGCTCGTGGTCGGCACCGACCATGCCGCCGAGGCGGTGTCGGGGTTCTTCACCAAGTTCGGGGACGGTGCCGCCGACGTCGTACCGCTGACGGGGCTGACGAAGCGGCGGGTGCGTGCCGTGGCCGAGGCGCTCGGTGCCCCGGCGGCGCTGGTGTGGAAGACGCCGACCGCCGACCTGGAGAGCCTCGCCCCGGGCAAGCCGGACGAGGACGCGCTCGGGGTGACGTACGACGACATCGACGACTTCCTGGAGGGCAAGCCGGTCGGGGAGGCCGCGTTCGAGGCGATCGTGCGCCGCTACCGGCTCACCGCGCACAAGCGGGAGCTGCCCGTCGCGCCCTGAGCGGGCGGGCGGGCCGTGGGCGAACCCGGCGGGGCCTCGTGTCCCGGCGGGGCCTCGTGTCCCGGCGGGGCCCTGTGTCCCGGCGGGTCTCCTGTTCCCTGGCGGGTCTCCTGTTCCCTGGCGGGTCTCCTGTTCCCTGGCGGGTCTCCTGTTCCCTGGCGGGTCCCCTGTTCCCTGGCGGGTCCCCTGTGCCCTGGCGGGGCCCTGTGCCCTGGCGGGTTCCGCCCCTGCTCACATCCCCAGGAACTGGGCCGTGCTGAAGGTGACCGTCGGGCTCGGGCCGAGCAGGCCGGTCGCCGTGCCCGGGTAAACGGCGACGGTGTCCTTCGTCTCGCCCTGGTACGTCCGTACGACCAGGTCGGCGCGCCGGTCGCCGTCGAAGTCGCCGACGGCTACGACGCGGGTGGTGCCGCTGGCCGGGGGCCGCAGCGTGACCATGGTGCGGGCGTCGGGGCCGGCGGTGCCGCCGCGGAAGACCTTCAGCCGGGAGCCGTAGGAGACAAGGTCGCTGTGGCCGTCCCCGTCGAAGTCGCCCGCGGCGAGCATGGAGCCCGGCGAGGCGAGGGTGCCGGTGGCGGGGGTGGGCAGGTCGTAGCGCAGGGACGTTTCGCCCATGGTGCCGACGGCCGCGTCGAGGGCTTTGCCCCGGCCGAAGTTCCCGAGGGCGACGTCGATGCCGGCGGGCAGGGCCGTCCCGGTGCGGGTGGGGCCCTGGGGGCCGCCCAGCACCAGCCAGGAGGGGCCGCTGCCCTCGGCCGCGCGGACCAGCAGGTCGTCGTGTCCGTCGCGGTCGACGTCGGCTGAGGGGCCGGTGGGGACGTTGCCCGGGGACGGGATCGGCGGCAGCGCCTCGCGGGGGCTGCCCTCGCGGGTGAACGGGCCGCGCAGGAAGCTGAGGCGGCCCTCGGAGGCGTGCAGGACGAGGTCCTCGGCGCTGTCGCCGTCGAAGTCCCCGCAGACCGGCTGGTCGGGCCAGTCGTTGCCGTAGCGGGCCCGGTCGGGCACGTCGAGGACGACGGCGGTGCCGGTCAGTCCGTCCGGCGAGCCGAACAGGACCTGGAGGGGCACCGGGGGCCGGCCCTGGCCGTCGTACGGCGGGTCGGTGGTGACGATCAGGTCGGTGAATCCGTCGCCGTCGAGGTCGCAGGAGTCCTCGGCGTCGAACAGGGCCGGGGCCTGCCCGTCGACGCGGGCGGCCTGCCGCTGCGGTGAGATCAGCCGGCGCGCACCGGGGGTGAGGCCGTCGGCGCTGCCGTAGACGATGCCGATGCCCGCGTCGTCCGAGTGGGCCTGTGCCTTCACCAGGTCGTCCAGGACGAGGTCGCGGTGGCCGTCGCCGTTGAAGTCGTCGGGGATCTTGCTGCCGGTTCCGTGGGGGACGGGCAGGACGGCCGGGGCGGGGCCCTTGGCCACGTGCACGGG
>NZ_JALLGL010000188.1 GCF_023072675.1 Streptomyces sp. XM83C
GCTCCGGCCGCCGGCGCCAGGCCGCCGGCCCCCGGCGAGACGGCGGGAGCCTTCGAGCCGCACCCCCCGTCGGGCGCCCGTCGCACCTCATCACCCCGCCTCGGAGCCACCGATCCCACCCGCCGCCCAGGAATCCGCAGTCGTACGTCCGTGCCGCCGCCCGGTGCCGGTGCGACGGTGAAGTCGGCGCCGACCAGCAGTGCGCGCTCCCGCATCCCGCTGATGCCGCCGCCCTCCGGAGCCTCGCCGAGGCCTGTGCCGTCGTCCCGGACGAGCAGTTCGACGGTGCCGCCGGCGTCGGCGGGCAGGGCGATACGGGCCCGGGCGGCACCGGCGTGGCGGGCGGTGTTGGTGAGGGCCTCCTGCGCGACGCGGTAGAGGACGAGTTCGGTGTCGGCGGGCAGCGGCGGCAGCGCCGGGGCGAGGTCCGTGCGGACGGCGAGGCCGGGGCCGGTGAACTCGGCCGCCAGTGCCCGCAGCGCGCTGGGCAGGCCCAGTTCCTCGAGGACTCCGGGGCGCAGCCGGCGCGCGATCCTGCGGATCTCGTCGAGTCCGGCGCGGGTGGCCTCCTGCACCTGGGTGACGTCGTCGCGCAGGTCGGCGGGGGCGTGGTCGGCGACGCGTTTGAGCTGGAGCAGGACGGCGGTGAGGGTCTGGCCGACCTCGTCGTGCAGTTCCCGGGCGACGCGGCGGCGCTCGTGCTCCTGAGCCCGCAGGGCGCGGGCGGCGCCGGCGGCGCGTTCGGCGGCGAGCCGGTCGAGCATCGCGTTGTACGTGGTGATCAGCCGGGCCGTCTCGGCGGGTCCGGCGACCTCGGCGCGGGCGCCCGGACGCAGCAGGTCGGCGCTGTCCATGGCCTCGCCCAGCCGGTGCAGCGGGGCGAGGCCGTACCGCAGCACGATCGCGTTGGCGGCGACCAGCGCGGCGAGTCCGGCGACCACGACGAACGCCTCCCCGGGCAGTACGGGCGTCGACACGGTGACCGGCCCGAGGAGCAGCGCGCAGGCGACGACGAGGCCGGCGGTGTTGAGGGAAAAGATGCGCCAGAACAGCGAGACGTTCCTGCGCTCCGGCCGTCTGTTCCGCCTGTTCCGTGCGCGCAGGCGTGCCGCGCGTAGTCTCGCCGCGTCGGGCAGGCCTCGTCCATCCGTGCTGACACCCATATCGTCACCGTACGCGCGAGTGGCAGGATGGCTGGTCGGACAGGTCGGGAACGATCTATCGAGGTTCGTCCGGGAGAACCGGACGGGCACAGCACAGGGCCCGTGACAAGGAGACAGAGAAACGTGTCAGCACCACGACTGCGGTCGACGCCGCTGCCGGGCATCGGGGTCCAGTACGACCTCGTGACGCGCGAGCAGCGCCGGTTGTCCGTGGTGGCCCACCGGGACGGCACCCGCACGCTGGGCGTGTACCGGGCCGACGACCCGGACTCGTGCGCGCACTCGCTGCGTCTGACCGGGCCGGAGGCGAACGCGCTGATCGACGCGTTGCGCCCGGCGCACCACAGCCCGAACCTGCTGCACACCACCGACCTGGGTCTGGTCGCGGAGCGGATCGAGGTCGCGGCGACGTCCCGCTGGAACGGGCGGCTGCTCGGCGAGACCCGGATGCGCACGGAGACCGGCGCGTCGATCGTGGCCGTGCTGCGGCGGGCGGAGGCCATCCCGTCGCCGGCGCCGGACTTCCGTCTCGCGGGCGGCGACACTCTGATCGTGATCGGCACCCGTGAGGGTGTGGACGCGGCGGCCGAGATCCTCGGGCGGGAGTGACCGGTTCGTGCACTCCGCAGTACTGCTCATCGAGTTCGGTTCCATCATCCTCGCGCTGGGTCTGCTCGGCCGGGCCGCGGCCCGGATCCAGCTGTCGCCGATTCCGCTGTACCTGCTGGCCGGGCTGGCGTTCGGCGAGGGCGGGCTGCTGCCGCTCGGCGCGAGCGAGGAGTTCGTCGCGACCGGCGCCGAGATCGGCGTCATCCTGCTGCTGCTCATGCTGGGCCTGGAGTACACGGCCAGCGACCTCGTCTCCAATCTGAAGGCGCACTATCCGTCGGGCCTGGTGGACTGTGCGCTGAACGCCCTGCCGGGTGCGGCGGCGGCGCTGCTGCTGGGCTGGGGTCCGGTGGCGGCGGTCGTGCTGGCCGGCGTCACCTGGATCTCGTCGTCCGGTGTCATCGCCAAGGTGCTCGGCGATCTCGGCCGGGTCGGCAACCGTGAGACACCGGTCATCCTCAGCGTGCTGGTCCTGGAGGACCTGGCGATGGCGGTGTATCTGCCGATCATCACCGCGCTGGTGGCGGGTGTGGGCCTGGCCGCCGGCAGTGTGACGCTGGCCGTCGCGCTCGGCGCGGCCGGTCTGGTGCTGTTCGTCGCTGTGCGCTACGGCCGGGTGATCTCGCGGTTCGTCTCCAGCGACGACCCGGAGAAGCTGCTGCTGGTGGTGCTGGGTCTGACGATCCTGGTGGCCGGTGTGGCGCAGCAGCTACAGGTGTCGGCGGCCGTCGGTGCCTTCCTCGTCGGCATCGCCCTGTCCGGTGAGGTCGCGGAGGGTGCGCACACGCTGCTGAGCCCGCTGCGGGACCTGTTCGCGGCGGTCTTCTTCGTCTTCTTCGGCCTGCACACCGATCCGGCGAGCATCCCGCCGGTGCTGCTGCCCGCGCTGGCGCTCGCCGTGGTGACGGCGGCGACGAAGATCGCCACCGGTTACTGGGCCGCCCGGCGGGCAGGGCTGTCGGTGAAGGCCCGCTGGCGTGCGGGCGGTGCGCTCGTGGCGCGCGGCGAGTTCTCCATCGTCATCGCCGGGCTCGCCGTGTCGGCCGGTGTCGAGCGGTCCCTCGGTCCTCTGGCCACGGCGTACGTGCTCATCCTGGTCGTCCTCGGCCCGCTGACCGCGCGCTGGACGGAGCCGCTGGCGATGCGTGTCACGCAGCGGTTCCGGAAGCCGGGTGACGGGGCGGAGGGCAAGGGCTCGCTCACGCCGGGCGCGGGCACGGAGCGGGAGCCGGTGCCGGACTCGTCGTCGTCCTGACCCGACCCGCAGTGACGTTTCACCCAGGGCGCCCCCGGCAGGGGGCGCCCTGTTCTGTCGGCGACGGTCAGGGCAGCCGTGAGACCGGCCGTCAGGCCGCCCCGCCCCCCGGCGTCCACCCCTGCCGGCGCAGCACCGCCGCCACGTCGGGCGCCTCGTAGTGCTCCCCCTTGAGGACCTTGCCGTCGGCCCGGCGGGCGACCTGGCCGTCCGGGCCGAGCTTGGTCATGTTGGAGCGGTGGATCTCCGCGATCACCGCGTCGAGGTCGATGCCGTGCACGAGGGCGGTGCCGTACGCCACGTACACCACGTCGGCCAGCTCGTGCGCGAGCTTGTCGAGCGGCCCGGTCACGGACACCTCTGCCACCTCCCCGGCCTCCTCGGCGAGCAGCTCCCCGCGATGCGCGGCCAGCTCCGCCGGCACCTCGGCCGGCGTGTCCCGGACGTCGAGGCCGAAGGCGCGGTGGAACTCACGGACGAGCCCGGCGGGGGACGGAACCGCCGGGGACGCGGCCTCGGCGGGGGCGGGGACGGTGGAGGTCGGGTGCTGGGAAGTCATGCGCCCGACTGTAACGGCCGTCACTGACAGCGCCGTCCCCGCCGCCTCCCCTGGTCAGTGGGGCCCCGCGCCTGGCAGGATCGCCCGCGTGCCCCGGATCCTGAGCCGTCTCGCCCGCCGCCGCGCCACCACGGTCGCGGGGGCCGGTGTCGTCGTGCTCGGGCTGCTCCTGTGGTGGCTGCTGCCCCTGGGGGACACCCCGCCGAAGGGGACGATCACCTTCAGTACGGGCACGCCGAGCGGGGTCTACCAGGTGTACGGCGAGATGCTGCGCGCGGAGTTCCGCAAGGACATGCCGGATCTGAAGGTGCGGCTCATCACCAGTGACGGTTCGCAGGAGAACGTGGCCCGGGTGGCGCGGGGCGAGGCCGACTTCACGATCGCGGCGGCCGACGCCGTGGAGACGTACGAGCTGAACGGCGGCCCGGGCGCCGAGCACCTGCGCGGGGTGGCCCGGCTGTACGACGACTATGTGCAGCTCGTCGTGGCCCGCGACTCCGACATCCGCTCGGTCGCGGATCTGCGGGGCAAGCGGGTGGCCATAGGGCCGCCGGAGTCCGGGGTGCGGCTCATCGCCGAGCGGGTGCTGAAGGCCGCGGGCATCGACTCGGGGCGGGACATCGCGCCGCAGAGCGACGGCATCGGCGATGCGCCGGAACGTCTGAAGCGGGGCGCGATCGACGCGTTCTTCTGGTCGGGGGGTCTGCCCACGGACGGCGTACGGCAGCTCGCGGACGGCTTTCCGATCCGGTTCCTGCCCATCCAGGCCGAGCTGGTGGCCAAGCTGCACCGCGGGGGCGAGGCGACGCGCTACTACCGGGCGGCCAGCATGCCGGAGTCGGCCTACCCGACGGTGCAGAACGGAGCGCCCGTGCCCACCATGGCCGTCTCCAATCTGCTCATCACGCGCGCGGACGTGGACCCGACGCTGACCGAGTGGCTGACCCGTACGGTGATCAAGAGCCGTGACGGCATCGGCGCGCACGTCCACTCGGCGCAGCTGGTCGACCTGCGGACAGCGATCTACACCGACCCGCTCCAGCTGCACGAGGGCGCCCGGAACTACTACCGCTCCGTCAAGCCCTGACGCACTCCTCGGCGCCTGCGGGCAGTCCTCAGGCCCCTGGACCCGTCCTCGGCACCCGCACCGTCACCTTCAGCCCGTGCGGCTCGTGATGGTCGTACGAGATGGAGCCCCCGCCCGCGGCGAGCAGGGTGCGGGAGATGGACAGGCCGAGGCCGGACCCCTTGATGTTCTGGTGCCGTCCGCTGCGCCAGAAGCGGTCGCCGATGCGGGCCAGCTCCTCGTCGGACAGGCCGGGCCCATGGTCGGCGACGACGACGCTGGTGGTGTCGCCGTCCGCGGCCACGGACACCGTGACGCACTCCCCTTCGGGCGTGAACTTGACCGCGTTGTCGATCACCGCGTCCAGCGCGGAGGACAGGGTGACCGGGTCGGCCCAGCCGGTGACCGGCGGGCAGTCCCCGGTCAGCCGGACGCCCTTGGCCTCGGCGACCGGCGCCCACGCGGCGACCCGCTCGGCGGCCAGCGCGCCGATGTCGGTGACGGTCAGGTCGGCCTCGGCGTGCTCGGCGAGGGCCAGGTCGAGCAGATCGTCCAGGACCTGGGCGAGGCGGCGGCCCTCGGCCTGCACCGAGGCGATCTCCTCGTTGCCCTCCGGCAGCTCCAGCGCGAGCAGTTCGATACGCAGCAGCAGCGCCGAGAGCGGGTTGCGCAGCTGGTGGGAGGCGTCGGCGACGAAGGCGCGCTGCTGCTCCAGCACGTCCTCGACGTTGTCGGCCATCTCGTTGAACGACTTGGCGAGCCGTCTGAGTTCCGGCGGCCCGCTCGCCACCGCGACACGTGACTTCAGCCGGCCGGTGGCGATGTCGTGGGTGGTGGCGTCGAGGATGCGCACAGGGCGCAGCACCCAGCCTGTGAGCCGGAGGGCGGCGCCGACGGCGAGCAGCATCGCCGCGAGCAGGCCGCCCCCGATGACGAGCCAGCCGCGCAGGATCCGGGAGCGCATCTGCCCGGTCGGCGAGTCGGTGACGACGACCGCGACGACGTCACCGTCACGGATGACGGGCGAGGCGACGACGAGCCGGCCCCGCTGCCAGGGCCACACCTGCCGCGGGTCGTGGCTGCGCCGGCTGAGCAGCGACTCGGCGAACGCGTCCCGCACCTCGCCCTCCGACGGCAGGAAGAAGCCGGCGGGGGCGTGCGCCATGGGCGTGTCGTTGCGGTAGAAGACGCCGGCGCGGATCCCGTACACCTCGTAATAGCTGGTCAGCTCGTTCCGGAGGGTCTCCAGGCGTTCGTCGCGCGGGTCGGGGTCCTCGCCGGGGGTCTCGGTGACGTACTGGGCGAGCGCGGCGAAGCGGGCGGTGTCGTCGATACGGTCGATCACGACCTGCTGCTGTTCGGCCGCGGCACGGCTGATGGCGAGCGGAATGCCCAGGGCGAGCAGTACGGCCGCCATCAGCACGATGAGCAGCGGCAGCAGACGTGTGCGCAACCGGTCCCCGCTACGCGGCCGGGGCGACGAGGCGGTAGCCGACGCCGCGGACGGTCTCGATCAGCGCGGGCATGCGCAGCTTGGCGCGCAAGGAGGCGACGTGCACCTCCAGGGTGCGGCCGGTCCCTTCCCAGCTGGTGCGCCAGACCTCGCTGATGATCTGCTCACGGCGGAAGACGACGCCGGGGCGCTGGGCGAGCAGCGCGAGCAGGTCGAACTCCTTGCGGGTCAGCTGCACCACGGAGCCGTCGACGGTGACCTGGCGGGTGGGCAGCTCGATGTGGACGGGGCCGAGGCGCAGCGCGACCTCGGTGGAGCCGGTGGACTCCTCGTGCAGAGTGCGCCGGCTGACGGCGTGGATACGGGCGAGCAGTTCCCCGGTGTCGTACGGCTTGACGACGTAGTCGTCGGCGCCGAGGTTGAGGCCGTGGATGCGGGAGCGCACGTCGGAGCGGGCGGTCACCATGATCACGGGGGTGCTGGTGCGTTTGCGGATCTTGCCGCACACCTCGTAGCCGTCCTGGTCGGGCAGGCCGAGGTCGAGCAGGACGACGCCGAAGCCGTGGCCGTCGGGGACGAGCGCCTGGAGGGCCTCCTCGCCGTTGCGGGCGTGGGTGACGTCGAAACCGTGGCGGGTCAGGACGGCGGACAGGGCCGCGGCGACGTGGTTGTCGTCCTCGACGAGCAGCAGTCTCATCCCGTCCTCCTCCGGTTCACCGTCCGTACCTGACCCTTCTGTAGCCAAACGGGCACGCGCGCGTGCACGATGGCAGTCACGCTGATGGACGAGGACCCCGTCAAGAGGGTTCGGGCGGCGCGCGACTTTAGTTATCCGGCCGATATATCGGCCATGCGAAGTGCTACGACACGTGTCCGATTGCAACCGGATCGTGATGCTCAGATTCCCCTCAGATGTAATGACGCTGGTCGGGAAGGGTTACTACTGTCCCAGCGAAACCGAGGAGGACGGAGCCCCAGAGCGATGACCAAAGTATCGGTGGCCAAGGTGGACTCGGCGCCGACCGACGAGCTGGTCGTCCTGAAGAGCGTCAACAAGCACTTCGGCGCGTTGCACGTACTCCAGGACATCGACCTGACGATCGGGCGCGGCGAAGTGGTCGTGGTGATCGGGCCCTCCGGGTCCGGCAAGTCCACCCTGTGCCGCACCATCAACCGGCTGGAAACCATCGACTCGGGCACCATCACGATCGACGGCAAGCCGCTGCCCCAGGAAGGCAAGGAGCTGGCCCGGCTGCGTGCCGACGTCGGCATGGTCTTCCAGTCCTTCAACCTCTTCGCGCACAAGACCGTGCTCGAGAACGTGATGCTGGGCCAGGTCAAGGTCCGCAAGACCGACAAGAAGACGGCCGCGGAGAAGGCGCGCAGCCTGCTGGACCGGGTCGGTGTGGGCACCCAGGCCGACAAGTACCCCGCGCAGCTCTCCGGCGGTCAGCAGCAGCGTGTCGCGATCGCTCGGGCGCTGGCGATGGGCCCGAAGGTGATGCTCTTCGACGAGCCGACCTCGGCCCTCGACCCGGAGATGATCAACGAGGTGCTGGAGGTCATGCAGCAGCTCGCCCGGGAGGGCATGACCATGGTCGTGGTCACCCATGAGATGGGCTTCGCGCGTTCCGCGGCCAACCGGGTGGTGTTCATGGCCGACGGCCGGATCGTCGAGCAGGCCACGCCGGACCAGTTCTTCAGCAATCCGCGCAGCGACCGCGCCAAGGACTTCCTGTCGAAGATCCTCCACCACTGACCGCCCTCGCCTCCCCGACGAGGGGCCCGCATCTCTTCCTCACGCAAAGGATGTCCACCATGAAGCTCCGCAAGGTCACCGCCGCCTCGGCCGTCGCCCTCACCCTCGCCCTGACCGCCACCGCTTGCGGGGGCGACGACGGCGACTCGGGTTCCGGTGGCGGCAAGACCATCAAGATCGGCATCAAGTTCGACCAGCCGGGTCTGGGCCAGAAGACCCCGGACGGCTACACCGGCTTCGACGTGGACGTCGCGACGTACGTCGCGAAGAAGCTCGGCTACAACCCCGACCAGATCCAGTGGAAGGAGTCGAAGAGCGCCGACCGCGAGACCATGCTCCAGCGCGGCGACGTCGACTTCATCGCGGCCACGTACTCGATCACGCCGAAGCGCGAGGAGAAGGTCGACTTCGCCGGCCCGTACCTGCTCGCCCACCAGGACGTCCTGATCCGCGCCGACGACAACTCGATCAAGTCGCCGGCCGACCTGAACGACAAGAAGCTGTGTTCGGTGACGGGTTCCACCTCGGCGCAGAACGTGAAGGACAAGCTGGCGCCCAAGGCCAACCTGCAGAAGTACCCGACGTACTCGTCGTGCCTGAACGGCCTGCAGACCGGCGCCATCGACGCCCTGACCACCGACGACTCGATCCTCGCCGGTTACGCCGCGCAGGACCAGTTCAAGGGCAAGTTCAAGCTCGGTGGTTTCAAGATGACCAATGAGAACTACGGCATCGGCGTCAAGAAGGGCAGCGACCTCAAGGCCAAGATCAACAAGGCCCTCGAAGAGATGGTCGCCGACGGCTCCTGGGATGCGGCCGTGAAGAAGAACTTCGGCCCGGCCAACTACCAGAACGAGCCCGCGCCGAAGATCGGCGACATCAAGAGCTGAGGCAACGCCTGACGGGTGCGCCGCCGGACCGGGCGGCGCACCGGGGCATCCCTACACGCGGAAGCGCGGGAGATCGTGTTCGACTTTCTTGAGGGTTACGACCTGCTGGGGGCCTTCTGGGTGACGGTCAAGCTCACCCTGCTCTCCGCCGTCGGGTCTCTGATCTGGGGCACCGTCCTGGCAGCCATGCGGGTGGGGCCGGTGCCGTTGATGCGGGGCTTCGGTACGGCGTACGTGAACATCGTGCGCAACATCCCGCTGACCGTGATCATCCTGTTCGCGTCGCTGGGGCTGAACCAGACCCTGAACGTGACGCTGGGCGGCGGGGACGACTTCGACGTCATCAACTTCCGCCTCGCCGTGCTGGGCCTGATCGTCTACACGTCGGCCTTCGTCTGCGAGGCGATCCGCTCCGGTATCAACACGGTGCCGGTCGGGCAGGCCGAGGCCGCGCGCGCCATCGGCCTGAACTTCTTCCAGGTGCTGCGGCTGGTGGTACTGCCGCAGGCGTTCCGCTCGGTGATCGGCCCGCTGGCGAACGTGCTGATCGCACTGACGAAGAACACCACGGTGGCCGCCGCGATCGGTGTCGCCGAGGCGGCGACGCTGATGAAGGAGATGATCGAGAACGAGGCTCAGCTCATCCTGATCTCCGCGGTCTTCGCGTTCGGATTCGTGGTCCTGACGCTGCCCGTGGGTCTCGTCCTCGGCTGGGTCAGCAAGAAGGTGGCGGTGAAGCGATGAGTTCCGTTCTGTACGACGCCCAGGGGCCCCGTGCCAAACGACGGAACGTCCTGTTCACCGTCCTCTTCGCGATCGTCCTCGCAGCCGTGCTGTGGTGGGTCTACCAGAACCTGGACGAAAAGGGCCAGCTGGCGTGGGACAAGTGGAAGATGTTCTTCACCGGCACCGAGGCCTGGACGACCTACATCCTGCCCGGCCTGAAGAACACGGTGATCGCGGCTGCCCTGGCCATGGTCATCGCGCTGCCGCTCGGCGCGGTCCTCGGTATCGCCCGCCTCTCCGACCACGCGTGGGTGCGCGGACCGGTCACCGTGGTCGTGGAGTTCTTCCGCGCCATTCCGGTGCTGATCCTGATGATCTTCGCCGTCGCCCTGTACTCCAAGTACACCGACATCAACTCCGACGACCGGCCGTTGTACGCGGTCGTGACCGGTCTGGTGCTCTACAACGCCTCCGTCCTCGCGGAGATCGTCCGCGCGGGCATCCTGTCCCTGCCCAAGGGGCAGACCGAGGCGGCGCAGGCGATCGGCCTGCGCAAGACGCAGACCATGACGTCGGTCCTGCTGCCGCAGGCGGTCACCGCGATGCTGCCGGCCATCGTCAGCCAGCTCGTCGTCATCGTGAAGGACACCGCCCTCGGCGGCGCCGTCCTCACCTTCCCGGACCTGCTGTCCTCGGCGAACACGATGAGCAGCTACTACGGCGCCAACACCATCGCCAGCTTCACCGTCGTCGCCGTCATCTACATCGTCATCAACTTCTCGCTCACGTCGTTCGCGAGCTGGCTGGAGCGGCGGATGCGCCGCAGCAAGCGCAGCACCGGTGCGGTACTCGGCGTGGACAAGGTGGCCGATCTCAACGCGGCCGAGGTCGGTGACAGCTTCGGTGCCGAAGCGGGCGGTGGCAGAACGAGTGACAGCTGAGCGGTCCGGCAGCACACCGGTCACAACCGGGCGGTGACGGACCGTCACCCGGCTCGACCAGTGAGGGCAGTGGCATGATCGCCACTGCCCTCCGTCACTTGACGCAAGCACCGGCAATGGGTTGCATACGTTCTGTGACCGTGCACCCTGCTCCCACCTTTTGTTCACCCATGTCTCTCAGGGCACCGCTGCGGGCAGGGGGCGTCGCGCCGTGGACCCGGTGATCATCGTCGGGGCGGGGCCCGTCGGGCTCACGCTCGCGCTGGCGCTGGCCCGTCAGGAGGTGCCGGCCGTGCTCCTCGACGAGGGCCCCGGCAAGGACGAGCCCCGTCTCGCCCGCACCGTCGTGCTGCACGAGGACACCACCGCCCTGCTGGAACGTCTCACCGGGGTGCCGCTCGAGAAGGCCGGTGCGCGTTGGGCCGGATGGCGGTCGATGCGGCGCAGGCAGGTGACACGCACGATCACGTTCGACGACGACACGAACCCCGGCCCGCTGCACATCGCTCAGCACGTCGTCACGGGCGTGCTGCGCGCCGCGCTGGCCCGTGAACCGCTGGTCAAGATCGCCGTCGACAGCCGTCTGGACACCGTCGAGCAGGAACCCTCCGGTGTCACCGCCCACACCCGCGGCGCCAGGAGCACCTGGTGGCGCGGCAGTTATCTGGTCGGCTGCGACGGCCCCCGCTCCACCGTGCGCAAACTGGCCGACATCCGCTTCCCCGGCCGCACGGCGGTGGAACGGCACGCGGTCGCTGCGCTGCGCACCGAACTGCCGTGGCCCGGCGAGGCGTTGCTGCACCGGATGCCGCCGTGGCGGCCGTCCGGCCCGTTCGCCGGGGAGATCACCGCGCGTCCGCTGCCCGAGGGGGTGTGGCGGCTGGACTGGCTGCTGCCGCCCGGCAAGGACCTGGTGACGCCGGAACTGCTGGTGACCCGCATCCGCGAGACCCTGGCCGGCTGGGGCGACGGGACCACACCGGCGTACGAACTCCTCGACACCGGCGTCCACACCGTCCATCACCGGCTGGCCCGCCGCTGGCGTGCCGGGCGGGTGTTCCTCGCCGGGGACGCGGCGCATCTGCTGGGCACGCTCGGCACGCAGGGCCTGGACGAGGGGCTGCGGGACGCCGACAACCTCGCCTGGAAGCTGGCCCGGGTCTGGCATCACGGCCCGC
Organism: Streptomyces sp. XM83C; assembly: GCF_023072675.1. Lineage (GTDB taxonomy): Bacteria > Actinomycetota > Actinomycetes > Streptomycetales > Streptomycetaceae > Streptomyces > Streptomyces thermocoprophilus. The sequence goes on from NZ_JALLGL010000188.1 coordinate 11,600, forward strand.
ACGACGCGCTCCTCGACAGCTACCAGGCCGAGCGGCGCGCCGCCGTCGCCGCCCGGCTGCGCGCGGCCGACCAGGTGCTGCCGCTGCTGCGCGGCGGCGGGGGGCTGCGCTCCCTGGTGCCCGGTTCGGCGCGCGGCCATGACGCCCTGCTCGCCGACGGCCATCTGGGCCGCGGGGCGCTCGGCGAGCCGGGCACCTGTGCGACGTCACCGCTCGCGCCCCGGCATCTGGAGGCCGAGGTGCCGGTGGACACGCCCGCCGGTGCGCAGGTGACCGATGTGCGGGTCACCGCGGAGGACGGCTCCTTCGTACGGCTGCGTGACCGGCTCGGGCGGGGGGCGCTGCTCGTCGTGCTGATCGCGCCGGGCACGGGTGTGTGGGAGCGCAAGCACTGGGCGACGGCCGGGGTCATGCCGCGGCTGGCCGCCGCGGTGGCCGCGCTGCCGCACCCGGCGGAGCTGCTGGTCGCGGAGGAGTACCCGGGCGCGGCACCGCACACCGTTCTGCTCGTCCGGCCCGACGGCCATCTGGTGGCGGCGCTCGCCGGGGTGCGCCCGGCAGACCTGTACGCCGCCGCGGAGGCCGCGCTGGGCGGGCCGACGCGGGCGGAGGCGTCGGCGGAGACGAGCGCCGTCTGACGTCCCCACCGGCTCACCGTCACTGTGCGTCCACATAGTGACGGTGAGTTGACCGTCCGTCCCGGGCCGTGCTGTACTCCCGAGCGTGACCGACACCTGTGTGCGCCTGTGGCGGAGGGTCCATATGGACCTCGTCCGCTATGCGGGCTGCGTGTGTCGCCCGTCCTGCTGATCTCGCACCCCTTCCTTTTCTCGCGCGCGGCGCCCTGTGGGCTGTGCCGTCACGCGTTCGCGACCTCATCAGGACGGTGTCCCGTGTCTGTCTCCTCCCCTGCCCCCTCCGCCCCTTCCGTCT
>NZ_JALLGL010000189.1 GCF_023072675.1 Streptomyces sp. XM83C
CCCCGGGACCACCCCCGCCGACCGGCGCCGGGCCGGCGTGACCGTCACCCGGCCCGCCCGCCTCAGCTCTCCGCCAGCAGCTCGTCCGCGTCGATGATCCGGTACGCGTACCCCTGCTCCGCCAGGAACCGCTGGCGGTGCGCCGCGAAGTCCTGGTCGATGGTGTCGCGGGCGACCACCGAGTAGAAGTGCGCCTGATGTCCGTCGGCCTTGGGACGCAGCACCCGCCCCAGCCGCTGCGCCTCCTCCTGCCGCGACCCGAACGTGCCCGACACCTGGATCGCGACCGTCGCCTCCGGCAGGTCGATGGAGAAGTTCGCCACCTTCGACACCACCAGGACGTTGATCTCGCCCTCCCGGAACGCGTCGAACAGCTTCTCCCGCTGCGCGTTCGACGTCTCGCCCTTGATGACCGGTGCGCCCAGGTGCTCGCCCAGCTCGTCCAACTGGTCGATGTACTGCCCGATGACGAGGATCTGCTGACCCTCGAACCGCCGCACGATCGCCTCCGTCACCTTGCGCTTGGTGTCGGTCGTCGCACAGAACCGGTACTTCTCCTCCGCCTCCGCCGTCGCGTACGCGAGCCGCTCGGAGTCGGTGAGGTTCACCCGCACCTCGACACAGTCGGCGGGCGCGATATAGCCCTGCGCCTCGATCTCCTTCCACGGCGCGTCGAACCGCTTCGGTCCGATCAGCGAGAACACGTCCGACTCCCGGCCGTCCTCCCGCACCAGCGTCGCCGTCAGCCCCAGCCGTCGCCGCGCCTGGAGGTCGGCGGTGAACTTGAACACCGGCGCGGGCAGCAGATGCACCTCGTCGTAGACGATCAGCCCCCAGTCACGGGAGTCGAACAGCTCCAGGTGCGGGTAGACACCCTTCCGCTTCGTCGTCAGCACCTGGTACGTGGCGATCGTGACCGGACGGATCTCCTTGCGCGTACCGCTGTACTCGCCGATCTCGTCCTCGGTCAGCGACGTCCGCTTCACCAGCTCGTGCTTCCACTGCCGCGCCGACACCGTGTTCGTGACGAGGATCAGCGTCGTCGACTTGGCCTGCGCCATCGCGCCCGCGCCGACCAGCGTCTTGCCCGCGCCGCACGGCAGCACGACGACACCGCTGCCGCCGTGCCAGAAGTTCTCCACGGCCTGCTTCTGGTACGGCCGCAACGCCCAGCCGTCCTCCGCCAGCTCGATCGGGTGCGCCTCACCGTCGACGTACCCGGCGAGGTCCTCGGCGGGCCAGCCCAGCTTCAGCAGCGTCTGCTTGATCTGCCCGCGCTCCGACGGGTGCACCGCCACCGTGTCCGGGTCGATACGGGCGCCCACCAGCGGCTTGATCCGCTTGGAGCGCAGCACCTCCTCCAGCACCGGCCGGTCCGTGCAGGTCAGCACCAGCCCGTGCGCCGGGTGCTTCACCAGGGACAGCCGGCCGTACCGGTCCATCGTCTCCGCGATGTCGACGAGCAGCGCGTGCGGCACCGGGTAGCGGCTGTACTGCACCAGCGCGTCCACGACCTGCTCGGCGTCGTGCCCGGCGGCCCGCGCGTTCCACAGGCCGAGCGGCGTCACCCGGTAGGTGTGGATGTGCTCCGGCGCCCGCTCCAGCTCGGCGAACGGCGCGATCGCGCGCCGGCACGCGTCGGCCTGCTCGTGGTCGACCTCCAGGAGCAGCGTCTTGTCGGACTGGACGATGAGAGGACCGTTCACGTACGTGCTTCCTTCCGCGCGGGCCAAACGTCCAGTGTGCCCCAACCCTCCGAGGAACGGGGCGGGGCCGGTCGTCCCGTCGGGCCGAGATCCCCGTCACGGCACGGAGCGGACCGTCACGTCCTCGCGCCCGTCACGTCACGCGAAGGCGGTCACGTCCGCCCGCCCGTCACGTCCTCGCGCCCGTCACATCGTCACGGCACACAAAGGCTGCCACGGCCTCGCGCCCGTCACTCCTCCGCCGGCTCCGCCACCCCCGTGATCCGGTGCAGGGGGAAGGTGCGCACCTCGTCCGCGGTGTGGTCGTACGCCGTCACGAAACCGCCCTCGACCCGCACCGGTGCGATGACCCGCTGGCTGGCGGCACCCTCCGCGTTGACGAAGCCGATCCACACCGTGTCCCCGGTCAGCACGGCCGCCTGAAGCGTGGCGAGGGTGTCCGCGGCCGAGGTGCGCGGCAGCTCGCCCGGCGCGAGGACGGCGCCCGCGCCGTCGGCCGGCTTGCGCGGGGCGGTGGAGGCCAGGTCACCGGCGCGGATCGCGCGGATCGCCGCCGCCAGCAGCGCCTCGTCCGGCACGGGCGGGCCCTCCGGCACCGGCTCCGGCGGGGTGCGCGGCGGGGTGCGGTGGGCGTCGGCGCGGGCGATCAGCACATCACCGTCGGCGGACTCGGCGGCCGGCGCGAACCCCATCGCCCGCAGCCCCTCCAGCAGCGTCGCCGGGTCGCTCTGCGCGGCCAGCACCGTCGGCGCGAGGCGGCGCAGCCGCAGCCCGGCGGCCCGTTTGTCGGCGAGGATCTCGTTCAGCAGCGCGTCGTCGTCGCAGCGCACATACGCGGAGGCCGCGCCGACCCGCAGATGGCCGTGGCGCCGGGCCACGTCGTCGATGAGGTACGCCAGCGGCTGCGGCACCGGCGTGCGGGAGTGCGCGGCGAGGAACGCGTGCAGGTCGGCGGCGGTCCGCCCCGCGTCCAGGGCGCGCCGTACGGAGGCGGGCGTGAAGCGGTACACGGTCGCGCCGCCCTTGGACTCGACGTCGGCGAGGACACCGAGCATGTCGGCGAGGGGACGCTCCAGCGGGCCGGGCGCGACGGCCGTCAGGTCGGCCTGGAGCAGCACATGGTCCAGGGGCTCCGGCAGCAGCGGCGCCAGCAGCCGTGCGGCGGCGGCCGACGCGGCGGCCTGCTCGGCGGGGGTGATCGGGGCGCCCTGGGCGGGCCCGCGGTGGTGGTGATGGACGGGCAGCTTGTCGCCGGGCCCCGACGGCTCCGGAGCCGCACCGGCCGGCCCGCCGCGACGCGGCTCCGGCAGCCCCAGCAGCGCCCGCCCGTGCGCGGCGAGCGCGCCCCGCCCGGTCACCCCGAGCAGCTCCGCCTCCTGTAGCGTCCAGCGGGCCAGCCTGACCCGCAGATCCTCCTCGCGGCGCTGCGGTCGCTCCCACCGCAGCCGCGCCAGCACCGACTCCGGGTCCGCCGCCGCGCCCTCCGGCAGCGCCGCGAGCAGCGTCAGCACCCGGTGCCGCACCTCGGGCGCCGCCGACCGGTCCAGGCCGGGGCCCAGCGCCGACAGGGGACGCTCCTTCGCGTCCCGGCCGCCGACCAGCCCTGCCGTGCGGGTCGCCGCCAGCCACGCCTCCGCCAGCCGCACCCACCGCTCCTGCGCGGGCAGCTCCAGCCACTCGTCGTAGGCGGGCGTGGCCGCGTACCGCTCGTCGGCCTCACCGTCGGACGCCACCAGCCCGGCCGCGTACGCCAGTTCCACCCAGAACGCGGCGACCGGCTCCGGCACGTCCAGCGCGACCGCGGTCCGCTTCAGGTCGCGCACGCTCAGCCCGCCCGCCCGCAGCACGGCCGGACCGCCCTCGTGCCAGTCCTTCAGCAGCTCCTCCACCGTGCCGAGCGCGGTCAGCGCCTGCCCGGCCGCGGTGGCGTCCACCACCTGCGGCGGGTGCACCTTCACCGTCTGCACGGCGGGCGGCAGCGGCTCCGGCTGACGGTGCGCGCGGCCCTGCCGCAGATGCAGCGCGACCTCACGGGGCAGCACGACCGTGCCGGGCGCGGTCGGCAGCAGCAGCCCGCGGTCCAGCAGCCAGCGCAGATGCGCCGCCGGGTCGGCGGTGACCTGCCCGTACGGCGGCCCCCACATCAGCCGCGCCAGCACCTGCCGGGACTCCTCCGGCGCGCCCGCGAGCAGCCTCCCCATCCGCTTGCGGTCGGTGAACAGCGCCGTCAGCGCGGCGACCGCGGACACCGGGTCGTGCGTGGACGGCAGCCCGGCCGTCGCCACGATCTCCTGCACACGCCCCGGCGACATGCCCGACGCCGCCTCCCGCACGGTCGGGCCCAGCCCCGTCGGCAAGGGGTGCTGCGGGGCCGGCGCGAGCAGTTCCCGCGCGGTGCGCACCAGCCGCATCCGGTCGTCACCGCCCCACACCAGGGCCAGCTCCCGCAGCACCGCCAGCGCGTGCGGCAGCGCGTCGGCGACCGCCGGATCACCGTCGTCACCGGCCATCAGCCCGAGCAGCTCCCCGTACGTCGCCGGGTCCTCGGCGACCGCCAGCGCCTGCGCGGTCTGCTGCGTGAACAGGTCCAGCCGCTCCAGCGCCCGCACCACGCTCGCCCGCGTACCGGCGCGGGTCGCGAGCTGTGTGAGGTCGGTGGGGACGGGCGTGATGAGGTCGGGCCGGCCGCGCAGGAGGGCGGCCAGGGAGGCGTCGTCACGCGCGCGGAGCGCTTCCGCGAGCGAACGGGGGGCCGGCGTGTCCTCGGGGCTCATCCGACCCACGGTAGCGGGTGGGTGCGACAGCGCGGCCGTGCCCGGCGGAGGGACCGCGCGATAGCTTGTCCTTCCGTGGGGATCGAGAGCGACAAGGTCGTCTACGAGTACCTGAGCCGGGTCGGCGACGTGGCGCAGCAGCGGCAGCTGCCGTCGTCCACCCGGATGCGGCTCGTGTCGCAGCTGAGGGACGAGATCGACCGGCGCCGGGCGCGTGCCGTCGTCGACAGCCCGGCCGCGGTGCGCCGCATCCTGGACCGCCTCGGCAGCCCCGACGACGTCGTCACAGCGGCCGCCGGCACCACCACGGCGGCCCCGCAGCCGCCGGCCGCGGCGGTGCCGGTGCAGCGGGACGAGACGAAGGCGCGGGAGGCGCGGGACGAGCAGCCCGAGGCCCGGGAGGAAGGCAGGGCGTCCCTCCTCAAGCGGCGCCGCGTACCGCGCCCCAGGCCCGCCGAGGAGACCGCCGGCACCCCGACGCCCGACGGGCCCGCCCCACCGCACCTGGCGAGCGCACAGGAACTGGGCGGCAGCGCCGTACGCCCCGACTGGTGGGGCACCCCGACCGGCCCGCTCGTGGACACCGGCACGGACGAGGCCCCCGGTTTCGTGGGCGGCGTGGAGATCCCCGACCTGCTGAAACCGCCACGCCCGGACGAGGAACCGCAGGACAAGCCCGGCAAGGCGGAAGAGGGAGACCCGGACCGGAACCCGGACCCGGCCGAGGCCGCACAGCCCCCGACGGCGCCGAAGCCCCGCCTGCCGCGCCTGCCGTCCCTGCCCCGCTGGAGCAACCCGCTGCTGCTGCTCGCCGCGGCCTGCCTGGTCGCCGGGGCGGTGGTCGGCAACCTGCTCGCGCTGGCGGCGGGCTGGCTCATCGCCTGGGCGTCACGCCGGCTGACCGACACGGAGACCAAGTGGGCGGTCGTCATCCTGCCGGGCCTCTCCCTGACGGCCGGCATGGTGTGGCTGTGGGGCCGCACGGAGGGCCGCTGGGGCACCCCGATCGCCGAGGGCCAGATGAACGCCGCGATCGCCGACACCTGGCCCTGGGTGGTCCGCGGCGCGGCGGTGGCCTCGGCCCTGTTCCTGGTGTGGCGCTCGCAGCGCAGACGCTGAGGAACGTACCCGCTCCGGCACACCCGTCCGGGTGATCAGCGGCCGATCGCCGCACACGGTTCCCGCCCGCGCCGGGAAGGTCGCGCCGAGCGAAGGAGGCCGATCATGGCGAGGGCGGAGCCGATCATCCTGCCGGGGTGCCAGGGCGACGCCTTCCAGGCCCTGCCCCCTGCGACGACCCGGACGAGTGGCACGACCCGTCCCCGTTCTCCTCGTCGCCGAGGTGACCTCCGACGGCACGGCCGGACGCGACCGCGAGAAGAGGACCCGCGGATGCGCCCGCGCCGGCATCCCCGTGTACGTGCTGATCGACCGGCAGGCAGGCGAGGTGACCGGTCGGAACCCTCCGGTGACGCCTGTGCCCGGGGGTCCACGTACGAACCGGGGCAGAGCGTGCCCCTGCCCGCGCCCCTCGGGTTCGAGGCGGACACCGGGGAGTTGCGACGGGGACCCCGTGGCCGCGCGGACGGGCCGAGGGCGCTGGTCGGGGGCACGGCAGAATGGCCGTCATGACGTCTCGCGCACCGGTGGTCGGATTCGACCTCGACATGACCCTGATCGACTCCCGCCCCGGCATCCGCGCCGTCTACCAGCAGTTGTCGGAGCGGACCGGGACGTACATCGACGCCGACCTGGCCGTCACCCGGCTCGGGCCGCCGCTCACCGAGGAGATGGCGAACTGGTTCCCCGCCGACCAGGTCGAGGCCATGGCGGACACGTTCCGCGCGATCTACCCGGAGATCGCCGTCCCGGCGTCGCTGCCCATGCCGGGCGCCCGCGAGGCGCTCGCCGCGGTGAAGGCGGCCGGCGGACGGACCCTGGTGGTGACCGCCAAGCACGAGCCCAACGCCAAGCTGCACACAGAGCATCTCGGCCTGGACGCCGACACGGTCGTCGGTGATCTGTGGGCCGAGCGCAAGGCGGAGGCGCTGCGCGAGCACGGCGCGACGATCTACGTCGGCGACCACACCGGCGACGTACGCGGCGCCCGCAGGGCGGGCACGCTGGCGGTGGCCGTGGCGAGCGGGCCGTGCACCGCCGAGGAACTGCGCGCGGAGGGTGCCGACGTGGTGCTCACGTCGCTGACCGAATTCCCGGGGTGGCTTTCGGCCTACCTGGACGCCTGAGCCGCCGCCCGAGCCTGCCGCCGCCCCGCCACCACGGAACGCGTCAGGCCCGCCCCGGCGAGCACGAATCCGACGGCCATGAGCATGCTCAACCCGAACATGTACGTCGGAAAAGGCTCCGTGCCGAGCAGCAGAGGAGCCACCGTGACCAGAGTGGCGACCGCGCCGATGAAGAAGACGATCGCACCGGCACGGATCAGCCGATCACCGGGAGCGGCGGAATTCATTCGAGTTTTGTCACGCACTCGACCAGGGTAGTTCCCTGCGCGAAGGAACAACCGGGCGACGTCTTGTCACCCGCCCGGAGACCATTAGCCTTGGTACCGGCGGGTCATGGTCGACCCGCCAGGGTTGTTATTGAGCAATTTTCCGACGAGTACGAGGACGAGGACAGACGTGCCCACCGGCAAGGTCAAGTGGTTCAACAGCGAGAAGGGCTTCGGCTTTCTCTCCCGCGACGACGGCGGTGACGTCTTCGTCCATTCCTCCGTCCTCCCCGCCGGAGTCGAGACCCTGAAGCCGGGACAGCGCGTGGAGTTCGGCGTGGTCGCCGGACAGCGCGGCGATCAGGCCCTGTCGGTGATCCTGCTGGAGCCGACCCCGTCCGTGGCCGCCGCCCAGCGCAAGAAGCCGGACGAGCTGGCCTCCATCGTGCAGGACCTGACGACCCTGCTGGAGAACGTCACGCAGACCCTGGAGCGGGGCCGCTACCCCGACAAGGCCGCCGGCAAGAAGGTCGCCGGGCTGCTGCGCGCGGTCGCCGACCAGCTCGACGTCTGAGCCGTACGACGCGACCGCCGAGGCACGGCCCGCCGGCACGGCCTCAGGGAAAGTCCAGCGCGTCCGGGCCGAGGGGCGGCACCAGCCCCTCGGCCGCCGCACGGTCCAGCAGCCCGCGCACGGCCGCGTACCCGTCGGCGCCGAGACCGGCGGTGAACTCGTTCACGTACAGCCCGATGTGCTGGTCGGCCACCGCGGGGTCCATCTCCTGCGCGTGCTCCATCACATACGGCCGGGAGACCTCCGGGTCCTCCCACGCCATCCGCACAGACGTACGGATCGAGTCGGCGAGCAGCGTCAGCGTGTCCGCGCCCAGCGACCGCCGCGCGATGATCGCGCCCAGCGGGATCGGCAGCCCCGTCGTCCGCTCCCAGTGCTCGCCCATGTCGGCCAGCTTGTGCAGACCGTAGTTCTGATACGTGAACCGGGCCTCGTGGATCACCAGCCCCGCGTCCACCTTGCCGTCCCGCACCGCCGGCATGATCTCGTGGAACGGCATGACGACGATCTCACCGACCCCGCCCGGCACGGTGTCCGCCGCCCACAGCCGGAACAGCAGATACGCCGTCGACGTCTCGCTCGGCACCGCGACCGTGCGGCCCGTCAGATCGGCGCCCGCCTCCCGCGTCAGCACCAGCGGCCCGCAGCCCCGCCCCAGCGCGCCCCCGCACGGCAGCAGCGCGTACTCCCCGAGGACGTACGGCAGCACCGCGTACGACACCTTCAGCACATCGTGCTCGCCGCGCTCCGCCATGCCGTTCGTGACGTCGATGTCGGCGAACGTCACCTCCAGCGCGGGCGCGCCCGGCACCCGGCCGTGCGCGAGGGCGTCGAAGACGAACGTGTCGTTCGGGCAGGGGGAGTAGGCGATCCGCAGGGACCGCACGGGCTCACCGGTCGTCATGACTGTTCCAACTCTCCAGTACGGGTGCCAGGTTCCCGAAGCCCTCGGTGAGCGCCTGCAACGCCTCACCGATGCGCCAGGCGGCACGGTCACGCGGCCCGACCGCGTTCGACACCGCGCGGATCTCCAGCACGGGCAGCCCGTGCAGCGCCGCCGCCTCCGCCACCCCGAAGCCCTCCATGGCCTCGGCGAGCGCCCGCGGATGCCGCGCCCGCAATTCGGCCGCCCGCTCGGCCGTGCCCGTCACCGTCGACACCGTCAGCACGGCCCCGGCACGGGCCCCGGTAGCGTCCGCCACCCGCCGCACCAGCGCCTCGGGCGGACGGTGGGTGACCGTGCCGAAACCCAGCTCGGTGACGGGCAGGAAACCCTCCGCCGTCTCCGCGCCCAGATCGGCGGAGGTGATCTCGTCGGCGACGACGAGCGAGCCGAGCGGCGCGTGCGGCGCGAACCCGCCCGCGATCCCGGCACTGACGACCAGCCCGTAGGGCACACCGTCCCGCTCCGCCGCCGTCAGCGCGGCAGCCGTCGCCGCCGCGGCACGCGCCGGACCCACCCCGGCGGCCAGCAGCCCCGGCACGGCACCGCCGTACCCCGCGGGAAAAGCCCGTGCCACCGCGTCCCGCTCGGCGGGGACGGCGGTGGCGACGAGAACCCGCATCGGACAGGCCCCGGTCAGTACGCCTTCTTCAGCTTGAACGTCCACACACCCTTGGGAGACTCCTCGCCCTCCTGCACGGAGATCGTGTTCGTCTCACCACCGGTCTGGTACTGCTCGTTGAAGAAGACACTGCCCGGGATCGAGCGGTAGGTGTTCTTGCTGAAGTCGGCGAACTGGCGGCCGTTGACCAGGATCGTCCAGCCGTTCTCGGCGATCTCCGGGTCGACACCGATCCGGATCGCCTGGTCCTGGCCCAGATCGATCGACTTCACATCGGTCTTCTCGGTGGCGCACTTCGTCAGCGACTTCGTGTCGAGCGCCTTGCCGTCGTTGTAGCAGGCCGCCTCGGAGCTGACCGAGCCACGGCCGATGGAGATCGTGGCAACCGGCGTCGGCTTGTCGCAGGCCGACAGGACGAGCAGTCCGGCGGAAACGGCGCCGGCGGCGGCGACAGCGCGGCGGCGTCGCACGACGGAATGCAGCATGGTCATGGCCGAAGGCTATCTGGCACCCGCGCCCCACCGACCACGCGGGGGCCGACGTGCCCGGTTCGTTACGCCAGCCGAGCACGCACACCACCCCCACAGGGGCGCGGAAACGCCGCGACCGACCCCCACCGACAGGGGCGCGGGGAACTGCGCGCACACCCCCACCGGCAGGCACCGCCCCCTACGCCACCCGCGCCCGCGCCGACCCCCCATGACGTGCCGACGCCACCAGCCCCCGCACCGTCGTCAGCCAGCCCGCCGCCACGATCGCCGCGCCCACGGACAGCCCCAGCGTGCCGTTCAAGGGCATCACGATGCCGATCGCACCGCCGAACACCCACGCCATCTGCAGCAACGTCTCCGAACGGGCGAACGCCGACGTCCGCACCAGCTCCGGCACGTCCCGCTGGATCAACGCGTCCAGCGACAGCTTCGCCAACGCCTGCGCGAACCCCGCCACCGCCGCCAGACACGCCACCAGCACCGCGCCGAAGAACACCGCCGCCACGATCGCGGCGGTCATCACCCCCGCCACCACCGTCACGATGATGATCTCCGGGGCGCGCGACCGCAGCCACGCCCCCACCGACGTACCCAGCGCGTTCCCCGCGCCCGCCGCGACCGCCACCATGCCCAGCGACACCGCCGCGCTCTGCCCCGTGATCGGATGCTCCCGCAGCAGAAACGCCAGGAAGAAGATCAGAAAACCGGTCAGACAGCGGATCGACGCGTTCGCGGCGAGCGCGTGCGTCACCGCCGGGCCCACCGTCCGCAGCCCCGGCCGCTTCACCGGCTGCCGGTGCGGCCCGTGCAGATGCCGCTCGTCCGCCGCCAGCAGCGCCGTGTCCTCGCCCTTCGCCGAGTCCACCTTGTGCGGCAACCGGAACGACAGGAACATCCCCGCGATGAAGATCACAAAAGCGCCGTACAGCGGCCAGCGCGCGCCGATCGCCTGCAACCCGCCCGCGATCGGCGCCGCCACCCCTGTGGCCAGCAGACCGCCCAGCGTCACCCGCGAATTCGCCTTCACCAAGCTGATCCTCGGCGGCAGCAACCGGGGCACCACCGCACTGCGCACCACCCCGTACGCCTTCGACGCCACCAGCACACCCAGCGCCGCCGGATACAGCTCCAGACCCCCGCTGACCACCGCCCCCGACAGCACCAGCGCCAACAGTGCCCGCGCCAGCATCGAGCCCGCCATCGCCGCCCGACGGCCGTGCGGCAACCGGTCGAGCATCGGGCCGATCACCGGGGCCAGCACCGTGAACGGCGCCATCGTGATCGCCAGATACAGCGCGACCCGCCCGCGCGCCTCGTCCGTCGGCACCGAGAAGAACACCGTCGACGCCAACGCCACCGTGATCATGACATCGCCGGCGCCGTTCACCCCGTGCAGCTCGATCAACTGACCGAGCCCCGACTCACCCGCGCCGTGCGCATGCGTCGCCTTGCGGATACCGCGCGCCGCACCCGTCACCGGAAAGTGCAGGGCACGCCCGACCGAGCGGACGGACCCCAGGAACCGGCCCGAACCGCCGCCTCGGCTGCTCCCCCTGCTCGCCTTGCTTCCTCCGACCCCACCGATCCCGGTGGCACCTTGGGGGGACTTCGCGGCTGCCACGTCGTCATAGTGCCCCGAGAAAGCCCGACGTAGTGCCGTTACTGCACGTTTGCGGCCAAGCGGGTCCGTCCGGCAGGCGGGACACGACCGGCGGGAAGCGCCCGACGAAGACGTCGGTGTAGGCCCAGCGGCAGCGAACAGGTAGCGTGCGTATCTCGGCCATCCCGCAGAATGGATGGTGAGGTGCGCCCGAGCGCGAGCGTGCGCAGACGTCGAAGCGGTCCAGGTGTCCGCTCCGTCTTCCGCCCCGCCGCCGGAGGCACCCGCACCGGAAGACGGCGTACTGGAGAGAAGCGATACCTGTGAGCGCAGCGAGCACGCGAAGCCGCACCCCCGACCGCCTGTGCGCCGAGGCCGTCGACCTCGCCCGCGCCGCAGCCGAGGAAGCCGCCGCGCCCGGCGTCGTCGGCGAGCACAGCGGGATGGTCTCCGAGGGCGACCGCGTGGTCACGCACTTCTTCGAGTGCAAGGAACTCGGCTACCGCGGCTGGCGCTGGGCCGTCACCGTCGCCCGCGCCTCCCGCGCCAAGGTCGTCACCCTCGACGAGGTCGTCCTGCTGCCCGGCCCCGACGCCGTCCTCGCCCCCGAATGGGTGCCGTGGAGCGAACGTCTCCGCCCCGGCGACCTCGGCCCCGGCGACCTGCTGCCCACCGACGCCGAGGACCTGCGGCTGGAGCCCGGCTACACCGGCGCGGAGGAACCCCCGCCCAACTCGGCCGTGGCCGCCGTCTCCGCCGACATGGCCGAACTCGCCGAGGCCGAGGACGCCGACGTCACCGAGGGCACCCCCGCCCACCTCGCCTCCGCGCCCACCCGCGGCTCCATCGCCGCCGTCGCCGAGGAACTCGGCATGCGGCGCGCCCGAGTCCTCTCCCGATACGGTCTCCACGTCGCCGCCGACCGCTGGGAAGAGGCCTTCGGCGCGAAGACCCCGATGGCGCAGGCCGCGCCCGCCGCCTGCGTCAGCTGCGGCTTCCTCGTGCCGATCGGGGGCTCCCTCGGGCAGGCCTTCGGGGTGTGCGCCAACGAGTTCTCCCCGGCCGACGGACGCGTCGTCTCCCTCGCGTACGGCTGCGGCGGGCACTCCGAGGCCGCGGTCATGCCGAAGCCGCCGCAGCCGGCGCCGCCGGTCATCGACGAGACGCGGGTCGATCCCTTCCCGCTCCGCCCCGCCCCCGACTCGGGCTCGGTGCCCCCGGCCCCGGACGAGGCA